>CAKUDE010000012.1 GCA_934645175.1 uncultured Oscillospiraceae bacterium
ATCAGCTTCAAAAGGATGTCACGCATCAGCTCTCCCGTTTCCTTGTAAACAGGCGTGACGATAAAGCGGATCTTTCCAATGTAGTACACATATTCTTCCGTGGCGGGCTTCTCAGTCGTGGCGTCCTCCTTTCACAGATGCAAAACACTATGCGCGTTCCCCATTGTCCACTGGGGAAAGCAAACAGGCCAGCACGCTGGGTGCTGGCCTGCGGCTTATGACCTTGGTACTCGTCGGCACAAACTCCGCTATGCTACTTTGGGACAAAATGTCCCAAAATCCGCCCACTTCGTTGCGCCTCCTCTCCCCACAAAGTCCTGCGACTTTGCGGGGTACCCCAAATCCCAAGGTGTTTTTGAAAGGTGGGAGCGCCGCATCCGCTCCTGTTGGCCTGTCATAAGACAGCTCATATTCAATGCGGCGCTCCCTCACAGCGGACAGCGACGATCCGTGACGGAGCATCAACTACCTTGCTGCGGAGAGGTGAAAACTACCTCTCATATACCAAGGACAAAAATCGGGCAAATGGAGCCCCGCTCACAGAACTCTTTTCAAATATTTTTTCATAGCAGCCATGCCGCGCTTCACCGAGCGCCGGACAACGCTTTTGTCCACATTCTGCTCCCAGGCAATCTGGCGGTAACATCAATGTTCATAATATTACCTCAATACTTGCTTTTGAAAACTATTCCTCTTATTAGGACAAATTGACAAGGGACTGCATCACCGTCTGTTCGGCGTTCTCGTAGGACTTGAAGTTCACCTTAGTGACGAGGAATAACTCCTTACGGTCAATATCGCTTTGCTTGATTCCGTCGCCCACTGCCTTTTCGTTGCCGTAAGCCTCCGCTGTGTCGATCATCCGATCCCGTTGTGACGGATAAGCTGCGCAGCTTGAACATTGTCAGCGAGAAGCCGCCGACGAAAAAGAGCGATATCATCCGCAAGCTGATAGCGGTCATTATTTATGCGGTTTTGTTCGCCGTGGTCCTGCGATTTGTCAACGGCATTACGACATTTCTGAATGCCGCCGTGACCGCATATCTTTTGTGGCTGGCGGTAGACTGGTATGACTTTTTGGTGGTGGATATCCTGTTGGCGCCGTTTGACAAGTTCTATAAGAAGGCTGGGGTCAGCCCGTTTGAAAAGTCAGCCGTTTGGTTTCATTTCAAAGCCAGCGTAAGAGGCATGATACTCGGACTTGTATTTGCGCCGATCGTCGGGCTTATTGTAATGTTCCTATGAACAGGGCTTTCCGGACTCAACGCAAACCGCCAAAATTACGGTGGACTTTTCTATGCCCAAAAACTGCTTGATATAAGACCTTCCGGCTGTTTCAGCACATAAGCGAACCCCACTGCAGAGTGTTTCTGCAGTGGGATTTTGCACGTTTTAGAGGCTTCGAAGCTCTATGCCGGCGTGATTGTTAAACGAATGGCAATCGTTGAATTATCGATGACGATTATTAAAGACTGCGTTTTAAAAGGGCAATGAAACATCGACTGCGCGGCAAACTTCATATCGGGTTCGTCTTAAAAAGTACTATGAACTACTTGCATTTTGTATCCTGCAGTGCTATAATGGCGTTATTGATAACGGTGTTATCGGTTGCGTAGGGGGTGAAGACATGGCAAACAAGGATTATTCCCTTGACAGCGGCATCATCAATGCCGCGTATGACGAGTTCCTTTCCTGCGGCTTTCAGAAAGCATCGCTTCATAAAATAGCCCAAAAAGCCGGCGTTACCACCGGAGCGATTTACAGGCGATATAAAAACAAGGATGCGCTCTTTGCAAGCCTTTTGCAGGATTTTTTTGCGGTGATGGAGGAAGCGTTTTCCCCGGCGGCGGAGGAATATGACCGGGCGAAGGAAAGCGGTCGGGTGGAGGATATTATACGCGCCATCCGGGCTGAGGAGAATATCTATTTTTGCCTTCTGACCGAGCACTACGACGAATGCACCCTGTTTTTCAGCCGCAGCGACGGCAGCTCTGTGGAAGAAATTCGCAAGGAGCTTATGGATCGAAAAACAAAACAGACCGTCGAGTTTTTCTCCGCCGTCTATGGAAAAACGCCCAACGAGGATGCGATCCGCCTGCTGATGGGGTCGCAGTTCTGGTATTTCAGACAGCTTCTCAATGAGCACATGGAAGAGAAGAAAATGCTCGCCTGCCTTCGGTCGATTTTGGATTTCTTCAATGCCGGGTGGCAGCAATTATGCGGCTCGCTGAACTGAATAATTCGGAATACTCGGGCGGTGCTCCCGCCCGCTTCTTACGCCACGTGGTTAGGCTATGCTAACCGAAAAGAAAAGAGAGAACCATGATAGATTTTGAATTTGAGTTTCAATACGCAGAGGAAAAAGCTCCGGCGCTTCGGCAGACCGCCGGCAGTATTCCGGGTGGGCGCTGTGTGGTGCTGTGCGGAGGCAGCGGATGCGGAAAATCTACGCTGCTCAGGTGCATCAACGGACTGATTCCGCAGTTTTACGAGGGAGAGCTGAAAGGCTATTGCTGCCTTGCGGATAAGAATACAGACGGACTCGGCATTGGTGAGATCGGCGAGCTTGCAGCATCGGTCTTTCAGGATCCGCGCAGCCAGTTTTTCACCGTGAACAGCTCAAATGAAGTGGCGTTCGGGCTTGAAAATCACGGTCTGCCGCAGGAGGATATCCGCCAGCGGGTAGATGAGGCGTTCCGGGTGTTCCATCTGGAGCGGCTGAAGGACCGCAACGTCTATGAGCTGTCCAGTGGCGAGCGGCAGCTCATCTCCATACTCTCGGCATGGGCAATGGACACAGATATTTTTCTCCTTGACGAGCCGACGGCCAACCTCGACTTTGCAGCCACCCAGCAGTTGAGGGAGATCCTGCTGGCGCTCAAGCAACAGGGAAAGACGCTGCTGCTCAGTGAGCATCGGCTCTATTATCTTACAGATATTGCCAATGAATATTGGGTCATGGCAGACGGCGAGATCAAAGGAAAATACACTGCCGCAGAGGCAAAGGCGCTCTCGACGGAGCAGAGACAAGCACTTTCTCTGCGCACGCTCGACCTTGCGGAGATCACAGTGCCGGAGAAAGAGCCGCTGCCGAAAACCGCGCCGACGGTGCTTGACGTCTCAGATGTCCGCTATACATACGGCAGGAAGGCTGGAGATACCCTCTCCGGTGTCAGCTTTTCCGTCCGGGAGCATGAGATCGTCGGTCTTGTGGGGGCCAACGGCTGCGGCAAAACGACGATCGGCAAGCTGATCGCAGGGCTTTACCGCCCATCCGGCGGAAAAATCTCGCTTTTCGGAAAGCCGCAAAATCCAAAGCAACTGCAAAAGCGGGTGCTGTTCATCCTACAGGAAGCGGAGTTTCAGTTCTTCACCAACTCCGTTCTGCACGAACTTCAATACGGCCATGCGGTGACACCGGAGTTTGAAGCGAAAACGGAAGCGCTTCTCAAAAGCATGGATATGTGGGACTGCCGCGACCGGCATCCCTTCTCCCTCTCCGGCGGACAGATGCAGCGTCTGACACTGATGATGGCGTATCTCTCCGATAAGCCAATCGTCATACTGGACGAGCCGACAGCAGGACAGGACGCGGAAAGTCTGGAGCGGTGCGCGAAACTGATCCGCGAGATGCGAAAGGAAAAGACCGTCCTCATCATTACACATGACCTTGAGCTGATTGCAGATGCCTGCGACCGCTGCATTGGGCTGTCGGGCGAGCGCGCGGAAACAGAATTCCCCATTCATTCGGAACGAGATTTGCAAGCAGTACGGCAATATATGGATCGCTTCCATCCATCCGATGTTCCGGTGAAAAAACAGCATCAAGAACGATTCCACCCGGTGACGAAGCTGCTTTACTGGCTGGCTCTGCTGGTCGTGATCTCCACGTCCAACAACCACTTAGTTTATGCCGCATATGCGGCACTGATCCTGCTGACCGCAGCTGACGGCTGGTTCGGAACGGCGCTGGCAGGCGGGATGAGCTTTGGAGTACTGTGGGCAGCCGACGCTCTGCTGCCGGGCACGGTGTTCTCCTTCATGCTGGTGCTGTTTCCGCGGATCATCGCCATCGGCATCTCCATGCGGACGCTTATCGGGCGCAACGAAGCAAGCCGAACGCTGGCGGCTCTGCGCAATATGCACCTGCCGGAGCGACTTATTATGATTGTCGCCGTGATCTTCCGCTTCTTCCCGGTGCTGTCCGGCGATATGAAGCTGCTGCGGCAATCCATCCGCACGCGCGGCGCGTTTGTAACGCCGTGGCAGAAGCTGCGTGCGCTGCCGTCCTATATTGAGATACTGACGGTTCCTATGGCGCTGCGCGTCATCCGCATTGCGGAAACGCTTTCTGCCTCCGCCGAAACGCGGGGCATTGACCTACGGCTGCGAAAGAGCAATTATCTTTCGCTCCGTTTCTCGGCGTGGGATGTTGTGTTCTGCGCCCTGTTGGCGGCATCAATCGCCGCCGGTCTTATTTTGTGACAGCTGTTCCGGGCGGCTTTCAAATACAAATACATATCAAAGGAGTTTTTACCTATGAAAACAGCAAGCACAAACAAACTGAAAATCAAGGACATCATTACCGTTGTCCTGCTGGCGCTGATCAATGTCGTGATCTTCTTTGCAAGCTCACTTTTGTATGCAACGCCGATTACGATCATTCTGATGCCCGTGTTCTTCGCCCTGCTGGAAGGCGTAGTGTACTTTATCATCGGTGCAAAGGTGAAAAAGCCCGGCGCAATCCTGATCTACAGCATTGTCCGCGCCATTATGGGCGGTTATCTGCCGTATATCATCCTGTTTATCCTTTCCGGCGTCATCGCAGAGCTGTTGCTGTGGAAGATCGGCTACGGAAACGGGAAAGCGTTGACCGTCAGCTACATTATCAATCAGGTGCTTGCTGCCTTCGGAAGCACGGTGATTCCTTATGGTATTGCCGCAAAAGCAATGGCGGATCAGATGGTCACAGACGGTCGTCAGGACAATATCCTGAAGGCTTCTGAAATTCTTCAGTCGTGGTGGTCGGTCGCTCTGGTTGCAGGCGTGATCGTTGCCGCTTTTATCGGCGCAATGATCGGCAAGCGAATCGTAAAGAAGCATCTGACAGCGTAATATGGCGGAGGAATTATCGATGAACAAAACCCCGAAACCACAGCGCTCCGCCTCCTCGTGGCTTTTAGAGCTTGCGGAGGGTCGGCGGGGCGAATATGCCTTGAGCATTTTTACGGCGCTGCTGGGCGTTGCCTGCTCCCTTGTGCCGTATTTTATCATGATTCAAATCATTACCGCGCTTGTAAACGGCACGGCAAAGCTGTCACAGTGCCTGTCGCTTTGCGCATGGATGGCAGGCTGCTGGGTGCTGCGCTATATTCTGCACAGCATTTCTACCTCACTTTCGCACCATGCAACCTTCCATGTGCTTGCCAATACCCGCACAAGACTGCTGGATAAGCTGGCGACACTGCCGCTGGGCACGGTGCTTGACCGTTCCTCCGGCTCATATAAGAACATTATCGTGGAACGGGTCGATTCCATCGAAACGACCCTTGCCCACCTGCTGCCGGAAATGACGACCAACATCGTCGGCGCGCTGGCGGTGTTTGTACTGCTGTTTGTAAACGACTGGCGCATGGGGCTTTCCATGCTGATTGTCGTTCCGCTCGGCATTCTCTGCTTTATGTCGATGTTCAGCGGCTACAACGAGAAATTTCAGCGTACCGTCACCTCAACAAAGGCGCTCAACGACACTGCCGTGGAGTACATCAGCGGCATCGAGGTTATCAAGGCGTTCGGTCAGTCAAAAACCAGCTATGCAAGGTTTGTTTCCGCCGCTAAGGAGGGAGCCGACTGCTTCATCGAATGGATGCGCGGCAGTCTGTTTGGCCAGGTCTCGGGAATGGCAGTTCTTCCGTCGACGCTTCTCGGCATCCTACCGGTAGGCTGCCTGCTTTATAAGCACGGCACGCTGTCTGCGGAGACCTTCCTCACGGTCATTGTCCTGTCCTTCGGCGTCATGCAGCCGCTGATTACCGCTTTTTCCTACACCGACGACATCGCGCAGGTAACGACCATCGTCGGCGAGGTGGCGAATGTGCTTTCCGGCGAGGATATGCAGCGCCCGGAAAAAGCGGAAAAACTGCCGGCCGATAACTCCATTGAATTGAAGAACGTCCGCTTTGCCTACCATGACAAAGAAGTGCTGCACGGCGTCAGCTTACGCATTGAGCCCGGCACGGTCAATGCCCTTGTCGGCCCCTCCGGCAGCGGCAAATCCACGATTGCCCGCCTGATCGCCTCCCTTTGGGATGTAAAGGACGGTGCGATTGAGCTCGGCGGCGTGGACATTCGCACCCTGCCGCTCAAGAACTGCACGGACCGCATCGCCTATGTGTCGCAGGACAACTACCTTTTTGACCTCTCCGTTATGGACAACATCCGCATGGGCAATAAAGACGCAAGTGACGATGAGGTCGTTGCCGCAGCGAAGAAATGCGGCTGCCACGAGTTTATCTTGGGGCTGGAAAACGGCTATCAGACGATATGCGGCGCTTCCGGCGGGCATCTTTCCGGCGGTGAGCGGCAGCGCATCTCTATTGCACGCGCCATGTTGAAGGATGCGCCTGTTGTCATTTTGGACGAGGCGACCTCGTATACCGACCCGGAAAACGAAGCGGTCATTCAGTCCGCCCTTGCGCATCTGGTGCAGGGCAAGACGCTGCTGGTCATCGCACACCGGCTTTCCACCATTGCAGACGCCGATCAGATTATCGTTGTCAATCAGGGGCAGATCGAGGCTACCGGCACGCAGGCGGAGCTTCTTGCCTCCTGCCCGTTGTATAAAACTATGTGGGATGCCCATATCAGCGTAAAGGACGATGGGGAGGTGGCATAATGTTTAAGACTCTGAAAAAATTCTTTGCCTTCTGCGGCAGGGAAAACCGAAAAATGTTTGTTGCGTCCATCTGGCTCGGGGTTATCAGCGCAATCTGCTCCGCCATGCGCATTCCCGCCGCCGCCGTTGTCATTCGGGCGCTGCTGAAAAAGAATGTCACCATGACGACCCTCTGGGTAAGCCTCGGCGTTATCGTGATCTCGTTGGTCATTACCATCGTCATCAATATGAAGTCTACCATGCTCCAGACCAGGGCGGGGTATCGCGCCTGCGCGAACAAGCGTATCGAGATCGCCGAGCATCTGCGCTATTTGCCCATGGGCTGGTTCAATGACAACAGCCTTGGCGAGGTGGCAAGCGTAACCACAAACACCATGGAGAATATGGCGAATGTGGCGACCCGCGTCGTGATGGTCACGACACGCGGTTTCCTGACCTCCGGCATCATTGCGGTCATGATGTTCCTGTTTGACTGGCGTATGGGGCTCATTACCCTTGCAGGACTGATCGTGTTCTTTGCCGTCAATGCCGCCATGCAGCGCGCAGAGCAGGCGTTGGCGCAGCGGAAATTCAATGCCGACGAACGGCTTGTATCCAAGGTGTTGGAATATGTGCAGGGCATTGCCGAGGTCAAGAATTTCGATCTGACTCACGACTCTGCAACGCAGGTGCACGGTGCTGTGGAGGAGGCGCGCAAGGCGTCGTTTGCCATGGAGCTTCCGTCGGTTCTTTATATGCTGGCGCAGTTCATCGTTAATAAACTGACGGGCGTCGCCGTCTGCGCTGCCGCCATCGTTTTCTGTTTCGGCGGCACGATGGAACTGACGAACTGTCTGCTGATGATGATCTGCTCCTTCATTCTCTTTGAGCAGCTCGACAGTGCCGGAAGCTTTTCCTCCCTGTTCCGCTCCATCGACATCGGCGTGGACAAAGCCAATTCCATCCTGAGTGTAGAACCAATGGATATTGACGGCGAGGAGCTGACACCGGAGCGGGAGGACATTGTTCTGTCTCATGTGGATTTCTCCTACGACAGCAAGCCCATTTTGCATGACGTATCCCTGACTATTCCGGAGAAGACCACCGTCGCCATCGTCGGTCCGTCCGGCTCCGGCAAAACCACGCTCTGCAATCTGATGGCGCGGTTCTGGGATGTGCAGGGCGGCAGTGTGAGTCTCGGCGGACATGATGTAAGAGAATACAGCTATGACAGCCTGATCCGCAACTTTTCCTTTGTGTTCCAGAGAACCTATCTGTTCTCTGACACGATAGCAAATAATATCCGCTTCGGCAAGCCGGATGCCACGCTTGAAGAGGTGAAAGCCGCTGCAAAGAAAGCACGCTGCTACGACTTCATCATGGCTATGCCGGACGGCTTTGACACCGTCATCGGCGAGGGCGGCGCGACACTTTCCGGCGGCGAACGCCAGCGCATTTCCATCGCACGGGCCATTATGAAGGACGCACCTATCATCATTCTCGACGAGGCGACGGCGAATGTCGATCCGGAAAACGAAAGGGAACTGATGGAAGCCGTTTCCGAGCTGACGCACAATAAGACGGTCATCATGATCGCCCACCGGCTCAAAACGGTACGGAATGCCGATCGGATTTTCGTTGTCGATCACGGCGAGATCGTTCAGCAGGGGACGCATGACGAGCTGGTTGCCGTGGACGGACTCTATCGCCGATTTGTGGTTGAGCGTAAGCAGGCTGCAGGGTGGAGGGTTTGAAGCAACGCAGTCTAAAAACACGAAGAGAAGAAGCCCGTATCAGCCATTGGCCGATACGGGCTTCTCTGTTGATGAAATAGTCGCAGCATTCTCCGCCGCTAGCCGGCGCCTGTTTTCTGTGCAGCAGGGGGTCATCACCTCGTCCGGCTCGCAGAACAGCGGCATCAGCTCGGAACCGTTTGTATGAGTACAGCTCAAGCAGCGGGTAATTCATTCCTCTTATCAGTTGTTCGTACTTGTTATTTCAAACCGCAGGAAGTCGAGACCGTCGAGTTGTTCCTGTTTTACGTGAATTTCATCGTGTTTGTCCTGTCTCCGGGAATTTTGCGGGCGCTAAAGCAGGCGTCCGCGCATAAGCAGCAGGAAAGATGAGGAAACTAAGGGTATTGAAGGAGGGCGGTTCTATTTGGAGATGAACGTCAGGGACGATAAGAAGCTTGTTGAAATCTGGCTGACGAATGCAGAAAAAAATGACCCCATTCTGCGGGAGGGGCTGAAGGAGATTTACGCAAAATATAAGACGAAAAAATACATGGTTGCCGTGTTTGAGTCCGGCAAGGGTGACCTTTATGAGAATACGCGCGATCTGCTGCTGTTTAACCGACGACGCAGCGCGGAAAAGGCTGTGCAGCAGGCGAAAAAACGGCGGGAAATTGGTATGGAGTGCTGAGCGTTGGGCGGAAGGGAGAGATCCTATCTGCCTGTTTTTCTTTTCCTCTTGAAAATTTCAAAAAGATCGTATACAATGTTATCTGAATATAAAATCAGAAGTTAAGACAACAAGGAGCCACGTGCCCGTGTGCTCTATGGCAGAGATGAAGGAGCGTATAAATGGAAAATGGAATTACGGATCGCGGCGAAATTCTGCCACGAACACGTATCGGCAAGGTCGGCGCGGTTTACGACGAGTCCCGCAAAAGGCAGGATGCGGCGTGTGTCTCCGAGTCTGACCGGGAGACAGAAAAATATCTGAAAGGCGATGAGCTGCATTGATCGAACGCTTTGACATCGCGGGCTATGCCCGCATTTCCGTGGATGATGAGCAGGATCAGAAGAACATCTCGATCGAGAACCAGAAGGCCATCATTGAGGACTATGTGAAAACTCACTTCCCCGGCAGTACGCTGACATTTTTTGAAGACCGCGACCGCTCCGGCTACACATTTGAGCAGCGCGAAAGGTACCAGGAGATGCGCCGGGGGCTGATGAGCCACAAATATGACATTCTTATCATCAAGGACTTTTCCCGATTCTCCCGCCGTAACAGCCGTGGGCTCGTGGAGCTGGAGGACCTGCGCGACGCAGGCGTCCGGATCGTTTCCATTGGCGACGGAGTGGACTTCCCCAACGATAACGATTGGCTGAAAATCCAATTCCAGTTTCTTGTAAACGAAATGCCTGTCACGGACACCTCCCGCAAGGTGCGCAATGTCATTAAGCGGCGGCAGAACGACGGCGAGTGGATCTGTGCCGCGCCCTACGGTTATCTTGTGACCGAAGATAAGCGCTTTGAAATCATCCCGACGGAAGCCGAGACAGTCCGAAAGATTTTTGACCTCTACGGCAACGCCGGTTGGGGCTATCAGAAAATCGCCAACTACCTCACCGATCAGGGCATTCCCACGCCGCGTATGTCCGAGCGGATGCGCAAGGAAGCGGCGGGCAAGAAAACGAAACGGGAAGCAAAAAACGCATGGGCCATCGCCACGGTGCAGGGTATTCTGGACAACGATTTCTATATCGGCACGCTCCGGCAGGGCAAGTATACCCGCGCCAAGATCAATGGTAAGGAGATCAAACGTAATGACGATGAGCACATCGTCATCGAAAACCACCATCAGGCCGTCATCGATTACCGCACCTTCGCCGTCACCATCGCTCTGCGTGAAAAGCGTAGCTGCAACAACTATCGCGGCGTGAAGATCAACGATAATGTGTACTCCGGCTTTTTGCAGTGCGGCGACTGCGGAGGTCCCATGTTTGCCATGAGCCGCAGCGACCTGGCTCCCGCCTATACCTGCGGCACCTATCACCGGCGCGGCCTCAAGGGCTGCACCAGCCATCATATTCGCGTTGACCGGCTGGATGAACTGCTGAAAAGCTATGTGCGGAAGCTGGCGGACAGCTCTGCCGCCATGCTGAAGCAGCTCAACGAGGAGCTGAAGCGGGAGACCGAGCAGGTGGTGGAAACGGAGCAGTCTGCCGATCATCTGGCGGCGGTGCTGGCCGATCTTACCGAGGAGCTGAAGGTTACGAAGCGCCAGCGTATCCGGGAGATTATGAAAAAGCCCGATCAGGAAACCGCCATCGAGGCGCTTTACGACGAGATGGAAGCAGACCTGCAAAAGAAGATCGACGGCCTCAACCACCAGATCGACCTGCTGTCTGATAAGCGCAACACCATCATTCGGGTCAATCGTGTGGCCCAAACCGCCATTGACGTATTCCGCGACATTCTGGGAAAGGACAAGCTGGAACGGAATGACCTGGAGCTGCTGATTGATAAAATTCTCGTCTTTGAAGATCACTTGGAGATTAAGCTGAAATCCGATATCGACACACTGCTGCGCTGCGGAGCTCTCCCTGCGGAAACGGAGGATGCTGCAAATTTTAACCAAGGCACGGAAAATATCGAAGATATGCTGGTTCAGTCCTCCAAAAACCGGGAGGACAAGGTTTTCCGTGTCAATGTTATCAGAGAGGGCGAGCCGTTGGAGATATTTACGGAGCGGGACGGAGAAGTCATCTTCAAGAAGTATTCCCCGGTAGGGGATCTGCAGGAATTTGCGGCGCAGCTTTGCGATTCCATCGGGAAGAACACCGGCCATATTGCAGCCGTTTGTGACCGCGACAGCATCATTGCCGTTGCCGGCGCACCCAAGCGGGAGCTGCTGGAGAAGCGGAATTCCACCGAGCTGGAGCAGCTCATGGAGCAGCGCAAGAGTTATCGCTACCGCTCCGGCGACGCGCGCCTGCGCGTGGCGGAGACCGTGGAGCGCTATCATCTCGGAGTGGCCGCGCCGATCATTGCCGAGGGGGATCTGATGGGCTGCGTCATGCTGCTGATGAATGAAAATGATCCCGCGCTGAGCGAATCGGAACAGAAGCTTGCCCAAACGGTTGCAGGCTTTCTCGGCAAACAGATGGAAAACTGAGGTCGCGCGCATAAAAACGGCCGCGCCTCCGGAGGTGCGACGCTCCGGCAGTTATGTAGCAATACCCCCCGGTGCGGCTTTCGATCCGGCATCGGAGGGTATTTTCTGTAGATCGGGCGCGGACGGCGATTGCTTAGTCAAACAGGAAGCAGCCGGTATAGGTAATGGTGTTCGGCCCGTAGTAATAGGGCAGGTCGTTTTTTTGGCAGACTTCCAGCACGAGCATCCCGTAAGCCTCCATGGATGAGACCATCAGACGCGGGAAACGGCAGGGTGCATCCGGATAGGTGCAGAGTTTGCAGCGGGTACAGGAACCGGCGCCCAGCGCCAGAAGGCGCGCGAGGCGCGGCTCGAGCAGCTTGTGCATGGCGTCGAAATGTTCTTTATGTTGCTTCTGTGCCTCTTCAATGCCCTCAATGTCGAAGCTGTCCTCTAACTGTCCCGTCGTTTGCACCAGGATCCCGTGTGCAAAGCCCTTCAAATGCTCGCGACATTCGTCAAGCGTTCCGCAGGCGGGCGGGCAGCTCCAGCATTTGCCGTAGCGTCCGCAGGAATTTCCGTTGCACATGGCGCGAACTTCGTCCTTCAGCTCAATGGTCGCCGGGTCGAGCGGACCGGCATGTGAAAATCCAAGCTCCTTTGCGAGCGTCAGCATTTCTTCCGGGTTCATTCTTCATCCTCCTCAAAGCTGAGTGCATCTACGAAGCGATCCTGAAAATCCGGTCGCGATGCAAGCTCCAGAAATTCCGTCTGTGCGGCAAGCGTTTTACTGCGCTCAAATTCCGTGCGGCTGAGCGCGCAGCGCCTGGCGCCGTCGCCCGCGGCATTGCCGATGCCGACGATCTTTGGCAGAAGCTCCGGCGGGATCATTCCGATGCGGCAGGCGGAGACGGGATTCAGATAGTTTCCGAAAGCGCCGGCAAGGCAGACACGCCGGATATCGTCCGTTTTTATGCGTAATTGGCTGCAAAGCAGCTCGATGCCGGCGCGGACGGCGGCCTTGGCGAGCTGCACCTCGCGCACATCTTGTTGCGTCAGTGTCAGCTTGGTTCCGGGCAGACGGTATTCGCCGCCGGAAAGACGGCCGGAAGGGTCAAGCACTCCCAACTCCAGCAGTGCGGCAATCAGGTCAAGCAGACCGGAGCCGCAGATGCCGACGGCGGGAATGTCCTGCAGTACATGCAGATGCAGTGCGCCGTTTTCCACCCACGCATGGTCGATCGCGCCGGCTGCGCCGCGCATTCCGCAGGAGATCTTCGCGCCTTCAAAGGCGGGCCCGGCGGCGGTGGAGCAGGCGATGCGGTGCGTGCCGTCTCCGAGCACCATTTCGCCGTTCGTGCCGATGTCGATCAGCAGCGTCAGTTCGCGAAGCGTGTCGAACCGCGTTGCGACGAGACAGCCGACGGTGTCTGCACCGACAAAGCCCGCAATATTCGGCAGCACACGCAGCGTGGCTTCCGGCGAAACGGGAAGCCATGGGCAGCCGTGCCGCTCCGTTGCTTCGCGGTACGCGGGCATATAGGGCGGCGTGACGAGCGGCCGGACGTCCAGCCCCAGAAGCAGGTGGTGCATGGCCGTGTTGCCGACCGCACAGACAAGCGTGACCTCCGTGCTGTCGATACCGGCTTTTTGCGCCGTTTCGACGGTCAGCGCGCAGAGCGCAGAGCGGATGCAGTCGGTAAGCGCGTCTTTGTCCTGCTCCAGTGCATACTGAATGCGCGAAATGACGTCCGCACCGAACTGTGCCTGCGGATTCAGACAGCTCGCCTGTGCGAGCTGAACCCCCGTGTGTCCGTCCATCAGAGCGGCCACGACGGTCGTTGTTCCGATGTCAAAGGCGAGCACATAGCGGTTTGTGCCGTCGCAGGGGAGAGGCGCAGCATCTGCTGCAAGAATATGATAGTCCTGCGCCTGCGGCAGCCGTACGGTGATATCTCCGGTCAATGTGTAGCGGCAGGCAAGCTGCGGCTCACCGTTCACCAGCACGCGGCACTTGCCGCATTTTCCCTGTCCGCCGCAGGGAGCATCGAGAAAGAACCCTGCCTGCGTCAGCGCCTGAAGCAGATCAAGGCCCTCCGGGGCGTCGAAGCCGCCGTGTTCCTCCAGACGAATATGGATCATAAGACCTCCTGAAAACAAATGCACGGGCGGAAAGCCCGTGCCTGTATCGTTGACGCGGCGGCGGTGAGGCTAAGACCGCCGCCGCGCCGTTGTGGAGCTGAGCCGGGGAAGAAAGGTAAAAAACCCCGGGCTCATGGATGCTTGTGGGTTAGTCCTCGCGCGCCATACGCTCCATGGCCAAAGCCTTGGCGGCCTGGCTTGCGGAGGCGGCGTCGGTGGTATAGATGTCCGCACCGATTTCGTCACAGAATTCCTGCGAAATGGGTGCGCCGCCGACCATGATCTTGAAATCCTTACGGCGCGGGCTCTTATTGAGCGCGGCAACGATCTCACGCATGGCGGGCATGGTGGTGGTCAGCAGGGCGCTGACGCCGACGACGGAGACCTCGGGGTCCTCGGCGGCTTCGACGAACTTCTGAACGGGCACGTCAATGCCGAGGTCAACGACCTCGTAGCCGGTGGATTCGATCATCATGACGACGAGGTTCTTGCCGATGTCGTGCAGATCGCCGTACACGGTGCCCATGACCATCTTGCCGATCTTGCCGCTGTTTTCGCCGCCGAGATGGGGCTTGAGGGTTTCAACGCCCTTCTTCATGGCGCGGGCTGCGACAAGCATTTCGGGAACGAAGATCTCGTTGCGCTTGAACTTTTCGCCAACCTCGCCCATGGCGTCGATCATGCCCTTGTTCAGAATGTCGATGGGGGCGACGCCCTCATCGAGGCACTCCTGCACCAGACCGGGCACAAGCTTGGATTTGCCGTTCGCAACGGCGGTTGCCAGTTCCTGTAATTTAGACATTTGTTTTTCCTCCTTATGTGTGTTCAAACGGCGGAAATTTCCGGAAGCCCGCCGCAGATTCCCAAGTGCTATGCGTAGTGACTTATGTGTAATGTGTAATCCTGAAAGGGGTTCGGTCAATTCTTAACCGGCCCGAAGATGCCCTCGCGGTAAGCGCCGATATATTCCATGCAGTAGTCGTCCTGGCCGAGCAGCGCCTCGGTGGCATAAATGAGCCCGATCATGTCGCGGTTGGTCGGATCGAGGATGGCGCTGTCGAGACCGGCGTTCATTGCCAGCACGGTGAAGCCGAGATTCAGCAGCTTGCGCACGGGCAGATTAAAGGAGATGTTACTCACCGCTGCGGTGATGTGGATGGTGGGGTACTTGGCACGGACGGTGGAAATGACTTCCGTATTCGTCTCGATGCCGTTTTCTGAGGTGCAGAGCATTTCAACCAGCGGATCGATATGGATGCGGTTCGGTGCGATGCCGTATTCTTTTGCCTTAGCCATGATCTTGTCAAAGACCTTCAGACGGTCGGCGGCATTCTTGGGGATGCCGGTGTCGTCGCTGAGCAGAGCAATGACCTGCCAACCGGGGTTCTGCGCCATGATGGGGAAAATGACGTCCAGCTTGTTGCCCTCACCGGAGACGGAGTTGAACAGGCCGGGCTTATTGCAGAACTTGTAGGCTTCGGTCAGAACCTTTACGCTGGGGCTGTCGACGGAAATGGGCAGATCGCTGACGGACTGGATACAGTCGATCATCCAGTGCAGCGTTTCCACCTCTTCGGCCTCCGGCACGGAGGCGCAGCAGTCAAGGAAAGTGGCGCCGGCGTTCGTCTGGGCGATGGCGCGCTGCTTGATGAATTCCGCATCGCGTCTGGCAATGGCGTCCGCTACGGCGGGAATGGAGCCGTTAATTTTTTCACCGATGATAATCATAAAAAAGCCTCCTGATTCTGTATAAAGGATGATTATTCTGCGGGATTGTGGGTGCTTTGCTTTGCAAGTATTTCTTCAACGGGTTTGAGCCGCAGTAAATCCACAAAGGAATAGGACATCAGCATGAACAGCCGCACGTTCGGGTCGCTCAGATCCGCACCGATGAGCTGGTCAATTTTTTCCAGCCGCTGGTAAAATGTGTTGCGGTGGATGAAGAGCTGCTTGGCGGTTGCCGTCGCGTTCAGACCGCTGGTCAGATATTCCTGAAGCGTGGCAAGCAGCTCGGTGCCGTTCGCTCTGTCGTATTGGTACAGCCTCACAAGGCCGGGATGACAAAGATGGCGGCCATTGATCCGGCTGGTGCCATAGTGCATGAAATAGGGCAGGACATAGTCCTCAAACTTGTAGCACCAGAGATCCGGTGCATACAGATGCCCCATCTCCAGGGCCGCGGCAGCCTGCTTATAGTAGGAAACGACGGTACTGAAATCGAAGAAAACGTAGCTGATGCCGACGCGAAGCAGATGCTCGCGGAGAAACAGCGTCAATCGCTGTACAAGCGTTTCACGCGGAAGCGGAGATTTGTCCAGATTGAACAGTGCGATGATGTGGTCGTCGTGCAGGAAAGCAAAGCTTTGGGAAAAACGGCTCTCAATGTCCGTACACACGCTGTGATATACCGAGCTGGCCCGATCCCATCGGTTGATTTCAAAGGCGGCGCAAAGGTAGTGCTCATTATTGAGCCAGCGCATGGAAAGCAGATACTGCTCCACAACCGCCTGTTCGATCTGTTCGTTTGACAGCAGCTTCTTGACAAACTCCTCAAATCGCAGATTGTGTCCGGAATGGAAGTTTGACTTGCTCAGAATGTTGTGAATACCGTGAGCCAGGTATTGCAGTGCATCGTCCGTCAGAGTGCGCAGCGGAGCGGTCAGCTCCGGTACGGCGACGGTGAAAATGGTATTGCTGCGATTAAAGTGCAGAAAGCGCACGTTATGCGGCAGGTATTCCTCGCTGATGAGAAAGCTGCGGCCAAATTCACCACGCGAGGAGCGCGCACGGATCAATTCGATGATCTCCGGCGGGAGCATCCGCTCCTGTGTGCGCGGGTGTAGCGCCCATTCGATGCCGACCGGGAAATCGCACTTGCTCAGGAGACAGAAGTTGCGGTCAAAGACCAGCACGGGATTGCCGAAGAAATCTTCGCCCAGCGCTATGATCTCCTGAAGCGAGGGGGGCTTTGCCAGCGTCTCGCTCAGCCGCTGCGCCCAGTTTTGGTAGCTTACGAAAAGCTGGGAAATACGGTTAAAGATCGCATTAAATGGGGGACGCTTTGACGCCGTTTCCAGCACGAGCGCGTCAACTCCGAGCGACCGCAGCAACGTGTCATCCGTCTGACCGACAACGATCAAACTACTGCGCGGCGGGCAACGAAAGCCCTCGCCAAGCTGTGCGGCAGGCAACACATAGCACAGCTCCTCATGCATCGGTTCGTCTTTGGCCCAAAGAGCCGGCGCGCGAAGGTGCGCCTGACGGGCGGAAAAATCATTCGATGCAATGATATGTGCGCTCTGCATATCCAGCGCGCGGCAAATCGATTCCAAGCTCAGCTCCATGGGCGCCTCCGTCCGAGTCAAATCGGGAAACGGCACACCGGTTGACAGCCGTCCCATGCCAATATCATAGCATATCGGCATGTGGGCTTTGTGAATATTCGTGAAATTCTGTCGAAAACCACAGATTCCCAGCGAAAAGGCGGTGGGGCGCTGCCTCCCTATACCCTATCTATTATAATCCGTACCTGGTTTTCTTCGCTATGTGCAAAGTGCACACAATTTCGGGAAAGCAGCAGAGCAAATTGAATGGATCCGTAAGATAACAAAATGCCCGCCTATTTGTCAAACGGCGGACATTTTGCTGCTTTTTTAAGGACAGGCGACCTCGCGTGTCAGATAAGTGTAACCGTCACTGCGCAGGCAGACCAGCCCGCCTCCCTCGGCGGGGCAGGAAAGCTCAAACAGGCGGGAGGTGATTTCGATTTCGACGGGGAAGTCGGGCAACGCAATACCAAGCGCAGCAGGGTCTGCCGTGAAGCGACCGTGTTCTCGCAGATAGGCATATTCGGCGTAGTACAGACGGCGCAGCGCCAGCTTTCGCTGCTCGTTTTCGGGGACGGGCAGCGGCTTGCCGTCCTCGGTGAAAAAGACGAAGCTCCAGAATTCGGGGCAGTGAATGTCAATCAGACCGGTCGGAGCCCAGACCCAGTTGTCCTCCGGCAGAGGCTCGCCGTTTTCGCCTGTTCGCTTGACGTATTTTCCGTCGATTACGTCAGTCGTCCAATGGACGCGCGAAAAGTTCATCCGCCAGAATTCCCCGGCGCGCGGTGCGTGGCGCGGCGGATAGCAGCGCGGAAGCTCGGGTGGATTCAACTCACGGCTGTAGGTTTCCATCAGCGGCCGGAAGGGCAGGATGATTTCCACCGACCAGAAGCGGTTATCCGCGGCAGGCTCATTGAGCTTCCCCTCAATATGCACGGCGGTCCTTACCCCCTTGATGTCCCAGCAGCTTACGGAGCGGCCGCCGTCACGATACGGTCGGGTGAGCATCAGGTCCCACTGCGTGTTGCGGGCATTCATTTCCAGCTCCAGATAGTCGTGTGTTGTGGAGCTGGGATCCAGAAAGACTTCAAAATCGTTGTCCAAATAAATGACGCAGTCGCGCTCGGTCAGATTGGCCCAGATTTCGTTGCCTTCCAACAGAGCCGCAATGTAGAGGTTTTCGTCGTCCCAGCAGAGCTTCGCACGGGTGCGAAAGCGCGGCGTCGGGAAGTCGCGGCCGGAAATATCGACGAAATCCTCCGTGAAGGGAACCTCCTGCCAAAAATCCTTGCGAATATCGCCGTCAAGCGTCAGCTTGCCTTTGGCGCGCGGACAGAAATAAACCGGCGGATCAATGGCGATGCGAGGTGTGGGAATGTCGGGGTAGTGTTTCATCGGTCGTCCTCCTCGGCGATGCGCAGAATGCTCAAAAGCCGCTGCGCGGTGCGGATGTTGTAGTTGGCGAAGGCAAACAGCCCTGTGCCCTTGGCACTGATCGCCGCCGCAAAGGGCAGGCGTTCATCGCCGACGCTCAGTGCGCGGCGCAGCGCAGGCAGCGCAGTTGCATCACTTTCCAGAAGCTCCGCCCACGGTTCGCGCAGTACGGTCTGAAGCGTTGCATTGTTGGCGTCGGCGCCCGGCGCGAGCAGAATGCCGGCGCGGCAGTCGCGGCAGGCATCCCTTACGGCAAGCAGCTCCTGAAGCAGATGCTCCGTCGGCTCCTTGCCCGGCTCCGCCCAAAGCAGCACGCGCTTTACCCCTGCCGATTGTGCGAGCCAGCGCTTTGCGCTGCCGTCCGGCAGGAAGTCCGTTGCGACGGCGTGCAGCGCGGAGCGTGTTTTGTCTGGCTGACATTGCAGCGTGACCACGCGGTCGCAAGAGAGATTTACATAATGCATCCATGCGCTGGCGGTGCCGTCGATCTGACGGGTGTTTGTCATTATGCGGTATATTCCCGCAGGAAGCTCCAGCGTGTCCGTGCCGTCAAGCGTGTAGTCGCCTAACCCGAGACTCACGAAGCGGTCGCCCTCAAAGCGGCCGACGGTGAACTGCTCCTCATAATGCAGAGGAGATTCGGTATGAAGCGTCAGCCGGAAGGTCTGCGGCGTTTCGCCGGGGGCGGAGGTTTCAATGGATAGCCAGCGGTCGTCTTCCAGCCATTCGACTTCTCCCGTCAGGGCGTTGCGCCGTGCGGGAATGCCGAAGCAGCGGCAGACCGTGGCAAATACCACGCCGAAGGAGCGCGGAGAGGTCATGCCGCAGCGCAGGCTGCCTACGGCGGTGGCGTAGAAGTTGCGCATTCCGTATTCCGGCATGAGCGTAAGCCATTCATGCAGCGTATCCAGTACCTCGCGGCCGGAGGCGAAGCCCTGCGGGAACATTGCGCGGATCGCGCTGCGCTGCGGAACGAGCATTTCGTCGGAGACGCGGGGACAGAGAATGTCGTTTCGATAGATTTCGCCGTCAAAACGTCCCCGGTAGGGAAGCGCTGCGGCGAGGCAGTCGCGGAGCATTTCGCAGGTGGCGTCGAGCAGGTCCTTCGGACGCAGGGACGAGAGCAGCTCGGCTTTCTGCGCGTCGTCAAACTCCGGCGTGGCAAGGAAAGCGGAAAGCTCCGCCTCGTTTCCGCAGGCAGCGGAAAGTACGTCCGGAGCATCGGCAAAGCTCCGCGTATAGGCGCGTCGGACACGTTCGCAGCGGCGCAGGCGCGCTTCGTGTGCCGCCAGCTCCGCCGCAGACTGCTCGGGCAGCGGGCGCTCCTGCGGCGGGGTCAGGTCGAAGGCTTCCCCCTGTCCGTCCAGCGCCTCGACGGCCGAGCCCTCCTCCAGCCGGAAATGCAGCGCGGTCGTTTCGCGCAGGTCGGCCTTTTGCGTCATAAAAACGCCGTCGTGCCAGACCTGCACCATCACATCGCCCCGGCCGAGCATCAGAGAGGTGCGGCCGGCTTCGTCGGTTTTCGCGCTGTGGACGGAGAACAGCTCGCTGTAGTTCACAAGCTGGAACAGTACCTCCGCGCCCTCGACGGGCGCGCCGTGTTTTGTAACGAGAACATTCAGCTCGGCACACTCGCCGTAGGTTCCGGTAGCGTTGACCAACGCACGCAGCGGCATCTGCGCCGTGACGCCCTTGTCCAGCAGGCAGCCGTCGCTGCGCGCAGCCACGAGCATTGCCCGCGATGCGGCGGCGGTAAACCAGCCCTTATTCAGGACAGGCTCCGGCTCACACGCGCCGAGGTAATACCATGCGCCGTCCGCCCAGACCTCGACCCAGGCGTGATTGTCGTCGCAGTGCGACCAACGGGGCACATAGACCTGCCGTGCAGGCAAACCGACGGCACGCAGCGCGCTGACGAGAAAGACGGATTCTTCGCCGCAGCGCCCCAGGGCAGCCTTGCAGAAGGTGTCCGGGCAGACGGTGCGGTCGTCCGTGGGAATGTAGGTTCCGTGTTCATAGCACCAGTAGTTGACCTCCAGCGCCGCTTCCGCCATGGTCTTGCCGTCGATGCGGGGCAGGAGCTCCTGCATCAGCCTTGCGCGGCTGCCGTCGAGATTTTCGTTGTTGATCCGCGCGGGGAGGACAAAGGTCAGAAACAGCTCCTCGGGGACGGTTTTTGCATAATCGACCGCTTCGTAGGCGGCGAGGCTTGCGCGGACATAGCCGTCAAACAGCGAAACGGGGTAGCTTACCAGATCATTCACATGGATGCAGGAATAGAGAAATTTCAGGCAGGTGCGGCGGTCGGCGGCCAGCGCGGCGCAGTAGTGCAGGACCTCCTCGCGCTGCGCGGGGTAGAGCGCCATATTGCGTGCAAAGGCGTCCTCGACCCGCCGGGTGATCGCTTCGGAAAATTGCATCATCGGATCCTCCGTTTTATATTGTCTTTGTATAATATAGCACAAACAGACGCCGATGGCAAGCGCACGGCGGAAATGAAAAACCGTCCGAGCAGCGCTCAGGCGGTTTTTATCGAAAGTCAAACAGTTCGCGCGGCGCAACGCAGAGCACCGTGCAGATACGGAACAGGACGTCCAGGCTGACGCCGATGTTGCCCAGCTCGATGGCGGAAACATGGCTGCGGTCGATCTCGACCAGCTCGGCCAGCTGGAGCTGGGTGAGCTTGCGCTTTTTGCGGTAGAGCGCGATGTTCAGCCCCAGCGCTTCATAATAGCTCTTGTATTCCGCCCTCATGCGCTCACCCTCCCGTTTTTCTTTATTCTACCACGGGCGGCGCACCGAATAAACCTTGCCACACACAGAAAATGACTATTGACACAAGTCATTTTCTGTGCTATAGTAGGTTTACAAACGCTGAACGGCATAACGCAGGGTTTCTCCGGCGCCGCCGGTGAAATACATATTCTACCAAAGGAGAGTTCCGAAATGAAGAAAACTCGCAAAAAGGGCTTTACCATCGTAGAGCTCGTCATCGTCATCGCAGTCATTGCGATCCTCGCCGCCGTGCTGATTCCGACGTTCAGCAATGTGATTGACAAGGCGAAGGACTCCGCCGCACTGTCCGATGCCAAGAATGCCATGACCGCCGACCTGATTCTTGCTGAAGGTGATTACGCGAATATTCCTGCCGAAGGGACTACCAGTGCAAAGCTGGACAGTGAGGATGCCTACTTTGTTAAGGTGACGCTGACTGCTGGCACTTCGGCTGACGGCTATTATACAATTAATGAAGGTGCAGCAACGGCTGCTACGGGAAATGCCGCTGAGAACATAACCTACTACAAGCAGGTTGCCGGAAAGTTCCAGGGCAAGTATACAGAAGGTGTTTACACCTATGGCACATATCAGTTTACCGTCAGCACCGGCAAGTGGACGCCTGTGGAGAACGCTTAACTCACCAACTCTTCTTAAAAATAGCTTCATATCCCTGCGCGGGCGCCCGGCAAAGCCGGGCGCTTTGCATTTGCCGCCGCGGCGGTTGTGTCATTGCGAGGGCGGCTTTGCCGCCCGTGGCAATCTCGTGTGCCCCCTACATTAGATTGCCGCGTCGCTTCGCTCCTCGCAATGACATATGCACCAACTGTCATTGCGAGGCCACGCCAGTGGCCGTGGCAATCTCAAGCGCCGCACCCAAAGGCTCCCCTTGCCACAAGGGGAGCCTTTCCACCGTATAGCAGCGCAAAAAAGCGCGGGGCGGCAATGCCGCCCCGCGGGGGGATTCACCATGCTATTTGACAACGTGTACTTCAAAGCAGAGGAAATCAGTTGCTGCCCTTTTGGACATTCTGATAATATTCGTCAACGAGCTTGATTTCATGATTGTCATCACACGCTTTGAAATATGACGTTACATCAAACACAACTCCGTCGGCGACCTTGATTTTTGCACCATCGACGAGGGTGACAACCGTTGTTGAATTATTGTCACGGTGTATCGTAATAATATCTCCTGCGATCATTCCAACGATATTAATGCGACTATGATTGTTAAAATATAATGTTTCTTTGCCGCTGCGAGTCAGGGTTGCGTAAAGACCGGATTTTGACGCAATCTCATATTCATTTTTACCTATAAAGAATGGCAGATAGTCTTCCGCGATGTTCAATTTGGTAATATCTGTGATGTTGTAGAATTGACCAGCTTTTATTTTGTTAGTGCAGATCACTTTATCGTAGTATTGACCGCCCTTGATTTCAGTTACCGTTGTCCGGCCATAGAATTTAGCGTAATTGGTTTTGCCTGCGGTGACATCGCAGTAGTATGTCCCGCACCATACTTTTTCGGAGGCGTTAACGCCACCATAAAAAGTGAAACCGCTGAAAGTACCAGCAATAATCTTTGCGCAATCAACAAATCCGTTTATGGTGCCCATATCATTAAAAGACGCGATATTGAAACCGTTCTTCGAAATTGTTTTATCAACAAGATTGGCGTTGATTACGATGGGGATATCAATTGTGCTTTCTCCGTAGTTCCACACAAGCTTACCGTTTCCGGTGACAGTGATTGTATAATACCGATTCTTTGCATCCGCTGCATTCTTGTTCTTTGTTCCTTCGATTGTGCTGATGACGCGGTACAAATCTTTATTGTTCTCTTTATATCCGCCAATCGTAATTTTGTGATCAATTGTAATATCGGAAAGTAGAGTGATCGTCGGATTGCCCTGCACCTGTGCCGCTGCGACTGCTTCTTCAAATGTCAAATAGCCTTGGTTTCCAACACGGCATACATATGCCTTGTTCTCCTCACGTAGCACATTGCTCATATGTTCTTCTTTTGCTTTTTCTTTTGCGGCGTTCAGTTCGGATTCATTTTTGACATCAGGGGAATTTGCGGAATCCGTTTTGATGTCCGTTTCCGTTGCGCCGGAAACGCTCTTGTAAATGAGAACATTGCTTCCTGTAACATTGTCACGGGAAAGCGCGGGGATTTGCTGTGCGTTAGTTAAATCAAGGGTAATATCATCAAATTTTCCACCGGTTGCAACAAAATGCAGATTGCTGACGTTTGAATCACTTTCAAGAACAACTCTGCCATGACCGACTCGCAGGAGGGCGATATCACCATGGACATGGAAAGAGTTTTGCGCCGTTTTCACGATATGTACTTCATCGGCGTAACCATAGAATGACACGGTATCTTCCGGGGCGGCAACGGTTAGATTTCCTGCGACTGTCCTGATTCGAACAGCATCTTTAGATGAATTAGTGGGGGTATATGTTACACTCGTAATCTCGCTGCACTTACCCGCGTCGAAGCCGACACTGACATTTCCGCTGAAACTCTCAGGCGCCTTTGCGCCGCCCCAGTAGATGGAGTAGGTCTGTTTGGTGGGGAAGCCGGTCTCTTCGTCATAAATCTTCCAGAACTTGTAGACGTCGGCGGGGGCTACCGTCTTGCCGTCCTTGTTTTCGCGGTCATAGATGACCTTCAGGCCGCCTTCTTCGACCTTGGTCACGAGAGCAAAGCGGTCGTCCTCCTGGTTCCAGACGATGTCGTTTCCCTCGGAGGTGGGCGTCAGCTTGGGCATATCGTAGCCGTTGGCAAGCGCGTCGTCCAGCGCGTTCTGCATCGTCGCGTTCTTGCCGTCCAGCGCTTCCTGCATGGCCAGAGCCTTGTTCAGGTTCGTTACGAGCTGAATGTCTGCGGACGTATTTGCCGCGCGGATCAGCCCGACGAAGGTCGGGATCAGCACCGCCGCCAGAATGGCGACGATCACGATCACAATCACCAGTTCGACGATCGTGAAGCCCTTCTTATTCAATTTTAACATGATATTTCTCCTTTTAAATTTCATCATTCGCGCCAATGGGCGCAGGTTGGGGGAGGAGCAGCAGGATGTGTGCGCGAAACCGTACACGAGATTGCCACGGGCGGCAAAGCCACCCTCGCAATGACATACTGCTCCATATGAGCTTTTAAAAGGAAATATCAACAGTTATATCGACAGAATATATATCGAGCTGCGCGTTCAGGGGGGATCGGCGCAGCCGGAGAGAGCAGGTATAGCTTCTTCCTGACAGTCTGCGGAGCAAACAGCTTGCGCAGCTTCCGCGCAACATAGCGGTAGACCGTGAGCGCCAACAGCGCCACGGCGATGCAGAGAAGAAGCGAAACAAATATCGCAATGATAAAGGAGAAGGTAAAGCAGGGGATAGCGACGCTCAAGGGCTCCAGCAGCGTGGCTTCCAGAATGCCGAGCGCCTGCTCATGCAGGAAATTCGAAAGGAAACGCAGCATCAGACGGCTGCCCGTCAGATACGGCAGATAGGCCAGCAGCACGAGGAACAGCGCAAAGTACAGTACATAGGCGACGTGCAGACGGTGCTTTTTCAGAAAACGCAGCGTAAACAGTCCGCAGACAACGTATAAAAGACACATAACAATGCTGATGGCGCGCATCCCTACCCCTCCTTTCTGATCGTTAAAACGCAAAAAAGACCGTCAACGGGCATAATTCACCCGTTGACGGTCTCTGAAATACAGCTGTTTAAGCAAATAAATGCGGGGGGGGGGTCAAACCGCTATTCCTCTGACAGTGAAGCCGTTTCAGCATCTGATTCCCTCCTTCTCTCACTCTTACGACTATTGTAGCATGGGATTTGCCGCTTGTCAAGGTGGGAATCAGTCGTACATCCGCCTGTTATACAGCCGCGCAAGGCCGCCTTCGGAGGTTTCGCGGTAGCTTTCGTTCATGTGCTGACCGGTTTCCTTCATGGTGCGCACAACCATATCGAAGCTGATGTTTCGCGAGCCGACCAGAAGACCGGCGAGGTTAAAGGCGTCCATTGCCCGCTTGGCGGCAATGGCATTGCGCTCGATGCAGGGGATCTGCACCAGTCCGCAAATGGGGTCGCAGGTCAGGCCGAGCTGGTGCTCCATTGCGATCTCTGCGGCATATTCCGTTTGCGCGATGGACACGCCGGTGAGCGTACACAGCGCGGCGGCTGCCATGGAGCAGGCCGTACCGATCTCTGCCTGACAGCCGCACTCCGCACCGGAAATCGATGCGTTCCGCTTGACAAGCGAACCGATCAGTCCCGCTACGGCCAAAGCCTGGTACACGCGCTCGTCGGGGAAGGAATAACGCTCCTGCATATACAGCAGCACCGACGGAAGCACGCCGCAGGAGCCGCAGGTTGGTGCGGTGACAACGGTGCCGTTTGCCGCATTCTCCTCCGCGACGGCGAAGGCATAGGCGCAGACGATGCGCAGCTCACGGAGCTGCGGAATTTCGTCCGGCGTTTCCTGCTCAAACAGACGCTTGGCTTTGCGTTCGACGTTCAGCCCGCCGGGCAGAATGCCCTCCGTGTGCAGACCGATATAGACCGAGCGCTTCATGCTGCGCCAGACCTCCGCGAGGAAGTCCCAGATTTCCGGGCCTTCATTCAGCTCGACGTATTCGCTGAGAGAAATATAACGCCACGCACAGAATTGCGCGATTTCGGCAAACGAGTTTTCGGGGTAGACCTCGTTTTCCGTGCCGGCGGGCTCTCCGACGATCTCAATATCGCCGCCGCCGACGGACAGGACGCGCATCTGACCGATTTGCTCGTCATCCTGATAGGCAAAAAGGTCCATCGTATTCGGATGCGGCAGGGGCTCGGCGCTGAAGTCGCAGAACTGCACGGTCGTGCGGCTCTTGCCGAGCACTTCGTAGAGCACGCGGTCGGTACCGTGGCCGCGGCCGGTCTTGCTCAGCGACTCATAAAGCCTGACAACAAAACGGTCGGCCTGCGGATATCGCGCCAGAAACAGCCTTGCCGCACGCTCCGGCCCCATGGTATGCGAGCTGGACGGTCCTTTACCGGTTTTGTAAACGTCGCGGATGGATTTCATCCGGCATTCCCCCCCTCTTGGTTCAGATCGTCACAACTATATCATATATTCTGAATAATTACAATTCCTGCGAGGTATTATTTTTCAGCGCCTCCAGCGCCAGCTCGCCTGCGAGCTTAAACAGGGCGTCGGCGAGCACCTGCTCGACCGGGCGGCCCGTTTGCGCTGCGATGCGGCGGTAGAAGCCGAAGGTTGCGGGGTCGAGGCAGAGTGTTACCATAAGAGCATCCCCTCCTTTGCAGACCATTCTATGCGAGGACTTGACAGCCGTGCTATAATAAGCTGATAACATCTACAAAAATGAAAGGATGCAGAGAGTATGGCAAAAGAGAAAAAGGTGGAGCAGATCACCGATATGGAGGTCGATTTTGCCCAATGGTACACCGACATCTGCCGCAAGGCTGAGCTGGTTGAGTACGCTTCGGTCAAGGGCTTCACGATCCTGCGGCCCTACGGCTACGCAATCTGGGAAAATATCCAGCATATCATGGACGCAGAGTTTAAGAAGACCGGCCATGAAAACGTGGCGATGCCGGTTCTGATCCCGGAGAGCCTGCTGAAGAAGGAGGGCGAGCTGGTCAACGGCTTCGCACCCGAGGTCGCGTGGGTCACGATGGGAGGCAGCGAAAAGCTCGAAGAGCGCCTTGCTTTCCGCCCGACCTCGGAGACGATGTTCTGCGATCACTGGTCGAGGGTTTTGCAGACCTACCGCGAGCTGCCGATGCTCTACAATCAGTGGTGCTCCGTCATCCGTTGGGAAAAAACGACCCGCCCGTTCCTCCGCAGCCGGGAGTTCTGGTGGCAGGAGGGTCATACCATTCACGAAACGGCGGAGGAGGCCGTTCACGAGACGGAGCAGCAGCTCAAATGCTATGCGGACTTTTTTGAAAACGTCCTCGCGATTCCCGTCGTTCCCGGTCAAAAGACCGAGAAGGAAAAGTTCGCCGGCGCGGAGGCGACCTATACCGTCGAGTGCCTTATGAAGGATCACAAGGCGCTCCAGGGAGCCACCAGCCATTATTTCGGCGATAAATTCTCCAGAGCCTACAACGTGACCTTTACGGGCCGCGACAACAAGCAGCAGTATCCCTTCCAGACCTCCTGGGGCTCTACCACACGCATGATCGGCGCGGTCATTATGGCTCACGGCGACAACAGCGGTCTCGTTCTGCCCCCGAAGATCGCTCCCGTTCAGCTCGTCGTCGTCCCCGTTGCCATGCATAAGCCCGGCGTTCTTGATGCCGCCCGTGCTCTGTGCGACCGTCTTGCCGCTGCCGGCTACCGTGTCAGGCTCGACGAGTCCGACAACTCTCTCGGCTGGAAGTGCGCGCAGTATGAAATGAAGGGTGTCCCTGTTCGCGTGGAAATCGGTCCGAAGGATATCGAGCAGGGGCAGTGCTGCATGGTTCGCCGTGATAACGGCGAAAAGAACTTCGTCTCGCTGGAGGATGTTGAGTCTGCCGCCGCCGAGCGGCTTCAGGCCGTCCATGACGGGCTATATTCCCGCGCACTCAAGAATCTTCAGGAGCATATTTACCCTGCCGACTCCATCGATGAGGCAAAGCGGCTCCAGCAGGAGAAGGGCGGCTTCATCAAAACCATGTGGTGCGGCGACGAAGCCTGCGAGCTTCGGATGAAGGAGCAGGCCGGTATGACCTCCCGCTGTATTCCCTTCCGTCAGGAACACCTCGGCGATACCTGCGCCTGCTGCGGCAGGCCGGCGACGAAAATGATCCTCTGGGGCGTTGCCTACTGATTTTCTGCGTTGACACGGCGGCGCCTTTCGCGCTGCCGTGGATTGTCTGCAAATGCCTGATCACTTGCGGCCTCCGTTCGGCTGGCCGAAATAACGGCGAAAAGCCGCCCCGTAGGGCGGCTTTTCGCCGTCGAAACAGAATAGAAAGGAATCAAAAAATGAAACAAGAAAGGAGTCCTTTTGATTGCCGGGCAAGAAGCGGGTCCTGCCCGGCATCTTCGTATGATGAGAGGAGAAAATGAAAAAGATGATTCTATCGCTCTTGCTGCCTCAATCATACCCTATAATTATTAAGATTATAACGGAAAAGAAATTAAGTTTGTATTAAGTTGCGGAAAAGGTATGCCTGTCGAAGTCCGGCACCTCTTGCGGCGAACGGCATACGATGGAGTGGGAGGGGTGCTCTATGCAGGAATACTATGTTACTTTTCGCTCCGTTACCGCCGCGATGAACGCTCTGCGGAGGCTCGACCGTGCGTGGATTCATACCGAGCTGGTGCGCACGCCGCGCGTGCTGTCGGCCAAGGGCTGCGGCTACAGTCTGCGTGTCCGGCGCGGCGAGCTTGCCGACTGTCTGGCATTGCTGCGCAGGGAGGACTACGGCTTCAGCCGGGTGTTCCGTCGCGAATCGGATGGGTCATGGGCGGAGGTGGCGCAATGATTTATCTGGACAGCGCTGCGACCGGCTTTCAAAAACCGCCGGAAGTCAGCCGGGCGATGCTGCGCGCACTGCGCTCGTGCAGCAGTGTCGGCCGCGGCGGCTATCGGCAGGCGTCCGAGGCGGCGCAGACCGTGTTTGACTGCCGCGTCCAGGTGGCGGAATACTTTGACTGTTCGCCGGAGCAGGTCGTTTTTACAATGAACGCGACCCATGGCCTGAATATTGCCGTAAAGTCGCTCGTATCGCCGGGCGGTCGGGTGATCATATCGGGCTTTGAGCATAATGCGGTTACGCGTCCGCTTTATGCACGCAATGCACGGCTCTGCGTGGTCGGGCGCAGGCTGTTTGACCCGCAGGGCCTGCTCCTGGAGCTGGAGCAGGCCCTGCAAACACCTGCCGATGCGGCTATTTTTACCCATGTTTCCAATGTCTACGGTTATATTCTGCCGCTGCGCGAGATTGCGGAGCGCTGCCGCAGCGCAGGCGTGCCGCTGATCGTTGACTGCTCCCAGTCGGCAGGGCATCTGCCGCTGTCGCTTCGCCGGACGGGCGCGCGCTTTTTTGCCATGCCGGGGCACAAGGGACTGCTCGGCCCGCAGGGAACGGGTCTGCTGCTCTGCGCGGCGGGGGCGGAGGCGCTTATTTACGGCGGGACGGGCAGCAACTCCGCCGAACAGGAGATGCCGGACTTTTTGCCGGACCGGCTGGAGGCGGGGACGCATAATGTTCCCGGAATTGCCGGACTGGCGGCGGGACTGCGTTATCTGCGGCGGCAGAAGCCGGGAGCGATCCTGGCGCATGAGCGCAGGCTTGTCGGCGTGGCGCGGCGTGAGCTGTCGCGCATTGAAGGGCTGCGCCTGTTTTCCGGCGCGGAGCAGAGCGGCGTGCTGTCCTTTATCCCGCCGGACGGAGACTGTGAGGCCGCGGCCGAGCGTCTGGCTGCGCAGGGGGTTGCGGTGCGAGCCGGGCTGCACTGCGCGCCGCTGGCGCATCAGAGCGGCGGCAGCTTTGAAACCGGCACCGTGCGTCTGAGCGTGTCGCCGTTCAATACGGAGGAGGAAATCCTGCGTGCGGCGGACTTTTGCATGAAACTATTTTGAATTTCGGGAGAAAACCGGCGGAACCCTCTTGCTATTGTCCGCAAAATCGGCTATAATCAGTTGAATAAAAAGGATAAGCGGAGTATTGCCTATGGAAGCCATCATAAAATATTTCCGGGATCTTGCGCTGATGCTGCCGGAACTGAAGTTCATGGACGTCGTGGACATTCTGGTTGTTGCGTTCATACTCTACAAGATCCTTCTGGCGATCCAGTCCACCGGTGCGGCGCGCATTGCCAAGAGCATTGTCTTTATCCTTGTTCTGACCGTGCTGACCGAAGCGCTGAATATGTACCTGATGAACTATCTGCTCGATAAGGTGTTGGAAATCGGCCTGATCGCGCTGGTTATCATGTTTCAGCCGGAGCTGCGCCGGATGCTGGAAAGGCTCGGAGGCAAGAGCCTGCGTGAGATTCTGACCGTGAAAGAGGAGCAGCGCGACATTGACCGTGTGATTTCTCAGACGGTCAATGCCTGCGCCACCATGGCAAAGGAACGCACGGGCGTTCTGATTGTTTTTGAACGTACGACGTCTCTGACGGAGTATCAGAAATCCGGCACGGTGATCGATGCCGTGGTCTCCTCAGAGCTGCTGCGTAATATTTTCTTTACGAAGGCCGCCCTGCACGACGGTGCGGTGATCATCCGCAACGACCGTATTGCTGCAGCCGGCTGCGTACTGCCGCTGACGGAGGATCATACCGTCAGCAGCGATCTCGGTACACGTCACCGCGCCGGCATCGGTATGAGCGAGGTTTCCGATGCGGTGGTCGTGATTGTTTCGGAGGAGACGGGCACCATCTCCGTCGCGATCGGCGGAATGCTAAAACGTTACCTGACTGCATCGACATTGGAGAAGCTTCTGCGCAATGAGCTTGCGCCCGAGCAGGAGACGCAGACGCGCAATCCCCTGACACTTCTGCGCCGCAAGGTCGGCAGCTTGAAAAAGGAGGACGAAGATCATGATGCAGAAGCATAAGCTCCTCGCATTCGGCATTGCGCTGTTTTGCTCGATCTGCCTGTGGTTTTATGCCGTGACCGTCGTCAATCCAGATGATACAAAGACCATCAGCAATGTCCGTGTCCGTCTGGACGGTACCGACATCCTTACCGCGCGCGGCCTGATGCTGACCGGCGGAGAGGATCTTCGCGTGAGCGTAAAGCTGCGCGGCCGGCGCTCCGATCTGAAGGAGCTGAACAAGGATACGGTTGTGGCGGTGGCAAACCTTGGCCGCGTGACGGAGGCGGGGGACACCGTCCTGAGCTGGACGCTGGAGTATCCGCCGACTGTTGCCGCCGGGGACATCTCCGTTGAGGAGCGCAGCGACACGACCGTCACCGTCCCTGTTTCGCAGGTGCGCGAGCTGACGGATATGGATATCAGCGTACTGTTTGACGTGACGACTGCCAACGGCTATTGGACGGACCTGAGCCAGCTTTCGCTTGATCTCCGGAGCGTTACCGTGCGCGGACCGGCGACCGAGGTCGACCGGATCGAACAGGCTGTCGTGCGCCTGTCGCAGACGGGCATTTCCGAGAAGATCGACAGCGAATTTCCTATCTACTACACGGATCAGGACGGAAATGCGCTGACTCTGAGCAGCTACTGCACCATTTCTGCGGATGCGGTACACGTTACGCTCCCGGTCTACCATTCCAAGCAGCTTCAGCTTGCTTATCGGATCACGGATGGCTGCGGCGTGACGGCTGCGGACGTAAAATTTACCAGCAGTCTGCCTTCGATAACGGTTACGGGAACGCCGGAGGCGCTTGCCAAGCTGGACAGCGTGCTGTATGTCGGCAGGATTGATCTTGCAACCTTCAACGGCGGCACTCTGGCCACACCGGATGCCGACGGGCTTGAAAAGCTTCTGCCCGATGATGTGACCGTGCGGAATGATCCGCAGAGCACCACTACCCTGGCCGTACTCTCGGGCATTGTGATCCATCAGTTTGAAATTCCCGCCGAGTCGGTTCTGCGGCTCGATACGATGACGGAGCTCGGACTGCCCGAGGGAGCGGTTATTATCGTGAGCATCCGCGGCAAATCGGAGATGATCCAGAAGCTGAAGGCGGAGGATCTGGTTGTGACGGCGGATCTTGCGCGAGATCTGAATCCGCTGACCAACACGGTCACGGTGGATGTCCGCTTACCGGAGGATAATACTGCCGGCGTCTGGGGCGGGCCGTATGAATTTCCCGTCGTTGCGGTTGATCCGCAGGACGTGGACGAGCCGTAGATGTTCGGCTATGTGCTTCCGCGCAGGGACAGACTCGACGAAGCGCAGCGTTCACGCTATGCAGCCGCCTATTGCGGCCTGTGCCGCAGTCTGAAGGAGAGCTTTGGCTTTTCTGCGCGGTTTCTGGTCAATTACGACATGGTGTTCCTCTATTTCCTGCGGAACGCGGGGCGGGAGGAGAGCTTCGGCCGCTGCCGCTGCCCGGCGCGTTTCGGCTGTAAAAAAACCTGTGTCAACGAAAACGATGCGTTGCGCTATGCGGCAGAACTGAGTGTACTTTTGAGCTGCTGGAAGCTGCGCGATGCCTGCGAAGACGGGCGTTTTCGTGTTGATGCACGTCTGGCGCTGCTGCTGTATCGGCGGAGCTACCGCCGTGCCGCCGCGCATCTGCCGGAGATTGATCGGCTGCTCGGTGAAAAGCTGAGCGCGCTGCACGCGCTGGAGCGCGCGAAATGCGCGAGCCTTGACCGTGCGGCAGACACCTTTGCCGCGCTTCTGCGCGGATTTGCGGAGGGCTGCCCGGAATCGGAACGCCGCGCTACGGAAATGCTCCTATACCACATCGGGCGTTACCTGTACCTAGTCGATGCGCTGGATGACTTGCCCAAGGATGTGAAGCATGACGTATATAACCCTCTGCGCTATCGTTATACGCTTACGGACGGCACGCTGAGCGCCGGAGACCGCGCCGCGCTGATCGATTCGATCGAAGCGTCGATCTCTCTGGCGGCTTCCGCGCTGGAGCTGCTGCCCGCAGCGGCGGCGGATCCGATCGTCCACAATATCGTCTATCTCGGATTGCCCGCGGCGCTGCACAGTGTTGCGGCGGGCACCTTTCGCAAACGGAACAAAAGGAGCAGGCAATGAAGGACCCCTATGAAGTGCTCGGCGTGCCGCACGGCGCGTCCGACGAGGAGATCAAAAAGGCTTACCGCGAGCTGGCGCGGAAATATCATCCCGACAACTACGCCAATAATCCGCTTGCGGATCTGGCGCAGGAAAAGATGAAGGAGATCAACGAGGCCTATGACGCGCTGACCAAGGGGGGTGCGCAGTCGGGCTCGCAGAGCTATACCGGACAGCCGGGGTATTCCGGGCAGCAGAGCTATTCCGGCAGCGCGATCTATAACGAGATTCGCCGCCTGATTCAGACCGGGAATCTGGATGCGGCCGAGTCCAAGCTCGACGGAATCGCCAACCACAATGCCGAGTGGTATTTTCTGCGCGGTGCGATTGCGCAGCGGCGCGGCTGGCTCGACGAGGCGGCACAGAATTTCCGCATTGCCGTCAATATGGACCCGAACAATATGGAATACCGCGCGGCGCTCAATTCCGTAAGCGGGCGCGGTGCATACACATATCGAACGCAGCAGAGCGGCGACACGGGCGACGAGCTTTGCGGCCTGTGCAGCTCGCTGATGTGCATGAACTGCCTGTGCAACTGCTGCCGATAGGAGGAACAAATGATTTACAGTATGACCGGCTACGGCCGGGCGGTCGAGTGCTTCGGCGGAAAAGAAATCTCCGTAGAGCTACGCTCGGTCAACAATCGCTTTCTGGATCTGAATATCCGTCTCCCGCGCGCCCTGTCGTATGCGGAGGAGGCGGTTCGCTCTGCTGTGAAAAAGCGCGTTTCGCGCGGTAAGGTCGATGTGTTTATCGGCATCGGCGGCACGGACGAGGAGCCTGCGAAGATTTCGCTGAACCGTCCGCTGCTGGAGGGCTATTTGCAGGCGCTGCGTGCGATGGCGGAGGAGTATTCTCTGCGTGACGATGTGACTGTGATGTCTCTGGCACGACTGCCGGAGCTTCTGACGGTGGAAAAACCGGAGCAGGACGAGGAAAAACAGACTGCCGAGCTGCTTGGCGTCGTGGAGAAGGCGCTGGATGCGTTTACGGCAATGCGCGCGACCGAGGGCGCAGCTATGGAGGCCGACCTTCGCAGCCGCGCCGCAAAGATTGAGCACAGCGTCTCGAAGATCGAGGCCTGCGGCCCGGAGCGTCTGCGTGAATACCGCGGACGTCTGGAAACAAAGGTCCGCGAGCTGCTGGACGCAAGCAGCATTGATGAGAGCCGTCTGCTGACGGAGGTGGCAATCTATGCCGATAAAATTGCCGTCGATGAAGAAACGGTGCGTCTGCGCAGCCATCTGGCGCAGTTCGATTCGCTGCTTACTGCAGGCGGAACGGTCGGCAAGAAGCTGGATTTCCTGCTGCCGGAAATGCTCCGTGAGACAAACACCATCGGCTCGAAAAGCAACGACGTGACACAGACACGCTGTGTGCTTGAGATCAAAAACGAACTGGAAAAGCTGCGTGAGCAGGTGCAAAACATCGAGTGAGTATGAAACTGATCAATATCGGCTTTGGCAGCTTTGTGTCATCAGACCGCCTACTGACGATCGTCAGCCCCGATTCCGCGCCCATCAAGCGCCTTGTGCAGGAGGCAAAGGAGCGCGCCATGCTCATCGACGCGAGCTTTGGCCGCAAAACCCGCGCGGTGCTCGTAACGGACACCGACCATGTGATCCTCTCGGCCGTAACGCCGGAGGCCATTGCCCGCCGCCTTGCGGGGCACGAGGAAGATGAGCGGCCGGAGGAGGAAACCGAATGAAACAGGGTAGAATTATTATTGTTTCCGGCCCGTCCGGCGTGGGCAAGGGAACCGTCTTGCGTAATGTCATGAGCGGCGATCCCACGCTGCGCTTTTCCGTGTCGGCCACAACCCGCGCCGTGCGTCCGGGAGAGGTGGACGGCGTACATTACTACTTTACGGACAAGCCCCATTTTGAAGAGATGATCGCCCGCGGCAAGCTGTTGGAATACGCCGCTTATGCCGGCAACTATTACGGAACGCCGGCCGAGCCGGTGGATGCGGCGCTTGCGCAGGGCATCAGCGTGGTGCTGGAGATCGAGGTGCAGGGCGCGATGCAGGTAATGCGCGCCCGCCCGGATGCCATTTCCGTGTTTGTCCTGCCGCCTTCGTTTGAGGAGCTGGAGCGCCGTCTGATCGGCCGCGGCGATACCGCGCCGGAGAGCATCGAAAAGCGACTTGCCGCCGCGCATGAGGAGTGCCGTATGGCGAAACACTACCAGTACATGATCTGCAACGATACCGTTGCTCAGGCGGCTGCGCGGCTGCGCGCCATTATCACCGCCGAAGCTTGCAAAACACAATACCAATCCAATCCGTTTGAGGAGGAACCGTAATATGCTTTATCCTGCAATGTCCGAGCTGCTTAAGCACATCGACAGCCGTTATCTGATGGTCAATGTCGTGGCGCGCCGCGCGCGCCAGATTTCCATCGAAGCCGAGGAACTGCATGAGCACCTTCCCGATAAGCCCGTCACGCTTGCCATCCGCGAGGTCGCCGAAGGCAAGCTGGTCGCAAAGCTCGACGACTAAGTGATCGCAAAAATCGCCGTCAGTGCGGCAATCTATGCCATAGACAAGCCGTATGACTACCGCGTGCCGCCGAATCTGAAGCTGCTGCCCGGCCAGCGCGTGGCCGTGCCCTTTGGCCGCTCCAATAAGCGCTGTGAGGGTGTGGTGCTGGCGTTGGGTGAGGGAGAAGAGGGTTCGCTCAAGCCTGTGGCCGAGTGTCTCGACCCTGAGCCGCTGCTCGACGAGCGTGCGCTGCGTCTGGCTGCGTTTCTGCGTGAGCGCTATTTCTGCACATTTTACGAGGCAATTAAGGCGATCCTGCCTGCAGGCGTCTGGTTTCGGGAACGCGAGCGCTATGAAATCTGTGTGGAAAACTGGCGGGAGACCGTGCGACAACCGGTGCAGACTTCCGTTATGCAGACCATAGAAGCGCTCGGTGGCGCCGCGGATTATGAGGCGCTGCACCGCAGCTTCGACGAGGCGCCGCTGCAAAGCGCACTGCGCTCACTCGTGCGAAAAAAGCTCCTGTCATGTACGACGGAGCACCGGCGGCGCCTGGGAGACAAGACGGAACGCATTGCGACGCTTGCCGCCTCGCCCGAGGAGGCGCTGCAATACGCGGCGTCGAAAAAACGTACCGCGCCGCTGCAGGGCGCCGTATTGGAGCTCCTCGCTACGGTTGGACGGTGTGCCTGCAAGGAGTTGTGCTATTTCACCGGCGCCGCGGGGCAGACGATCAACCGTCTGGAAAAACTGGGTTATCTGACGTTGTCGGAGCAGGAGGTCCTGCGCGTGGAGCCGCCCGCAGATGCGCCTGCACCGCGTGAGCTGACACTGAACGGCGAACAGGAGGCAGCCTACCGTGGCCTGCATAAGCAGATGCTTACGCCGAAGCCGGGGGTTGCGCTGCTGTATGGCGTGACCGGCAGCGGAAAGACCTCCGTTTACCTTAAGCTCATTGCCGATTGTCTGGCGATGGGCAAGGGGGCGATTGTGCTTGTCCCGGAAATAGCGCTGACGCCGCAGCTTCTTGCAATTTTTGCGGCACATTTCGGAGAGCAGGTTGCCGTTCTGCACAGCAGCTTGCGTCTGACGCAGCGTTATGATACCTGGAAGCGCATTCGCAGCGGCGAGGCTCGCGTCGTGCTTGGCACGCGCTCGGCGGTATTTGCCCCGGTGCGCGAGCTGGGGTTGCTGATCCTTGATGAGGAGCAGGAGCACAGCTACCAATCCGAAAACGCACCGCGTTACCATGCCCGCGAGGTGGCGATTTATCGCGCCGCGCAGGTCGGTGCGCTGGCGCTGCTCGGCTCGGCGACTCCCTGCGTGGAGACAATGTACCGGGCCGAAAACGGTGTGTATTCCCTGTATACACTGAAAAAACGATATAATTCCGCGGCTCTGCCGCCGGTTGAGATCGTCGATATGAAGCGCGAGCTGAAATCGGGAAACGCGACCGCCATCAGCGAACCGCTGCTTATGGCCCTGCGGGAGAATCTGGTGCAGGGCAGGCAGTCGATCCTGTTTCTCAACCGCCGCGGTACGAGCCGGATGATTGCCTGTGTGGATTGCGGCTATGTGCCGCAGTGTCCCGCCTGTACGGTCAACCTGACCTATCACGAGGCGAACGGGCGCCTGATGTGCCATTACTGCGGCCATTCCGAGCTACTGCCGCATCGCTGTCCCGCCTGTGGCGGGCATCTGAAGCAGATCGGCTTCGGGACGCAGAAGGTGGAGCAACAGCTCCACACGCTTTTGCCGGGCACGCAGGTGCTCCGCATGGATGCGGACACCGTCTCGGCAACAAACCCGCACGAAAAGATCCTTGCGCGCTTCCGCGACGAACGTGTTCCCATCCTGCTCGGCACTCAGATGGTCGCTAAGGGACTGGATTTTGAAAACGTGACGCTTGTCGGCGTGCTGGATGCGGACATGGCCCTTTATGTGCCAAGCTATCGCGCTGCGGAGACGGCTTTCACAATGATCACGCAGGTCATCGGCCGCGCGGGGCGCGGGGCGCTGCCCGGTCGTGCCGCCGTGCAGACCATGACGCCGGACAACGCCGTCCTCCGCCTTGCCGCCGCACAGGATTATGACGGCTTCTACCGGGCCGAGCTTCCGCTGCGTGAGCTGCGCGGCTGTCCGCCTTATGCGGATCTGCTGCGCCTGACCTTCCATGGCCGGATCGAGGAGGCTGTCTGGCAGGCTGCCGGGCGCTTCCGTGACGCGCTTCGGGCGCAGCTTGCGTCAGACTATTACCGTGCCGAGCAGGCGCGTTTGCTCGGCCCCGCCCCCGCGCAAATTGCGCGGATCAATTACAACTATCGATGTCGATTGACGTTGAGCTGCCGTAACACGCGGCCGCTGCGCCAGCTTGTTGCGTTCCTGATCCGTGAGTTTCTGAAGGATCGGCAGAATGCCGGTGTAGGCGTTTTCGTCGACGTAAACAGTGAAGAATAGGAGAAACAGTATGGCACTGAGAAAGATCCTGACTGCCGAAAATCCCGCGCTGCACAAGCACTGCCGTCCCGTGACGCAGTTTGACGAAAAGCTGCACACGCTTCTTGACGATATGGCGGAGACGCTTTATGACGCCAACGGGGTCGGCCTTGCCGCGCCGCAGATCGGAATCCTGCGCCGCGTGGTCGTTGTTGACACCGGGGAGGAGATCTTGGAGCTGGTGAATCCGGAAATTCTGGAGGAGAGCGGCGAACAGGACGGTATGGAGGGCTGCCTCAGTGTGCCGGGGGAATACTGGCTGGTCAAGAGGCCGAACGTCGTGCGCGTTCGTGCGCAGGATCGGGACGGCGAATGGTTTGAAGCGGAAGGTGAGGAACTGATTGCGCGCTGCTTCTGCCACGAGATTGATCATCTGGATGGTCATCTGTATACGGAGTTTGCGCATCATCGCCTGACCGAGGAAGAAATCGAAGCCATGCAGGAGGAAAATGCGTGAGAGTTGTTTTTATGGGAACCCCTGCCATTGCGGCGACCTGCCTTCAGGCGCTCATTGAGGCCGGGTTTGACCTTGCAGGCGTTTATACCAAGCCGGATATGCCAAAGAATCGCGGGATGAAGCTGGAAATGTCCGAGGTCAAGAAGCTTGCGCTGGCAAACGGCCTGCCGGTATTCCAGCCGACGAGTTTCCGCGACGATGCGGCCGTTGACGAGCTTCGCGCGCTGCGGCCCGATGTGATCGCCGTTGTTGCCTACGGAAAGATCCTTCCGCAGCGGGTGCTGGATATTCCCGCGCTCGGCTGCATCAATATTCATGCAAGCGTATTGCCGCAGCTTCGCGGATCCGCCCCCGTGCAGTGGGCGATTCTCAACGGTATGGCATCCACCGGCGTGACCGCCATGTATATGGCGGCGGAGATGGATGCGGGCGACATCATTGAGATCCGCGAGACGCCCATTGAGCCGGAGGAGAATTCCGCACAGCTTATGGCGCGGCTGGCTGTGATCGGCGCCGGGCTGCTGTGCGATACCCTGCGCGCCGTTGAGCGCGGTACGGCGAAGCGCACGCCGCAGGAGCATGAAAAGGCGACGTTGGCGCCCATGCTGACCAAGGCGCTCAGCCCTGTGGATTTTTCGCGCCCGGCGCAGGAGATTTGCAACCGGGTGCGAGGACTTGATCCCTGGCCGGTGGCTACGGCTGAGCTGGGCGGCACACGCTTTAAGCTCTATGGCGTCCGCCTTGCCGGAAAGACGAGCGACCGTCCCGCCGGAACGCTTCTGGCATTGACGAAGCAGGGCCTTGAGATTGTCTGCGGCGACGGACAGGTCGTGACCGTGACCCATCTCCAGGCAGACGGCGGGAAACAGATGGCGGCGGCGGATTACTTCCGCGGCCACCCGATTACACTGTAATACTATGGCAAAATCGGCAAGAGATGCGGCACTGCTCGCCTTGAGCGCATGCCGCAAGGAGGGCGCATGGTCCGACGGCGCGCTCAAGCAGGCGCTGTTCGGTATGGAGCGGCGCGAGGCCGCGCTGGCCAGTCGCCTGTGTTATGGCGTGCTGCAAAACCGTCTGCTTCTGGACTGGTGGATCGACGGCTTCACCAATGGACGCCTGCACCCTGCCGTGCGTGACGTTCTGCGACTTGGTGTGTACCAGCTCTGCTTTATGGATCGCATCCCGGCCTCGGCGGCAATCTGTGAGGCAGTGGAGCAGACGAAGCGTGTGGCAAATCCGCAGGCGGCGAGACTGGTCAACGGCGTTCTGCGATCCGTTCAGCGGGCGCTGCCGCTGAAGCCGCCCGACGACCCGGCGGTCCGCTACAGTCACCCGCAGGAGCTGGTGGAGCTGCTGACCGCGCAGTATGGTACGGAAAAAACCGCGCGGCTGCTTCTGTCTCACAATGAGGCGCCTGAGACGGTTATTCAATGCAATACCTTAAAAACCGATACTCCGACGCTCTGCGCCGCACTGGATGCGGCGGGCGTTCGATATACATTGCATCCATGGCTGCCGGACTGCCTGACGATTTCGGCATCCGGAAGCCTGGAACAGCTTACCGCTTTCCGTGAAGGACTGTTCTATGTACAGGATACGGCGGCGCGTCTGGCGGCGCTCTCGGCAGGGCTGGTGCCCGGCCTGCGTGTGTTGGATTGCTGTGCCGCACCCGGCGGAAAGAGCTTTGCGGCTGCTGTTGCGATGAAAAATCGCGGCGAGCTGGTTTCCTGCGACATCCATCCACACAAGCTCAGCCTGATTGAGGCGGGGGCGCAGCGGCTCGGTGTGCGCATTCTCCGGACACAGCTTCAGGATGCAAGCCGCCCCGTCGGTCAATGGCGTGAGCGTATGGACGTCGTTCTGGCGGACGTGCCTTGCTCCGGGTTGGGAGTGATCCGGAAAAAACCGGATATCCGCTACAAGGATCTGACACAGACGGCGGCTCTGCCGGAATTGCAGCTTGCAATTCTGGAATGCCAGTCCGCATATGTCAAGCGCGGCGGCGTGCTGCTCTACAGCACCTGCACGATTCTGCGGCGCGAAAACGAGGAGGTTGCACAGGAGTTTTTGCGGCGTCACCCGGAATTCCGCCCGGAGACGGTGGATTTCCCGCCCGGCTCCGGCATTCCGAACGGCGCCATGACGACACTGCTGCCCTGTGACCACGGGACGGATGGCTTCTTTATTTGCAAATTCAGGAGAGACGCATGAAGGATATCAAATCCATGACGCTTTCCGAGCTGCGCGAGGATTTTGCCGCGCTCGGCGAACCGGCATTTCGCGCCGGCCAGGTCTACCGTTGGCTGCATTCCGGCGTGCGAAGCTTCTCGGAGATGACGAATCTGTCCAAGGCATTGCGCGAACGCCTGGCGCGGGACTATGCGCTTACGCCGCCGACCGTTGCGCGGAAGCTTGTTTCGCAGAAGGACGGAACGGTCAAATATCTTTGGCGTCTGAGCGACGGAAACTGTGTCGAAAGCGTGCTGATGCGCTATCACCACGGAAACAGCGTATGCATTTCCTCTGAGGTCGGCTGCGCGATGGGCTGTGCTTTCTGCGCCTCGACGCGCGGCGGGCTGGTGCGGCGGTTGGAGCCGTCGGAGCTGCTGGATCAGGTGCTGTTTACGCAGGCGGATTCCGGCCTGCCTGTCAGCAATATCGTACTGATGGGCATCGGCGAGCCGCTGGATAACTACGACAATGTACGCCGTTTTCTGACACTGGTCAATTCCCCGGAGGGAATGAACATCGGAATGCGGCACATCAGCCTGTCCACCTGCGGGTTGGTCGACCGCATCGATCGGCTGGCGCAGGAGGACCTTCAGTTGACGCTTTCCGTGTCCTTGCATGCGCCGGACGACGAAGTTCGCAGCCGCCTTATGCCGGTCAATCGGCGCTATTCCGTTGAGACATTGCTCAACGCCTGTCGGCGTTACTACGACAGGACCGGTCGGCGTATTTCCTTTGAATATGCCATGATCCGGGGCGTAAACGACACGCCGGAAATGGCGCAGCTTCTCATCCGGCGGCTGCATGGTCTGGCCGCCCATGTGAACCTGATCCCATTGAACAACATCGCCGAAAGCCCGCTCAAGCCGAGCCTGCCGGAGGTGCTGCGGCGCTTCCAACAGACGCTGGAGGCGGCGGGGATTCCTGCCACCGTTCGCCGCACGCTGGGAAGCGATATCAACGCTTCCTGCGGACAGCTCCGGCGCGAGTTTGAAGCGAAAAAAATCTGATCGAAAGGGGGAAAGACCGATGAAGGCCTGGGGACTGACGGACATCGGAAATGTCCGGACGCAAAATCAGGATGCTTACCGCATTGAACACTTTGACGACGTCTGGCTTGCCGTCGTTTGCGACGGTATGGGCGGCGCGAAAGCCGGGAATGTGGCGAGCGCACTTGCCTGCGAGGTCTTTACCGAGGAGGTCAAGCGCTCGTTTCGTGCGCGAAGTACGCCGGAGGAAACGGAGCAGATGCTCCGCACCGCCGCCGCGCTGGCAAACATAACCGTCTATGAGCATTCGCAGCTCAGCGACGAGTTTTCCGGCATGGGCACAACGCTGGTTGCCGCACTGGTCGGTGCAGGGACGGCGTGGGTGCTGAATATCGGAGACAGCCGCGCCTACTTCATCAATGCTGACGGCCTGCGGCGAGTTACGACCGATCACTCCGTCGTCGAGCTGATGGTACAGCGTGGCGAATTGACGGCTGCTGAGGCGCGGACGCACCCGCGCAAAAACCTGATTACCCGTGCCGTCGGTACGGCAAAGCAGGTGCTTGCAGATGTGTTTACCCTGCCGCTGAACGAGGGCGACTGTCTGTTGCTCTGCACAGACGGCCTTTCCAATCAAATGGCTGACGAGGAGATCCTGTTTGAGGTGGTTCATGGCGAGACACACAGCGACTGCTGCCGGCGGCTGCTGGAGATTGCCAAGCGCCGCGGTGCGCCGGATAATGTGACCTCCGTGCTTTTGGAGGCATAATATGAAAGAAAAAACGGGGTATGCCCCCGATCAATACCCCAGAAACGGAGGGAGTTACCATGGATAATTACATAGGTAAGCTGCTCGACAATCGATATGAAATATTAGAGGTAATAGGAACCGGCGGAATGGCGGTCGTCTACAAGGCGCTGTGCCATCGGCTCAATCGTTTGGTTGCCGTCAAGATCCTGAAGGATGAGTTCTCGCGCGATCAGGAATTCCGCCGCCGCTTCCACGCCGAATCGCAGGCGGTTGCGATGCTTTCGCATCCGAATATTGTCAGCGTTTACGACGTTTCCCGTTCGGATGATGCTGACTATATTGTCATGGAGCTGATCGAGGGGATCACGCTGAAGCAGTATTTGGAGAAAAAGGGCGCCCTTAACTGGCGAGAGACATTGCATTTTTCCATTCAGATCGCCAAGGCGCTGGAGCACGCGCACAGCCGCGGCATCGTTCACCGCGATATCAAGCCGCACAACATCATGATTCTGCGTGACGGAAGCATCAAGGTTGCCGATTTCGGGATCGCCCGTATCGTTTCGGCGCAGAACACGCTGACGCGCGAAGCGCTCGGTTCCGTGCACTACATTTCCCCGGAGCAGGCAAAGGGCGCACGGGTGGATGCTCGAAGCGACCTGTACTCTCTGGGCGTTGTGATGTATGAGATGCTTACCGGCCGCACGCCCTACGACGGCGAAACGCCCGTGTCCGTCGCCATTCAGCATATCAGCGGCGGCGCGCCTCTGCCGAGCAGCTTTGTTGACGGAATCCCGCGCGGTCTGGAGCAGATTACACTGCACGCCATGACCGCTAATGTCGATCTCCGTTACGGCTCGGCAGCCGAGATGCTGCACGATATGGAGGAATTCCGGAAGGATCCGGACATCACCTTCACCTTTGACGGCGAGGGCGGCGCTTCCGTCGTCCATGTGCCGCAGACGTCGCCGGGGGAGCGGCCTGCCGCGCCGGACGGACTGACGCCGGAGCAGCGCCGCGCTGCGCGTGTTGAGCGTGAACGCCGCGAACAGAGCGACAGGCGCAAGGGAGTGCTCACATGGGTTATTATCGTTGCCGCGCTACTGCTTGTGGCGACAGTGGTAACGGTTGTTCTGGTGCTCCGCGCAAGCGACGGCAACACTCCAAGCACCTCCGACAATACAAGCTCCAGCAAAAACGTGATCGTACCGAATCTGCTTGGCAAACAGCTTTCCGAGATCAATCCTTCGGCCTTCCCCGAACTGATTATCGATGTGGACGGCGCGACGTTTGAATATAGCGAGATTTATGAAAAAGGGCAGATCATGGATCAGTCGCCGCAGCCCGGTGAAGAGGTTCGCGGCGGAAAATCGCGCACGGTGCGGCTGACGGTCAGCCTGGGTCGCCAGATGAATCAGATGCCCGATTTGGTCGGACAGACGGAAAGTGCCGCTCGTGCGCAGCTCACGGCTATGAATTACGGCTTGCAGATCCGTGTGGTTGAGGAGGGGAGCGATACCGTTCCCATCGGGAGCGTTGTGCGTACCGAACCGGAAACGGGTTCGGAACTTTCGCGCGGCCAGCGTGTGCTGATCTATGTCAGTCTCGGCCCGACGACGCTGCCGGATCTGAAGGGAGAGACGCTTGACAATGCCAAGGAACTGCTCAACGAGATGGTTAAGAATTTGAATCTGATTGTCAGATACCTGGAGGAGCAGAGCGAGGATGTGCCTGCCGGCTGCGTTACCCGTACCGATCCGCTTCCCGGCAGCACGATGGGTAAGTCGCAGCGCCTGACGGTATATGTCAGCACCGGAGACGGAAAAATCGAGGTACCGCAGGTTCTCGGCTTCGACATGATGAATGCGATCACGCTGCTGCGAGAAGCAGGGCTGCGCTACTCCATCAGCGAGGTCTACAGCGATACGGTCGAGGCGGGTAAGGTCGTCAGCCAGAGTGAAGCGCCGAATGCCCGTGTGGAAAAGGACACCATCGTGGTTCTGGAGATTTCAAAGGGTCCTTCGCCTTCACCGACTCCCACGGATCCGGAGCTGCCTACCCTGCCCAGTGAGTCCACGACTCCTGCGAGAAGCCCCGCACGCAGAGGCGGAGTTCAATGATGCAGACCCGCCACGGCCGGATTGAAAAGGCGCTCAGCGGCTTCTATTATGTCCGAACGGAGGACGGCGCTTTGACGGAATGCCGCGCCTGCGGACGGTTTCGAAGAGAGGGCCTTACACCGCTTGTGGGCGACTGGGCGGATTTTACGGTTCTGGGCGAGCACGGTACGGTCTGGGAGCTTGCTCCGCGAAAGAACAGCTTCCTCCGCCCCGCGGTGAGCAATATAGACATTCTGGTTGTGCTGGCCTCGCAGGCAAACCCGGTTACGGATCCGTTTCTCATCGACCGCGTCTTGTCGATTGCCGGGGACCGCTCGGTCCCCGCAGTGCTGTGCATCAACAAGATCGACTTGGCTGACGGCGCGCGCCTGACGGCGATCTATCGGCATGCGGGCTACGACGTATTTCCCACCAGTACCGTAACAGGGGAGGGAATTGAGGCGCTGCACCGTGCCATTGCCGGGAAAACGGTTGCCTTTACCGGAAATTCCGGCGTCGGAAAGAGCAGCTTGCTGAACTGTATGGGCTTTTCCGTGCGGACGGGTGAGGTTTCGGAAAAGCTCGGCAGAGGACGGCATACTACGCGCCATGTAGAGCTGTTTCATCTGCCGGACGGTACCTGTATTATCGATACTCCCGGCTTTTCTTCCTTTGACGTGGAGCGGATGGATCTTGTGATCGAGAAAAACCTCCAGTATGCCTTCCCGGACTTTGCACCGTATCTGGGGAAATGCCGCTATCACGACTGCGTTCATCTGCGGGAGCCGGACTGTGCCGTGCGCACGGCACTGGACGAAGGGTGGATTGAGCCGACGCGCTATCTGAGCTATGCGCGGCTCTACGACAGAGCGAAGGAGCAGAGAGCCCGGTAAGGAAAACAGTCAAACCTGCGCCTGCTTGCAGGGCGGGCGGATATGCAAACGGCGTGGCCTTCCCGGTCACGCCGTTTGACTGTATTGGAGATCCGCAGAGCGATGAAAAGTCCGATACCCTCCGGCTTCTTGTGATTGACTGCCGGAAATTGCATATGCATTATGTTTTCATGAACAGGACCCTCCCGTACAAGCCTTGCAGCGCTCAGAAGCGCCAGACCGATTCTGGTTTCATAGTATCATACAATCTACAGAAAAACAAGAACAGCCACAGCGTTTTTCCGCTGTGGCTGTTTGGCATTTGGCTGTCAGGACTCCGGGTAGCCGTCCAAAGGTTTGTGGGCGCACCGGGAGGGATATTCCCGGTACGCCCACGCTCGGAAAATATTTAGATGAAAGGAGTACAATAGAAAGGGATCAGGCGTCGCCGCGCTTCGGCGGAAGCAGCAGCAGCTCGGCTGTCCGGAAGAAGCGGCGTACTGCCTCCTGATCCACGCTGTAATAACATCGCAGGTTCTCGCGCTGCTGGGTCAGGAAGCCGCAGTCATAGAGCACCGAAAGACTGCGTGAGAGATTGCCGGGATCAACCTCCATTGCCTCGGCAAGCTCATGGCAATAGGAGCGCCCGCGTGCAAGCCGCTGGATCAGTTCCAGCCGGCGACGGTCGCCGAGGGCCTTCATTGCCGCACAGATGCTGTCTAAATCGCCGCCGCGGTTGCGCACGGAGCTGCGGGCGTTGACCTGGCTGCCGATATAGACAAAGTTGCAGGGCAGATCAAACAGGGAATTTGCCACCATGTCATAGATCATTTCGTCGAAGTCCATAACGGAAATGGCGACGAGTGTATCCTCGCCCGCGCCGAAAACGACGTTTTCGCCGACGGCACGGCGGAGAAAATTAAGAGGGTCGAGCTGAGAAAAGGTCGAGATCCAATAGTTGTTCAGCTCGTCAAATAACCAGGCTTCTTCGGCAAACGCCTGTGCCAGACGTTGTGCGAAGGGCTCAATGAGGGTCGCGAGCTTGTCCAGCTCGGCGTCGAAGTTTCGGAATACCCGGTATAGCTCCAGCCGAAAATCCGCCGGGAGCCGGAGCGAGGAGATCTGATCAAACAGGTCGCCCTCGGCCTGCCGCCCAAAGACCAGCCCTGCAATTCCGTGAGAAACGATGCCAATGTGCTCGGACTGCAAGTAAGCCCACTGCTCGTGAATTTCGCGGATGTTCTCATGGAAATCCGGGTGCTTAAGCGTAATAAACGAATACGTCATAAGCTGGGCAAGGAAAATATCCTCAAAGCCGTTGTCCGTTTCAACACGCCCGAAATAGTAGCGCATTTGTGCGTCGTCACGGTCGAGCTCGCCGCAGATCGTGTGAATGATGCGGTCAATGGCTTCACCCCGCCGCCGCTCGTCGGGATCGGCCGGAATGCGCCGCTGCCCGGCGGCGGTGACGGGCGACTTACCTTCGTAATACTGATAGAGCATCGTTACGGTTTCCAGCAGAAGATAGGGAACCTTCGTCACGCGAAATGCCATAGATGCTCCTCCGATTTGTTTCACTTCTTTGTTCATTATAACGGAATCCTCGATGCTTTGTCAAGCATCTTTTTGAAATGTCCCGCGCACCGGGAAGGGAGAAACCCGATGCGCGGGACGGAAAAGGAAGGAGAACTGCGAATTAGTCGGCTTCGAGTACGCCCTTGCACAGACGCTCGATTACGATGGCGAGCTGTGCGCGGCTGGCGGAGCCGGAGGGATCCAGCAGACCGTATTCGTTGCCGATGATGATGCCGTTTTCAACGGCCCAGAGCATCGCATCGACAGCATAGGGCTGCACCTTTGCCGCATCGGCAAAGTCGTCAAGCGTGGCTTCGGTTTCTACTTCAGCGCCCATATAGGCGGCGAAGCGATAGAGAAGCGTGACCATCTGCTCACGGGTCAGAGCGGATTGCGGCGCAAAGCTCGTTTCGCTCATACCCTTAACGATACCGTTTTCATAGGCCCAGACGACCGCGTCGTGGAAGTACTGGCCTTCGGCAACGTCGGTGAAGGCGGTTGTGCCTTCAACGGCGGGGCTGCCTGCGATGCGGTAAAGCACGGTAACGGCCTGCGCGCGGGTCACGGACTGATATGCGCCGAAGAGGTTGGTTTCAATGCCGTTCATGTAGCCGCGTGCGGTCACAAAGTCAATGGCATCATGCGCCCAGGCGGGCAGGGAGTCCGTGTAGCGCTTCGACGGGCAGTTGCCCTCGGTGTAGGGCAGGTCAACAAACAGGTCAAAGTGCGTCTCGTCGTGCGCCTCGTTCAGCTCGGTGAAATTCAGACAGAGCTTTGCGGCGGTCGCTTCATCCGTGTAGGAGAAGGTGAGCGTGACGAGCGTTTCGCCGGAGGCGATACCGGTCTTGCTTGCGAAGGCAAGCGTGTCGCCGTTCTGCGAGAACAGGGTGGCGATGCCTTCGGCCCGGATCAAAGTGAGCGCGTCGCGGTCGTAGTCCAGAACGAGCTTACCGTTGGTCAGCTCGCGCGGCGCATTGACGGTGACGGTTACGGTCTTGGCGTCCTCATCAATCGTATACTCCGTATTGCGCTCAAGCTTCAGAGCCTCGAATTCTTCGACGCTGATCTCGGAGAGCGTTTCGAAGACAACCGGGTCGGATTTCGGCAGGCTCATCGGCGCTTCGGCCTTGAAGCCCGCAGAGAATAGGGCCATCGGGCGGGTTTCATCGGCGGTTGCACCGAGACGGAAGGCGCTCCATGTATTGCCGGCGCTTCGCAGCAGATACATTTCGCTTACGCCGCCGTTGTAGGTGCTGAGCGTCATGCTGCCGGTACCGGCATTGTAAACAAGCGAGGTGTTGTCTACGTCGCCGATATGCCGCGGCTGAATGGCGAGGTCTTCGACCTTCCATACGCTGGCAAGCTGCACATAGCGCTTGCCTTCCTGCTCCCAGATGTTGACCTTGTAGAGGTTGCCGAGGTTATCCATCAGGAAGAAGAACTCGCCGTCATAATACTCCTCGTTATCCTCGTCCTCATACTCGAAATAGCCGCCGTAAGCAACACCAATCAGTCGGGTTGCGCCGCGCGTACCGACATAGCTCAAGAGGTTGAATGCACTTCGGACTTCTCCGGTTTCCGGGTTGAAGAGGTACAGGCCGTAGAAGTCGGAGATGCCGTACATGGTATTTGCGAAGGTGACGGAGGCGGTCATGTCGGTATAGGCGTGGCCGCTGTCGCCGTTGAGGGTAACATTGCCGGTTGCGGGGTCAAGGCTGTAAATGGCTGTTCCGGCGTTGATGTAGAGCTTGCCGTCCCTGGTGCGTGCGGCGGAGTTCAGACCGGAGATTTCCACCGTGTTTCCGAGCACGGGCGCGGCGGAATCGGCAAAGTTCCAGTTGAAGATTGAAACCTTACCGGTCGGATCCTGCAGGATACCGTAGGTGTCCACCGCGACAGGGCTGACGTTAACGGCGACGGTTGCGGTTTTGGTCGGGTCAAGCAGAGAGGTTGCGGTGATGTTTGCCGTACCCTCCGCAACGCCCGTAATCACGCCGTTTCTTACAACGGCGACGGCTTCGTTGTCACTCGTCCAGCTCAGCGCGTTGTTCGAGGTATTCCAGGGCTTATAGGTGTAGGTCAGCTCCTTGGATTCACCGATCATCAGCTCAAGCTTCGTCGCGGAGAGCGTGAGCGAATCCAGACGGTCAACCGGGTCGTACCAGTGCGGGCCGGGATCCTTGGAGGCGTCGTAATCGGGAATCCAGAGATCGGTCGGGCAGATGGTAAACGTGCCGAAGGTTTCCGTCTCGCCGGTGACGGGGTCGATCTTGACCAACACACGGCTAACGGGGTTGACCCACCAGAGGCATTTTTCCTCGTGATCATAGTAGAAGGGCTGAATGTTGTTCAGACTGGTGTTGCCGGGCGTCGGTTCGGCGATAAGCGTCAGCTCGTTTTCGCCGGGATCCATACCGCGGAAGGAGTAGACCTTATTATAGTTGTCGATGCAGTAGTACAGGTCGCCTTCAACGTGGGCAATGCCGGTGACACGGATGTTTTTCTCGTCGCCGCAGAAGAAGGAAAGGTACTTGTGGGTCACGTCGCCGGTATCCATATCAATCTTGGCGTAGTAGCCGGCATGAGAGGAGTCTCTGCCGACGCGCAGGAGACGCGTATAGAGCGACTCGCTGACGGGATCGAAGTAGAGATCGAGCATGGCGCTGTTGCCGCCCTTGTCGGTCAGCGTCAGAGTCTTGGAGAAGTTGTCCTCTTCGTAGTAGATGTCGATTCTGCCGTTACCGTTCGCGGCAATGACGCGGCCGTCGGCATAGGTGACGAGGCGGTGAGACGCGGAGCTTGCGCTCTCGGAGGCACGCAGCTCGTCCTTGTTGACGTCGGTATCAAAGGCGACAAAGCCTCTGCCCGACTGATAACCGCGGAACTTCTCCGTGAACTGACGAGCGGGACGACCTTCGATCGTGACATTATAATAGGTCTCGTTGCCTGCGTAGTCGGCCACGGCAATCATGAAGCTGTCGCCGGGAAGCTGGCTGTAGTCGAAGGTTACGGTGCTTTCGACGCCAAGCTCGGTCTGGTTGACGGCCTTGCGGTCATAGACGATCTTGCCGTCCTTGCTCAGAAGGAAGACGCCTGCGACATAGCGGTTGTCCTGCACCACAACGTGCAGCTTTTCGCCGCCGAGCAGCTCGCGCGAGATGGAATTGACCTCGGGGTCGGTGTTGTCGATGGTGAAGGTAACGCCCAGCTCGCTGCCCTTGCCCAGCTTGTCCCAATCGACGATGAAGTTGCCTTCCTCATCGATGGTGTAGTAGCCGGGATACTCCGGAGCGGCCTGGAAGCCGAGACGGACACGAGTCCCCTCGGGCAGGGAATTGCCGTTGGCATCCTTACCGCGGAACGGTGTGAAGTAGATCTCGTCGGCCTCCATCACCCAGCTGCCGGAGTTAACATTCAGATAGATGCCGTCGAGGCTGCCGGTAGAGGAATTGAAATACTCTTCATCGGTGTCGGGGTTGTAGATGCGCACGCGGCTGTCAACACTGTGACGAATCTGAACGAAGCTGAAGCCGTCAAAGTAGGTACCGTCCTTGAAGGTGATGGCAAAGCGCTCGGGCAGATACTCTTCGTCGTAGAAGTACGGGTTGCCACAGAACTCGTCATAGGTGGTTCCTCGGCGGGTAACCATGACGTAGTTCCAGTCGAAGATGTAAGGATTACGCAGATCGCCGTTTTCCGTATCCCGGGTGGTGCGGCTGCTGCGGGTGCCGACGTCGAACATACCGGCGTCCGTCCAGGAGCCGTAGTAAGCAAAGATCGGCATACCGAGGTCGGAGGTCACGGCGCCCTGCGCGTCGGACTGCGCCTCGAAGCGGAGGTAGGTCTGAATGTAAGCGCCGCCGGTGTAGTCCCTGTCCAGCGCGGCCTTCTGTTCGTCGCTCAGCGCGACGGTAACCTCCAGCTCCACCTTGCCGTTGGCGGGAACCGTCACGGACTGGCTGCTGAGCTTGCCGAGGAAGAGGTAAGCGTCGTAGGATGTGATCTTGCCGTCGCCGTTGAGGTCGGCCTTGTCCATGTTGGCCAGCTCCTTGCGTACGCCGGTTACATAGTCCAGAATTGCCTGACCGTCGGCTGCGTCGACATCGCCGTCGCCGTCAAAGTCGAAGCCGTAGACCTCCTCGGGCAGAACGGCGGACTTGCCGTTGACGAGAACGGACAGGACGGCCTCCAGCTCGGTCAGAGAATAGCTCTGATATTTGACGGCCTGACCGTTGCTTTCACCGTCGATGTAGGCCTGCGTGTAGACGTTTGCACTCAGGAAGTAGGAAAGCTCGGCGTCGGTGAGGTTGTTGAGCGTGAGCTTTACGGTGTAAACACCCTTGCGTTCGGCATCCTCGCCCAGCTCGGCCTTGACCTTGCCGTCCGGCTGGCCTTCAACGAGAATATAGGAGCCTGCGGCAATGGCGTCGGAGATGTTGGCAAGGCCTGCGCCCTGCTTGAGCATGGAGTAGGGAAGTCCGCTCGCGGGGTCGATGACCGGCGTTGCCGTGCCCATGAGCAGGCTGTGAACGAGCTGGCGCTGGGTCAACCCGGTCTTTGTCAGCAAATCGTTTTCGCGGATGTACTGCGCCAGAAGCGCGGTCATACCGGCGATCTGCGGCGCGGCCATCGAGGTGCCGGACATGGATTCGTAGCCGGTGGTCTGACCGGCGATACCGTTGACGGAGTAGATATAGCCGCCGGGAGCGGTAATCTCGGGCTTGAGCGTCAGGTCGCCGGGGACACCCCAGGAGCTGAAGCTGCTCATCTGGCCGCCGTCGCTGATTTTGAGCGCCACATCCTTGCCGTAGACGGTCATCTTGCCGGTATACACGGTGTCGGAAACGGCGGTCGCCTCACCCTTGACCACATCGGCAGCACCCTTGGAAATGGAAATACCGGGGATAGTGGCCTGCGAGTCGGTCAGGTTCATGGCGTAGTTCTTGCTCGGGTCGGTGTTGCACATAACATAGGCAACCGCGCCGAGCGAGGCGAGACGCTCGTGCACCTCCGCAAAGGTCAGGCCGCTTGCGGGAATATTGGAGGCACTCTGCTGCAGGAAGACGATCTTTCCGGCAACGTCAATGCCCTCAAAGTCCTCAGCCATGCCGGCCTTGTCGGCAAAATAGACGTACTCAAATTCCTTGCCGTTCCCTTCGGGATCCAGCGTAACGAAGGGCAGGTTCGGAGCACCTGCGGGCAGATACTCGTAATAGCTGAAGGCATAGCGGCCGAGGACAAAGCACTGCCTCATATCCGACGTGTTGTTAATGGAAGCAACGGTAAAGGCTTCGCTGCGGCTGCCGGGGTTGCCGCCGGTATACATCGTCGGCGTGTCGAGATAGTTATAGCCGTTGGCACCGGCAAACTGCGCCCAGGCGTAGCTGTTGCCCATCGAAATGCTCAGAACCAGATCGGTTTTGAGCACATTCTGCCAGATGCCGTCATAGTAATCATTGTAGTACTTGGTATAGCCGGGGGAAGGGGAGCCGAGCGACATATTGACTACGTCGCAGCCAAGCAGGACGGCGTCCTCAATGGCAACGAGGTAATCGGTTGCTCTTGCGCCGCCGGCGGAGTTGAACACGCGCATATTGATGATCTGCGCGTCCGGAGCCTGACCGACAACCTTTACGGTCTGAACGGCATCGGCAAAGCCTTCGCCGTCCGGAATGTAACGGTTGGCAGCGGAGATACCGGCGACATGGGAGCCGTGCTCGCTGACGCCGTCGGAATGATCCGTGCAGGCGCCCTTATCGGCGTAGTTATAGGAGAAGGGAACCTTGCCGCTGAGGTACAGATCCTCGGCGTTCAGCTCCGGTACAAGCTCCTTGATGTGCAGCTTCGGCAGAAGCTCGGTCAGCTCATCCAAATCCAGAATATCCACACTCTTGAGATAATCGTCGAGTGTCATGTCCTTGGCCTTGGCGTTCAGCTCCATCGCGTAGAGCCATGCGGCATTATTGAAGGACTGATGCTTGTCGCTCAAGCCGGTGTCGAGGATGGCAACGCGGCTGCCGGCGCCGGTCAGTCCCGCCGACCAGACGCCCGTCGTACCGGTCATACCGGTGGCAAGGTACTGGTTCGGCTCGTCCGTCTCGGTTTCCGGGACGGAATAGAGCGGCTCAATGAGGACGTCCTTGACGCCGCTGACCGCCTTGATAGTTTCAATCTGTCCGTACAGGACATTCGCGGAAATCACGTTGGCCGTCAGTGTCAGGTTCCACTGAACGTCCAACCTGTTGCCGAGGACACCGGAAATCTTCTCGGTCAGTCCGTCTTGCGTGCGGCGCAGCGAGGCGGAATACTCCATTGCCGCAGCATTGGCAGCCAGGCCGGAGACGGAGAAGCCCTTGTCCAGGACGGAGGGCGTTTCGAGAACGATCGATACGCGAACCTCGTCGGTATCGGCGAATTCGATCGTATCGTCCTCTTCCTTCTCGGTCTTGCTGTTTTGCCTGAGCGCCGCGAGGCTCTCAAACTGATTCAGTCGCTTAAGGGTAACACCGCTGTCGTCCTGGGCGAGGACGGCCGGTATGAGCGACAGAACCATGCAAAGAACGAGCAGAAGGGACAAAATGCGTTTGGTCTGCTTCATTGCAATAGCTCCTTTCGGTCACAACGTGATAATGTTGCGCAAATTGGCACGCCTTGTTGCGCATATCTACATGATACCATTCGTAACGACGCTTGTCAATCGTTTTTGTCGGAATTGAGAATAAAAACAGAAAAAATGTCATAAAATGAAAGAAATATCGAAAAATGTGTGAAAAAACGCATAAATTTACTTGTTGACAAAGATTCTGTGGTCGGTTACAATAAAAGCAGCTATACAATTCCCCCCTGCGATATGGACAAAATGACGAAAGGATGACTACAATGATTCCCATAGGCATCAATGGCTTCGGCCGCATTGGCAGAGTAGTGCTCCGCATTGCTGCTGCCGCGCCCGAACGGTTTCACATCTGCGGCATCAACCTTCGCAGCGCGGAGACGGATTACATGGCGTATCTCGTCAAGTATGATTCTGTTTTCGGGCCTTTCCCCGGCACTGTCGACTACACTCCGAATTCTCTGATTATCAATGGCAGAGAAATCATGGTGTTCAGCGAATCCGACGCCTCCAAAATTCGCTGGAGCAAGTGTGGCGCAGAGTACATCGTTGAATCAACCGGCGTATTCAACACCTTCTACCAGGCGTCCTTGCATTTCTCCGGCGGAGCCAAAAAAGTCGTTATCTCCGCTCCGGCGAAGGACGAAATCACGCCGACCTTTGTAATGGGCGTCAACCACGAGACATACCGCCCGACAATGGGCGTTGTTTCGAACGCCTCCTGTACCACCAACTGCCTCGCCCCGCTGGCCAAGGTGATTCAGACCCGCTTCGGCATTGAACAGGGCCTGATGTCCACCATTCACGCCGCAACCTCAAAGCAAAAGCCTGTGGACTCCCGCGCCGGTCGCGACTGGCGCACGGGCCGCTCAATCCTCGGCAACATCATCCCGTCCACGACCGGCGCCGCCAAGGCGGTCAGCCGCGTGATCCCGGAGTTGAAGGGTAAGCTGACCGGTATGTCCTTCCGCGTACCATGTAACGATGTGTCTGTCGTAGACCTGACCGCCCGCCTGTGCAAGTCCGCGAGCTACAAGGAGATCTGCGCGGCGGTGCGGGAGGCCAGCGAGACGGATATGAAGGGCATCATCGGCTATACCGAAGATCAGGTGGTCTCCGCCGATATTCTCGGCAATTATAACACCTGTGTCTTTGACGCCTCCGCCGGCATTATGCTCGATGACAACTTCGTCAAGCTCATTGCGTGGTATGACAATGAGTGGGGCTATTCCGCCAAGGTGCTTGAGCTGATTGAGCATATGTACCATACCGATAACGAAGCCGTGCGTCCCGTTACGCTGGAAGAGGATCTTCGGTAAATAAAAAGTATATTGTGTGCTGCAACGACGCCGCCCTCGGAGGATCCGAAGGCGGCGTCGCGATGATTTTTTATGCAGAGAGAAGCCTGACCGTCATGGAATATACCCGGATGAAACGGACAGAGAAAGAAGCGCGTACTGCTCCTTTCGGTAGTGTCAAGATAATTGCGCAAAAATATTTGCAGACTCGGTTGAATGAAATCAGCCGGCAATAGAGACGTCGTTTAAAGCCGCCTCCAGATGCTTCATATTCATGTATTTCTTGTTGCCCCACTGGGTACCCGCCACGTGGCGAAGTCTGGCACAAACCAGCATCAGGGCGGAGTTTCCGTCCGGGAACGTCCCAACCACGCGGGTTCTGCGGCGGATCTCACGATTCAGCCGCTCAATCACATTGTTGGTGCGGATGCGCGTCCAGCGCTCGCTGGGAAAATCACAGTAGGTCAGCGTCTCCTCAATGCCGTCCTCGACCTTCTTGGCGGCTTCCTTCAGCCTCATGGCTCTCAGCTCGGCGACCACGGCTTTCGCCTTCTCGCGGGAGGCCTTCTTGTTCTCCTGCGCGTGGATCGCCTTGAGCATTTTCGCTACAATTTTGACCTTGGATCTGGGCACAACGGAGAAAACATTGCGGTAAAAGTGAACGGTGCAGCGCTGGTATCTGGCGTCCGGGAACACCTCGCCCACGGCCTCCAGCATCCCCATGCACTTGTCGCCGACGATGAGCTTCACGCCGTCCAGACCGCGTCCCCGGAGCCACTGGAAGAAGCTGACCCAGCTGGCCTTGTCCTCCTTCATCCCTTCGGCGGCACCCAGAACCTCACGGAAACCGTCCTCATTCACGGCAATTGCCACCAGAATCGCAACATTTTCGTACTCTCCGCCCCAGTTGCGGCGCAGATAGATGCCGTCCACATAGACGTACGGGTATCTGCCGCCCTGCAAAGGGCGGTTCCTCCAGTCCTCAATGTGGACGTAGGCTTTCTTGTTCAGCTCACTGACCGTGGAGGCCGAAACCTTGGCACCCCACAGCGCCTCGGTGATGTCCTCCACACGGCGCACGGAGACGCCTGCCAGATACATCTCGATGAGGGCCTCCTCCACGCTGCTTTCCCGGCGGCGATACCGCTCAATGATGGCCGTCTCGAAGGACACGCCCTTGAGCCGGGGCATGTGGAGCGTGACGTCGCCGGAGGTCGTGGTAAGATTCCGGTCATAATGGCCGCTGCGGTAGCCCTGACGGGCCTCGCTGCGCTCGTAGCGAGCGGCTTGTGCCAGGGACTCCGCCTCCTTCTCCAGCAGCTCGTTCAGCGTTTCTTCTACGCTTCCGCGGACCAATTCCCGGATTTGCCCCTTGATAATTTCCTCGTTCAGCTGTACAATCTTCTCGGACATAGTTTGCTGTCTCCTTTCAGAATGGTGTGTCGTAACTTCATTCTACCAGAGTCTGCAAACTATGTCTCCTTTTTCGCTTCCTTTTTGCGCAATTTATTGTACCTTATC
>CAKUDE010000013.1 GCA_934645175.1 uncultured Oscillospiraceae bacterium
CAGACAGCAAGCCCTTTCGGTTGCTTGAACAATTTTTGCTTCAAAATATTGTCTAACTTTTTGGGGTCACTTCAAAGGGAAAGCATACCTGTTTTCGATTTTATTGATGTAACTCTCGCTCTGCCCGAGCGACAGACTCATGTCCCGTGCCGAAACGCCCTTCTGCATTCGAAGCTGCGCCAGCCGTTCGGAAAACCATTTCTGATAATCCATCATTCCACCTCCGTACTCCCATATAGTATAAATCCGCGTGGAAACATTCTTGGGGAAAACAATTCCCTATTTTTCTTGACGCAAAGAATATAAAGATATATAATACGAGTGATCGGGAAATGACGGATGTGAGTATAACGGAGGAAGGGAAATGGGAGAAGTATGGACGTTCGGGTATCTTGCAGTGGGAATTCTGCTTATGTTGACGATTGCCGTATGCGTTGTATGGCAAAACCGGTATGAACGCAGGAGGAAGAGAAAAAACGAGCACGAAACCGGACGGGAAACGCCGAAGCGGGAGCCGGATTGATTCGGACGGAGAGTGCACAGCCGCCTACAAATAAAACGTGAGATATCCGCGTCCTGCCCGGGATGCAGATATCTCACTTTTTTGTAAAAATCCGGATGCGATTGTCCAAAAACTTCAAGGGTTTGCGGAATTCGGTCACAATTCCTTGACAAATTGCGGCCTGTTTTCTATACTTAAATAAGAACCACACGGGAGGAACGGAAGTTATGGATACCTGTTTGCTTGTTTTAGCCGGTGTAATAGTACTGGCGCTCATGCTCTGTGCGGCATGGCGCAGTCGTCATGCGGCCAGCCGCTGTATTTCCTGCGTTTTGCTCGGCATTTTTTTCGGAACGTTTTTTATGGTGCTGCCGACGGCATGGTATTCCGACCCTGCGCAGGTGTATTCGCCGCTGCGTTTCCGACTGCTCTCCGCATTGCTGCACAGTCTTAAGACGCTCGGCGGACGTCAGAGCATCACGCAGTATGAATCCATAGCGCTGCACGGCGTTTGGAAAACCGCCTATATCGCTCTGAACTATCTGATGACGGCCTGCGCGCCGATCATCACCTCCAGCCTGATCCTGTCCTGCTTTGCGGATATGGGAGAAAAGCTGCGTTATGTGCTGCACCCGGGCGGCGACTGTCATGTGTTCTCCGAGCTGAATGCGAATTCTCTGCGGCTTGCCGAGGGGCTTCGGAAAAAACGCAGCGGCGTTCTTGTGTTCTGTGATACAAAGAGCGCTGATGCGGCGCTTATTACGCAGGCCAAGCGCTTGGGTGGTATTTGCCTGTATCAACCCATCACGGACTTCGGCGTTTCCGGCTTTCACAGGCACTACACCTTTTATCTGATTTCAATGCGCGAGGAGAAAAACATCGCGCCGGTACGCAGGATACTTGCGCGGCACAGCGCCGTAGCGGAGGGAAAGCTCACTGTCAATGCGTTTGCGAGAAGCGGCGCTTCCATCTGTGTGGCGGAGGAACAGCCGGCGGGTAATGTCCGGGTGCGGTTTCTCGATGAGGTGGCTCTGTTCTGTGACCACCTGCTGTTTCGCTACCCGCTGTTTGCGCTCCCTGAGGGACAGACGGAGATTTTTGGCCTTGTGATCGGCTGCGGCCGTACGGGTGAGCAGATGCTCCGCACTATGGTCTGGGCGGGGCAGATCAAAGGACTCTCCCTGAAGCTGCGCGGCGTGGATGTGGATCCGTCGGCCGCGTCACGCTTTTTTGCCGCCGGACCGGAGCTGCGACAGTATGACTTGGACATCTTCAGCGGCGTGGACGCGCGCAGCGAGGAATTTCTGGAGCTTCTGGAGCGGGAAAAGCTCTATCAGGCGACCTACGTCGTTATTGCAACCGCCGATGACGACCTGAATATTGAAATTGCGACCCGTCTGCGTGCTGAAATGATCCGTCTTGGCGGTGAATTCGACCGACCGGGGCCAAGGATATTCATGCGTGTGCGCGACGATGTGCGGGCGGAGAATCTGCGAACGGAGCGCAGCAGCTATTTGGAAAAGCGTAATATTCACATTTTCGGCGATAATGAGGAGCTGTTTTCCGAGCCGATGCTGCTTGATTCCAAGCTGGAACGGCTGACCTATGCGGTGGCGCTGTCCTATCAGGGCGCCCTTGAATATCCGGAGGACAGCCCGGAATTCCGGGAAAAAGCGGAGGCGTGCCGCAAGGACTTTTGGAAGAGTGAGTATGGCCGCCGCTCATCGATGGCCGCGGCACTGCACATCCCTGCCAAGGTCTATGTGGCCCTTCGCGACAGCGGCTGCGGAGAGTTGGAGCGGGCGGAGGCGCTGAACGGGTTATCCAGACGCACGGCGGAACTTTACGAAGAGGCCCTGACAAAGGGCGGGGACAGATTGCTGGAGGCGCTGGGCGAGATGGAGCATGAGCGCTGGTGTGCGTTCCTGCGCAGTGAGGGTTGGCGTTCGACGGATCGGATGCTGCAATTTGCCGGGCCGGCCAACGGCTACGGTGCAAAGTGGCCGTCAGCCAAGCTCCATGCGTGCCTGATTCCCTGGCAAGAGCTCGACGCATTGTCCGATGCCCTGAACGAGGCGTTCCCAACGCGGGAACGCAGAGATTTCCGATGGAACGATCTTGAGATTGTTCGCAGACTGCCACAGATGCTGCGGCTGAGCGACGGGGTATCCCCGGCGGACATTTCCAGAAAGCACACATTGAAACCCGTTTGCAGGCCGGCACAACGACAGTGCCCGGCGCAGGCGGACACCGAAGCGAAGGAGGAGAAAGAACATGTTTGATGTAGCGGCTTACCAGACCAAACTCGGAGCCTCTCAATCGATCGCCGATTGCGAGAAGGTTCCCATGCCACCCTTACGCGACGACCAAAACTATGTGTTTATCAGTTATTCGCATCGCGACTACAAGGCGGTATATTCCGACCTTGCGGTGCTTTACGCCGCGGGCGTGCGTTTTTGCTACGACCGGGAGGCGCTGCAGGCAGGCGTTCCGTGGGATGAGGATGTGCTGAATTATATCCGCAATCCGCGCTGCAGCGGCGTGATTTTCTTCCTCAGCCGCGATCTTTTTGCCAGCCGTTCCATTCAGACCGAGATTGAGATCGCGACGGATCTGCACGGGACGGGCGGCGGAGCAAAGAGCTACTTTTGCGTCAATCTGACGCAGCAGAAGCCCTCGCGTATTCTGATGTCCCTTGGTGCGCTGTCCGACGAGGAGCTGGAACGCTATGGACTGGACACCGAGCGCATTGCGCTTCTGGCGCGCACCTTCTCCGACCGTGCGACCTATCTCAGCTTCGACTCTCCCAATCACGCGCGCGAGCTGATCGACGTGATCCGCGACCAGTTCAACGTGATGCCGGGCGCCTGCTTTGAGTTCCCGGAGGGCGTGTATGAAGGTGCGCTCCATGCGGGAAAGCGCAGCGGGCAGGGACGCTTTACGTTCCTCTCCGGCGATATCTATGAAGGCGAATGGCAGGACGATAAGCGCTGCGGTGAGGGGACGATGACCTTTGCCAACGGAGACCGCTATACCGGAAGCTGGCGCGACAACAAATGCCATGGCATTGGCACGATGTATTATGCCGACGGAGACGTTTATGAAGGCGAGTGGAAGGACGGAAAGCGCAGCGGCAAAGGCACACAACATCGTGCAAACGGGGATGTTTATGAGGGCGAATGGGAGGACAACAGACCCAACGGACGTGGTATACTGCGCCTGACAGACGGTCGGGTATATGACGGTGATTGGAAGGCGGGCGCCTGGGACGGAAAGGGAGTTTTTACATGGCCGAGTGGACAACGCTATGAAGGGGAATTCCGGAGCGATACCGTATGTGGTTACGGCGTGATGCACTATGCCGACGGCCGCATCTACGAGGGCGAATGGAAGGACAACAAGTGGAACGGTCAGGGAAAGCTGACGCAGGCGGACGGCTCCGTCTGGCAGGGCGAGTTCCGTAACGGAGAGGCGTGGACGGGGAAGGGACACTGGAGCTTTTTCATCGACGGCAAGCCGACCGGGGACTATGACGGCGAGCTTCACGAGGGCGACCCGGAGGGCTTCGGAAAGTATGGTTTTCCGGGTGGTTCCGTTTACGAAGGTGAGTGGCATCGGGGCGTATTCTGCGGCAAGGGCTGTTATCGCTGGCCGGACGGCCACTTCCATGAGGGCGAGTGGCGCGACAATCTCCCGAACGGACAGGGCACCCGCCGTTGGGCGGACGGCGCTGTCTATGAGGGCCAATGGTGTAATGGTGCAAAAGAGGGATTCGGAAAAGAGCGCGATGCAGACGGCGATACCTACGAGGGGGACTGGAAAGACGACAAACGGGACGGACAGGGCGTTTTCTGCTGCACGAACGGCGAGCGCTATGAGGGTCAATGGCGCGACGGTCGGAGAAACGGCTTCGGAAAGATGCATTTCGCAGACGGCACGGACTATGAAGGAGAGTGGAAGGACGGAAAGCAAAACGGACACGGGATTCTTTATATTTCACAGGAATACAGGTATATAGATCCCCTTGCAAAGCCGGAGTATGACAGGCAGGGACAGGAGTGTCGTGCGAGCTATGAGGGCGAATTCCGAAACGGGATTCTGTTCGGACCGTGCTGCTTTACGATTCCCGGAGTGATGAAGGTGCTTGGCCGCTGGGAGGACGGTCTCCCGGCCGGGAAGGTACGGATCATCTATGACGGCGGCGATGTATATGAGGGAGAGCAGGTCAATCTGCAGCCCCATGGAAAAGGGCTTTACATCACGTCGGATTATTACTGGATTCTGGGCACCTTTGAACGAGGCAAGCTTGTCGAAGGTCAATTCATCGAGCCGAATGCAAATCTGCTTTCGAAAGACGAGGCGCTGCAGGATAAAATGATAAAGGATTCGCTTTTGGATGACCTGGCGAAACGAGGCGGGCAGCTTTAGCTGAGTCGAGGGGACGAAAAATGGGACTGCCTCACACAGAGGCAGTCCCATTTTCAGAAGAACAGCTTTGCTGTCAGCGCGGCGACCAGAAAGCCCGTCAGATCGGCGACAAGCGCAGCCGGGATCGTGTAGCGCGTTTTGTGGATGCCTGCCGCGCCGAAGTAGACGGAAATGGTGTAAAACGTTGTTTCCGTGCTGCCCAGCATGACGGCCGCCGTGCGGCCGATCAGGGAATCGGCGCCGTATGTCTGCATCAGCTCCGCGCCGACGGCCAACGCCGCGCTGCCGGAAAACGGGCGCAGAAGTACCAGCGGCAGCGTTTCGGCAGGCAGACCGACGGCGTTTGCCACCGGCGTAAGGAAGCGTGTCAGCACCTCCACGGCGCCGGAGGCGCGCAGCATGGAAACCGCGCTCAGCAGCACGACGAGTGCCGGGACGATAGATGCAAGAAGGCGCAGTCCATCAAAACCGCCTGCGAGCAGGGCGGGGTAGACGTCGCGGCGCTTTGCCAGCGCGGCCAGTGCGACTGCTAACATCAGCAGCGGGATCAGATAGTCAACCACGCCGTCTCCTTCTGCGCAGCAGCAGCGCCGCAGCGACACCCGCCGAGACGGAGCAGACGGAGGTCAGCCAGACGGCGGGCAGAATATCGAACGGCGCCTGTGCGCCGGCCGCAGCGCGGACGGCCGCTACGGTTGTGGGCAGAAGCTGGATAGAGGCGGTATTGATTACGATCAGAAGACACATTTCATCCGTCGCCTCACGGGTACCGCCGGCAAGAACCTGCATCCGCTTTACGGCTGCGATGCCGAGCGGCGTAGCGGCATTACCGAGACCGAGCAGATTGGCTGAGACATTTGCACTCAGACAGCCGAGCGCATTGTCATCGTGACCTGCCTGCGGAAACAACCTGCCGAGAATCGGCCGCATCAGCCGTGCGAGCAGCGCCGTCAGTCCGGCCTGCTCCATCAACTTTGCCACGGCGCTCCAGAGACACAGGGATCCCGCAAGTCCCAGCGCCAGCGTAACGGCATTTTGCGCACCCTCCATAGCGGCAGCGCTCAGATTTCCGTTGCCTGTCAGCAGCGATGCACCCAGTGCCAGCAGCAGCATTCCCGCCCAAATTGCACCCATCAGCATGGACATCCCCCCGAGTCAGAGCTTATGTGCAAAAACCTGCTTTATGACTGCTTGACAGATTTCGACAGCATGATATAATTGTAAAAAAGAAGGGGGGAGCCTGTGAAAATGAACGGAATACACCGCCGTGTGGATGAATTGGGACGAATCGTACTGCCTGTTGAAATGCGCCGCAGTTTGGGCATTGCAGAACGGGATTTGGTTGAAGTTCATCTCGAGGGAGAGAGCATCCTGCTCCGTAAGAGCAGCAAAAGCTGCGTTTTTTGCGGCTCGGAGCGAGGACTGCTGCCGTATCGCGGGAAATACCTTTGTATGACCTGCTTACAGACCGTTTGGAAGGAAAACGGAAAATAAAAGCGTATGGCTGCCGAAAACCGGTGCTTGCCGTCGTCCGTCCCTTTACGTCAAAGAAGAAGCCGCCTCCTATGGAGGCGGCTTCTTCTTTGACTTACGCCTTGTCGTTGCAGCCGAGGACATCAATGATCTTGTGCTTGACGAGCTGCTTGATGTTCTCACGCGCAGGCTTGAGATACTGACGCGGATCGAAGTGATCCGGATGCTCCGCGAAGTACTTGCGGATCGTGCCGGTCATGGCCAGACGCAGGTCGGAGTCGATGTTAATCTTGCACACGGCCATACGCGCCGCCTCACGGAGCTGATCCTCCGGAACGCCGATGGCGCCGGGCATCGCACCGCCGTAGGTGTTGATCATCTGCACATATTCCTGCGGGACGGACGAAGAGCCGTGCAGCACGATCGGGAAGCCGGGCAAACGCTTTTCCACTTCCTTCAGAATGTCGAAGCGGAGCTGGGGCTTGGTGCCGGGCTTGAATTTATATGCACCGTGACTGGTGCCGATGGCGATGGCCAGAGAGTCACAGCCGGTGCGGGTGACGAACTCCTCGACCTCCTCGGGACGGGTGTAGGACGAATCCTCTGCCTTGACCTTGACTTCGTCTTCGATACCGGCGAGCGTGCCCAATTCGGCCTCGACAACGACGCCGTGGTCATGCGCATATTCTACAACACGCCTGGTCTGCGCGATGTTTTCCTCGAAGGGAAGGCTGGAGCCGTCGATCATGACGGAAGTGAAGCCGCCGTCAATGCAGCTTTTGCAGGTTTCAAAGTCGGGACCGTGATCCAGATGCAAAGCGATGGGAATATTCGGGTTGCACAGGACGGCCGCTTCGACCAGCTTGACAAGATAGGTGTGGTTGGCATAGGCGCGCGCGCCCTTGGACACCTGAAGGATGACCGGTGCGTTCGTCTCCGCGCAGGCCTCGGTGATTCCCTGCACGATCTCCATATTGTTGACGTTGAAGGCGCCGATGGCGTAGCCGCCCGCGTAAGCCTTTTTGAACATTTCAGTCGTTGTGACCAATGCCATATCAAACACTCCTTTTGCATTTTTATCGGTTGGTTTTGGATAAAATCCATTCGGAACGGCACTATTATAGCACAGTTTTCGGTGATTGCAAGCCCTTATTTGAGAAAGTAAAAACAGCTTTTTACGACGCCGTGATCAAACCCGAGCCGGTCATACAGACGCATGGCCGCCGTGTTTTCCTCTGCACACAAGACGCGAACATATGTACCGACGGTACGCTGCGCCAATGCACGGCAGACCTCGGCGCCTCGACCGCGCTCCAATGCGGCGAGGCACAGAATCTCGTCGCCCTCCGTGCGTCCGAGGCCGACGGGTTTGTCTCCGTCGCAAATCCAGAGAGCCTGCCCGCTTGCGGCAAGCGCACGCTGCTCCGCTTCGTCGCAGGTCTTTGCCATCGGTACGGCGGCGAAGCACGCATTGTATGACTCCGCCCAGGTGTCCAGCTCCCGTGCGGAACGGACTGTCAGCGCGCAGGGAACAAGCGCCTCGCGCGGAGCGGAGCGTTCCAGCAGACGCGCGTAGACGCGCCTGCCGGAGAAATCGCCCTCGCCGCCGACATAGATCTTTTCTGCACCTGCTGCGCGGCAAAAGCTCTCACATTCGCGCAGAAGCATATCCAGCGAACCGAAGGCTGCGCGGACCAGAATATAGGCCTCGCGGCGGTAGGGAACCTCATGCAGGATCAGAGATGCAATACCTGCTTCGCAGGTAAAAACGGGAAGATCCTTCATCGTAAATTATTCCGGCTTGGGGCCGAATCTGCGGCGCTTGCGGTGCGAGGAGCGCGGCTTGCGTTCCTTCTGCTCGTGGGTCGTGTCATCGGCAGCGGGACGCTCCTGCTTCGGCTTTGCTGCCTTGGGGGGGCGCTCGTTCTTCTGCGGCCGCGCGGCGGCCTCAGAGCGGTTCTCCGCACGGTTTTCCGCCTTCGGACGATGATTCTTCCCGCCGCGACGGCGGCGCGAGCGGCTGCGCGGCTCCATGTCGTCATCCGCGAAGACCGGCTCCTCGGGCAGCTCCTCGCGCTCCGTGACGAGAGACTCGTTGGTTTGACGCAGTACGATCGGCTCCAGATAGGTCATGAAGGACGGTTCGGGCTGCTCGACCTTTCTCGGACCGTTGCCGGAAATCGGCGCAAGGTCATCCGGGATCGGTTCGTCGTTTTTCTTTGCCTTGCCGTTGCGCAGAACGCAGATTTCACAGTTTTTATGGCACACGCAGGTATCCGGCTGCTTTTCCAGCCGCACCTGTACGCTTTGGCCGAGCAGGTTGACGGAGGTGACAGTGCCCCGGCCGTCGGGGGTGTCAACGAAGGAATCAACCTTCGGACTGGTGCGCAGCAGCTCCTCGTAGGCTTCCTGCTCATAATTCAGGCAGCACATCAGTCGCCCGCAGGTGCCGGAGATTTTCGTCGGATTCAGGCTGAGATTCTGCGTTTTGGCCATTTTGATGGATACCGGCTGGAAATCGTCCAGAAACTCGCGGCAGCAGAAGGGGCGGCCGCAGATGCCGAGTCCGCCGACCATCTTTGCCTTGTCTCGAACGCCGATCTGCCGCAGCTCGATGCGTGTTCGAAGAGCGGACGCAAGATTTTTGACCAGTTCGCGGAAATCCACACGTCCGTCGGCAGTGAAAAAGAACAGAACCTTACTGCCGTCGAAGGCGTATTCCGCCGATACGAGCTGCATTTCCAGATTCAGTTCATCGATTTTTCTCTGACAGACGGCCAGTGCGTGTTTCTCACGTTGTAGGTTGTCCTCGTGCGTGCGCTTGTCCTGCGCGGTGGCCAGACGCAGCACCGGGCGCAGCGGCGCAACGACCTCACGCTCTGTCACGGTGTGATTGCCGCGCGTACAGATGCCGTATTCCGCTCCGCGCGCGGTATCGAGGATGACGGCGTCGCCGGTTTTGGCCGTCAGCTTGCCGGGATCGAAAAAATAGACCTTGGAGCCGCTGCGGAATTGCACATCGCATACGGTCACGCCGGTATTTTCGACGGGCGTGGACTCCGGGGGAAAGAGAATTGGTTCCATAATGACTCCTTATTGTAGTAAGATAGAGAGCGCGCCGCACAGATGCGCGGGCGAAACATTTGCATCAAGCCGGGCAACGGCATCGCTCAGCGCATCGATGGCGGACAGCAGCGTGCCGTCTGAGCGACGCTGCGCAATCTGCGCACACTCCGGCCAAGGGGCGATCCCCGCGCTTTTGAAGGTCAGCGCCGTGTAGAGCAGCTCGCGCCACTGCAGCAGGATCGGCCGCAGCGCATCGCGTTTGAGCTTTTCCATCGGTACGAGCAGGCGCAGCAGCTCGCCGGGCGAATCGGAAAGATAGGCCGCAAGGAATTTCTGCGACTGGGGCAAAAGGGCATCACCCTCGCGCAGCAGCGTTTCGGCGCGGCCAAGGTAGCCCTCGCTGCGCCGCGCGGCGGCGGCAAGAGACTGTGGCGTCTGCTCAGGGAAGCGTTCGGAAAGCGTCCTTACCAGTATCTCATGCGTCAACGGGCTCATCCGCAGCTCTGCGCAGCGGCTGCGTACAGTCGGCAAAAGCTGTTCCGGGTTTTCCGCCAACAGCACGAATACACCGTAGGCGGGCGGTTCTTCCATGCATTTGAGCAGCGCGTTCTGCCCCTGTGCGTTCAGCTTTTGCGCATGGGGAAAGAGATAGATTTTTTTATTTCCCTCATTCGGGCGGACGGAAAGCGAGCTGCAGGCGTCACGCACCAGCTTGACCGGCAGGGAGGTCCTGTCCGGGTCGTCCACAACGATTACATCCGGGTGTGTCTGATCGAGTACCTTGCGGCATTGCACGCAGCGCAGACAGGGATGCGATCCGCCGGTGCACTGCAGCGCAGCGCAGAGCCAACGCGCCAGCGTATGCTTTCCGGAACCGGCAGGGCCGGTGATCAGAAGTGCGTGCGGTATTCGGTCGCGCTCCAGCGCAGCGTGCAGCCGCTGCATGAGCGGCGCATTGCCTAAAAGCGTGACATCAGCCATTTGCAGTCCTCCCGATACCTTTCTAACGTACCATTATAACGCGTTGCGACGGATTTTGCTACTGTTTTTTTCTGAGAGGGCAGTACTATTTGAAAATTGCGTCCGGAAAAGCGAAAAACCGGACAAAAAGCCGCATACTTTGCGCTTCTCCGGAGGGCGGCCTTATGGGACTGTCGTTCTTCTTGCAGCAGCGGCGGAGATCGGCGGAGCCGAGAAGGTCGTGCGACGATAAAACGGCGTAAAAAATGCAAAAACTTTCCTCTTACACGATTTTGCATAATCCCCCAGCGTTTGCAGAGAATAGCAGTGTGAATTGAGAGCAGGAGGAAATGCACTATGAAAGCAACCGGAATCGTCCGGAAGGTTGACGAACTCGGACGAATCGTGATCCCAAAAGAAATCCGCCGTACTCTGCGTATTCGCGAGGGCGACCCTTCATTGATGACATTGACACGATGGGAAGAATTTTGTTTTGCAATGGACGATTTGGCCAAACGCCAAGGGTGGAAGTAGTACATAGTAACGAAAAAGCAGGCTTTGTCCGTGAGGATGAGGTGTCCCACGTGAACCCGGATTTTTCCCATGCATTGTATCTGCTGTCATTCGATCTACCGGCAATTCGTAATTCCGAAAACAGACCGCCTGATTATCGAACGAAATCAGGCGGTTTGCCTGTTCTTGCGGCTGATCGCTCAGGATGCTATTGTAAAAGCCAATTCGATGTGATACAATACAACCCGATAGATGACTACGGTCATGTTTGACGGAGCTTTTTTGTAAAAAGCAGAAGCTGCCGCGAGGCGGCTTTTCAAAAGCGCTGAAGTTAGGAAGTCCTAACCGGGAGAAGGACAGCAGGATGATACGCAAAGATCGAAAGATCTGCAAATGGAAAACAGAGTCATGAGCTGTAATCGGAGGCGGAAGAAATGAAGGCAGAAAAAAATAGACGGTTTCCCCAATCGTGTATTCTCGGCGCGATCGGCGGGGTATTGATGGCGGCCGGGGACTGGTTGCTCGGATGCGTTCCTCTTGAAGGAACGGACACCGGAATATTCAACCGAGCCTATTATTTGTCCGGTGCCTATGGTTTGTGGAGACCTGTGCTGATTGTCGGGATGGGTGCGATCGGAGCGTTTCTCTATTACTTTCTGGTAAAGGCACTGAATGCGGACATCGACACAAAGTGCGGAAAAACAAAATCCGTCCAATTTCTGTGCGGGATATTCACCGTTGCGGTGGCGTTGGCAATCCATCTCTGGTCGGCTACTCTTGCATGGTTTACCACCTATCTGGGGCCTCGTGTCGGGGCTGAGGCAGCCATTGCGGCAGTCACGGCATATCAGGATGATATGCTGATTGCCATTCTTCCAATGTATTTTCCGATGGTATTGTTTATCGGGATCCATTTCGTAATGCTGCTTGTCGGTAAGACCCGTTATCCGCGGTGGATGCTCACTTTTCATCCGGTTATATGGAATCTTCTTTTTGCGGTCATTCCGGATGTTGCACAGGCGGTACAGGTACCCGTTGCAACATGGATGTCCGTCATGAGCCAGAGCAGCACAAACAGTGCGATCGTGATCTGGTGTATCGCGGCTGCAATCTACGAGAGGAACATTTCCGGGAAGAAAGGAAATGCTTATCCAATGAATAACCGGCGATAAGACAACAAGGTCCGTATCGGTCAAAAGAACGGTACGGGCCTTGCTTGATTATTTGCCATTTTTATTGTGTCTGCTCTCATCAGCATGGAGAGCTTTGCAGAAATCGAAAAGGAATAGTCGTCACTCTCTTTGGATATCATTACGAAAGGAAAGAGGAATGTCGGCAGAATGTATATCCGAGTCGGAGGCTGCAATGGAAATAAGGACGCAGGATCGGTCACCGGCCGCCGACAGGGAAGCGCGGACAACATTGGAACGTCTTTGGCTCAACTACTTCAATGAGGTTCTTTTTCAGAAGGGCATGATTACCGAAGAGGAGCGTAACAGAATGTGCCGCGCGATCCGTAGGCGGGGGAAAGAACAATACGGTGAATAAGGCGAATATGGCAATCGCGCTCAACGCGATTGCCATAATTTTCATTTGCTTCGGCATTTAGCGCATGGTATACTTTTATGGAACACGATTCAGCGACTTTTTCGGGAGGCAACCATGGATATCCATATGATTCGTCAGCAGCTAAGGATGCGCTCACTTTATGAAATACCGATGCGCGTAACCTTTTATGCACGAGTATCTTCAGATTCGGACGAACAGCTCAATTCGCTGGGAAATCAGGTGGCGTATTATAAGGACCTGATCCGAAAAAATGCGGCATGGACGTTTGTGCAGGGTTATATTGACGAAGGACTGTCCGGCATTTCGACCAAACGGCGTGAAAACTTTAACCGCATGGTGGATGACGCCGATGCCGGGAAGTTCGATCTTGTAATTACAAAGGAAATATCCCGCTTTGCACGCAACACATTGGATTCTATCCAATATACCAGACAGCTTTTGCAGGCAGGGGTCGGCGTTTTCTTTCAAAATGACAACATTAACACCTTTGATGAAGACTCGGAGCTTCGACTGTCGATCATGTCGTCCATTGCACAGGATGAGCTCCGCAAGCTGTCGTCGCGCGTAAAGTTCGGGCATCAGCAGGCAATCAGGCAAAGTGTTGTGCTTGGAAACAGCCGCATCTTCGGCTATAAAAAATCAAACGGGAAATTAACGATCGATGCGTCACAGGCGCCGATGGTACGCGAGCTGTTTGAGCTGTATGCAACGGATCGCTATTCGATGAAGCAGATAGAAACTATATTCTGGGAAAAGGGATATCGAAATCTGAACGGGAAGAAGCTCTCTCACACTACGATGTCAAACCTGATTGCAAATCCGAAATACAAAGGATACTATGTAGGGAACAAAGTCAAGGTTGTGGATATGTTCACCAAAAAACAGAAATTCCTGCCGCCGGAGCAGTGGGTGATGTTTAAGGATGAGTCCGGTGAGATTGTGCCTGCCATTGTATCCGAGGAGCTTTGGGACGCCGCTAACGAAGTTTTGAGAAGAAGAAGCGACGCCGTAAAGTCTCGGCAGGGAAGGCAATGCCACGCGAATCTCTTTACCGGAAAGCTTTTTTGCACTTGCTGTGGAGCCCCATATTATCGAAAGGAATCTGTTGATAAGTACGGAAACCGAAACGCAAAATGGGTTTGCTCCAATAAGATCAAAAGCGGAAAGGACGCTTGTGCGTCGTTTCCGGTTTACGAGGCGGAACTGATCCCTGTGCTTTTTGCAGTCTTCCGCGATACAAGGGCGGTGTCCGGCGCAATGATCGAAACGTATGAACAGATGTACCGAAGCATGACTTGCGACGGTGCGCTGGAAAAGAAGATCGAAGCGGCCAATGCCTCCGTTGCACTTGCGGGGAAAAAAAAGAACAAACTGCTGGAGCTGGTCGCGCTTGATCAGATCACTGCGGAGGACTTTAAGGAGATGACTGCACAGTGCAACCGGGAGATCGCATCCGGCGAAGCGGAATTGCACGAACTCCAAAGTCAACAATACTCCAACGAGGAATTCCGGAGGAATATGGATCACATTCGAACCGTCCTGCGGGAAGCAGAGAAGAACTGTGAAACAAAATCGATCACCAAAGACTTTGTAGACGCGTTTATTGAACGAATCTGCCTGACGCCTGTCGATCAGGATACCGTTCGGCTCAGCATTGGCGTTTTCACGGGCGAAACGTGCGAAAAATATCTGCGGAAGCTGCGTAGCGGAGCAAATGCGGACGGTTGTACGGGTCACACGTTCAAGAAGATGATCGAGGCTTACGAGCGCAACATGAAGTAAAAAGACAGCGGGTTCGGGAATCTCCCGAATCCGCTGTTTTTCGCCGTAAATAAGGCGCTCTTATCGCTCTGCACGTTGGCGCTCCTTGCCGCCCGGCGTATCGAAGGTAATAACGGTACGATAGCCTGGGCCAAGCGCCTGTTCGATGGCACTGCGCAGCTCAGCCCGTCGATTCTGCCAGGAAAACGGGACCGCAAGGTCGAAAATCAAATTGCTGCTCTTTTCGCCGCGTACCATACGGAAGTCGTGGACATCGATCTGCGGATCCATCGCGGCAACCGCATCCTGCACGCAGCGGTGCAGCCGGTCCAGCTCCGGGTCGTCGGTCACGATGGGATCGTAATGGATTACCAGGTGTACGCGAAGCTGCGCAAGCGCTTCGCGTTCGATGGTATCAAGAACCTCATGGCATACCAGCACATTGTCTCCCGCATCCATTTCCGCATGAACGGAGGCGAAGCACTGACCGGGGCCATAGTCGTGCACCATCAGATCATGGATTCCCAGCACCTTTTCGTGTGACAGAATCAGGCTGCTCAGGCGCTCGACCAGCGCCGGATCCGGCTTGCGCCCAAGCAGCGGGCTGACGGTGTCTCTGGCAAGGCCGCAGCCGGAGCAGACGATAAACACGGCGACGGCAAGGCCGAACCAACCGTCCAGCCGCAGCTCAAAAAAGTAGCCAAGCAGGCAGCCGAGCAGCACCGCGGCCGTTGCCAGCATATCGTTTCTGCTGTCCGCAGCGGTTGCGGCAAGCGTTGTCGATCCGATGGCACGGCCGAGACGGCGTGCAAACATCGACATCCACAGCTTGATAAGGATCGAACCGACGAGGATTGCAAACGTGAGCCACGAGAGCTCAATCGCATCCGGCGTAAGGATCTTCTCGATGGAGCTTTTACCCAGTTCTACGCCAATCAGCAGGATCAGTGCCGCGACGGCAAGGCCGGCAATGTATTCGATACGCGCATGACCATAGGGATGCTCCTCATCGGCAGGACGCTCGGCCAGTCGAAAGCCCAGCAACGTCACGACGGAACCGGCTGCATCCGACAAATTGTTGACCGCATCTGCCGTCACGGCAACGGAACCGGACAGCATGCCTGCCAGCAGCTTGCAAACGAACAGCAGGATATTGCACACGATCCCCGTCGCACCCGCCAGCATTCCGTATGCGGCGCGCACCTCCGGCGCGTCGATATGGCGATAGTCCTTTACAAAAAGCCGAAGCAACAGTTTTGTCATACGGCTTTCCCTCCCTTTTCAGCATACTGCCTCACATTATAGCGCGCGGAAACGAAAAAGTACATTGTTTTTTATCCGGGAGATTCTTTTCGGTGCAAACCGTTTTTCGCCTGTGCGCCGTGCGGGGGTGTATCATGAAAGCAAAAATGAATAAAAAACCGTCCGTATTGCTTCAAATTTTCGCCGCTCGTAAGAATTTTTCTGCATCGGCCTGCGCTTTCAGATGAAAGCTGTCATTAAAATTGCACAAATCAAAAAATTTGTCGGAAAATTGAAAAAAATGTGTGGATTTCTTGAACACCATATGGTATAATTATGCTGCGAGTTGTTTTTCGCAAAAACTATTCTGGAGGGATTCTCAATGGCAAATCAAAACGGGCCGCGCGGCTTGGATAAGCGCTTCGGCGTCACCAAGGCCGGTTCCACCATCCGTGCAGAAGTCCTCGCCGGTTTGACGACATTCATGGCAATGGCCTACATTCTCATGGTCAACGCCAATATGTTTGCCAATCCGTTCGGCGACGGTACGAATGTTCTGGGTGTCAGCTACGGTGCGATCTATGTCGCCACCGCAATCTCCGCCGTCTTCGGCACGGTGCTCATCGGCCTGCTGTCCAACCTGCCGCTCGCGCAGGCTTCCGGCATGGGTCTGAACGCCTTCTTCGTCTACTCCGTCTGCGTTGGTATGGGCTTCAGCTACTCCAATGCGCTGGTCATGGTTCTCGTTGACGGCATCGTTTTCATCCTGCTGACCGTTACCGGTCTGCGCCGTGTTATCTTCGACGCCATCCCCAAGGCTGTCAAAACTGCCATTTCCGCCGGCATCGGCCTGTTCATTGCTTTCCTCGGTCTGCAGAACGCCGGTATCATCGTCAACAGCGACTCCACTCTGGTTGATCTGCACTCCTTCAACATCGTCTTCAATGAAAACGTTACCTGGGCAGCCATTATGCCCCTGCTTGTGACCCTCATCGCCGTCATCGCCATCGGCGCGATGTCCAAGAAAAAGGTCAAGGGCGCCGTGTTCTGGGGTATCATCGGCGCGGCCGTCGTGTACTACATCCTCGGCCTGGCCACCGTCGGCGGCTTCTATGCCGATCATGTTCAGGGCGCGCTGAGCACGAATGTCCTCCAGCCGTTCAAGGACTTCTTCAATATGTCCTTTGTGAAGGTCTTTACCGAAGGCTTTGATTTCTCCGCATGGATCGGTGCGAACAGCATGGGCGGCTTTGTCGTCACCTTCGCGACCACGATGCTTGCCTTCTGCATGGTCGATATGTTCGATACCCTCGGCACTCTCTACGGCGCCTGCTCCGTCGGCAAACTGCTCGACGAAAACGGCAATGTTCCGAGAATGGGTAAGGCCATGATGGCCGACGCCGTTGCCACCTGCTTCGGCGCCGTCTGCGGCACCTCTACCGTCACCACCTTCGTTGAGTCCTCCGCCGGTATCGCCGAGGGCGGCCGTACGGGTCTGGCCTCGATGGTTACCGCGCTGATGTTCTTCATCGCGATGTTCCTCGCCCCCATCGCCGCGTTGATCCCGTCCTGCGCAACTGCCGCAGCTCTGATCTATGTCGGCATTCTGATGATTGGCGGCGTGAAGGATATTGAGTGGAGCGACCCGGCTGCTGCCGTTCCCGCTTTCCTCACCATGACCTTTATGCCCTTCGCCTACAACATCTCCTACGGCATCGCCTTTGGCCTCATCTCCTATATCCTGCTCAAGATCTTCACCGGCAAGATTAAGGAAATCAACGTCGGCACCTGGGTCATCGGTCTTCTGTTCACGATCATGTTCTTCGTTGCCCGCTAAATATTACATCAAAAGCAGGGAGCTTCGGCTCCCTGTTTTTTTGTCTTCGGCAAAGGGGTGCGGACAATAGAAAACGCCGGCTGGTTTCAGCCGAAACCAGCCGGCGTTGGAGCAGGTGAGGGGAATCGAACCCCCCTATTCAGCTTGGGAAGCTGATGTTCTACCAATGAACTACACCTGCACGGCTCTGCCATTATAGCACAGACGGAGAAAAAAGGCAAGCTTTTTTTACAGCGAAAAATCGACTTCGTCGTATTGCGAAAAATCCTTTGGGGCCATCGCCTTCGGCACACGCTTGAGCGGCTCATAGCGGAAGCGGTGGCACGCGCCGTCAAGCGCGACCAGCCCCTTTTTCGTACACAGGCAGGTCGTCTCGTCTACCTTGATGCCGTGTTTACAATAAGAGCAGCTTCGTTCGATTTTTCTGCGAAAGAGCATTCTCACTCACCTCACAGACAGTATAGCAGATTTCCTCCGGAATTTCCAGTCCGATTTTTCCCGAAGCCGCATACGGCACAGGCAGCCTCCGGCAAAAACGGCGCAGCTTACCCCAAACACACCGGCTCCGTGCTGCCATGCCAAAGCGAGCGCAGCGGAAAACAGACCGTGCAGCAGCTTGCGCCAGAAGTAACCGCGCGGCGAAAGCCCCGCGGTCTGCCAGAGGGCGATTGCCTGCAAATGTACGCACAGACCGCCCCAGCCCATAAGAAACGCCGCCCAGACAAAGGCATTTTCCGTGCCGCCGAGCAGAAGAATTCCGCCCGACAACTCCAGAAGTCCCGTCAGCACGCCCTGCGGCAGCGGGAAACGCGCGAGAACCGTTCCAAGCCTGAGGCCGTTCAATGCGCCGCGCAAGGCGAAGCACAGCGCAATGAGCGCGGTGATTTGCAAAAGAGCCTGGCATACCGCGCCGACGGCTTCGGAAAAACGTGCGCCGAAGCCCGGGACGGGAGAATCCGGTACCGACTGCGGGCGTAAATGCGGATTGCATCGGCGGGCTGTCAGAATACCGCAGAAAACCGCCGCAAGGCAGTGAATGAGGTACAGAATACCGGCGTCCGGTGCGACCGCGGAAACAACGCCGAGAAAGAAAGCCGGTCCGGAATTGTTGCAGAAGCAGACCGCACGCTCCGCGTCGCGCTTGCAAAGCCGATTGCTTTTGTAGAGGGACACGACGGAAGCTACGCCGAGCGGATAGCCGCCGAGAAAGCTGGCCAAAAGCGCCGGAAGCGCTGTCTCCGGAACACCGAACAGCCGCTCTGCCGCGCGGGCCGGGACGAGACGCGGGAGTCTGCCGGACAGGATGATGCGGCACAGCAGCATCATCGGCAGCAGAGCCGGGACGACGGTTGCGGCCGCAATGCGCAGACCTTCCAATGCACCCGCTGCCGCATCCTGCGGAGACAGACACAGCAGAACCAAAAGGGGAATCATCCACACGCTTGCATCACCTCACCGGAATATATGCGCGGCGGGGAAAAAATGTGCCTCCCGCGCATAGAATATCGCGGGAGGGTGAGCGACGATGAAGCAAACAAACTGGGCGGAGCGTTTTTCGCTGCCGCCGGAGGCGCTGTCCGATGCGCCGTTGGTCGAGCTGCGGGGGAAACGCAGCGTTGTTGTGGAGAACCACAGGGGTGTGCTGGAATACACGGAGGAGCGTGTGCGCGTCGCCGTGCGCGGCGGCGCATTGTGCGTGCTCGGAAGCGAGCTGAGCATTGCGCAGATGACACGCCGCCGTCTGGAGCTGCGCGGGGTCGTACATGGCCTTCAATGGGAGTAGAGCCATGAGAAGATGGACCGATGTACTCCTCGGAGTAGCGTTTGTGGAGCTGACAGGCGCTGCGCAGGAGGCGTTTCTGAATGATCTGACAGAAGCGGGACTGCGCTTCTGGAAGCTGCGGCGCACGGATGCGCTGCACCTGACGCTGTGTATTCCGCTGCGGCGTGTCGCCGAGGCGCAGAAAATGGCGCTCAGACGCCTGTGCGATCTAAACCTTGTGTCACAAGATGGCTTATTGCTGCGTCTGCGCACCTTTTTGCGCAGACCGGTGCTGGTGCTGGGGCTGGCTGCCGTGATCTTTTTGAGCTTTTACCTGCAGAATTATATATGGATCATCGAGGTCTCCGGCAACGATGAATTACATACCGGACAGATTGTCCAGGCGCTTGCGGCGCTGGGCGTGCGGCCGGGTGCGCGTTCGGACGGACTGGATGTGCAGCTTCTGCGCAATCAGATGCTTTTGCAGCTTCCGGAGTTATCCTGGTGTACGGTCAACCGTCAGGGCGGGATTCTGCGCGTACCGGTTGCGGAGCGCAGCGTGGCAAAGCCCGCCGCGCCGCAGTATAAGGCGGCGCATATCGTTGCACTGCGGGACGGTGTGCTGACGGAGGTGTCCGTTTATGAGGGCATGAAGCTCTGCGCCGCGGGACAGACCGTGCGAAAGGGACAGGTGCTGGTTTCCGCCTTTGAGGATTACGGGCTGTATCTGCGCGCCGTTTGTGCCAATGCGGAGATCTATGCACAGACGTGGCACTCCGGGGCGCTGCTATGTCCCGCTGTGCAGATGGAAAAGATCTATACGGGCGAGGAATGGACGGAATATGCCATGGTGATCGGAAATTCTCGCAGAAAAATCGGGAAAAGTAGTAGCTTTTTGACCGACAATTGTGATAGAATAGTCACGGTGAAGACCGTGGAGCTTCCGGGAGGAAGTTGCCTGCCTGCTTATCTGGAGATCACCGTTTGCCGTGCCTATACGCTTCGGGCGCGGGAGCTGGATCATGACGGTGCTGCCGCGCAGCTTTACGGTGCGTGGGATCGGATGCTTCGCGGTGCTATGATCGGTACGGTCACACAGACAAACGGCGGCGTTGTGCGCAGCGGCGATTTTTATGCTCTGCACGCGCAGAGCTTGTGCAATGAAATGATCGCCGTGGTGAAGCCGGTCGATCCCGCCTACGAAGGAGAACGCAATGGAAAAAACAATTAACGCCGAGCGCATCGAACAGATTATCAATGTGTTCGGCTCATTCGACGAAAATATCAAGCGCATTGAGCAGACCTACGGCGTACGTATCACAAACCGCGGTACGGAGCTGAAGATTTCCGGCGATGAGGAGGCGGTCGACCGCGCGGGTCGCGCGGTGGACGGCCTGCTGCTGCTCGCCGCAAAGGGTGAGCAGATCGACGAACAGAAGGTGCGCTATCTCATTGAGCTGGTCTCCAGCGGAAACGACGACAAGATCGGCGAAATGAGCAAGGACGTTGTGTGTATTACGGCCAAGGGTAAGCCTATCAAGGCCAAAACACTCGGTCAGCAGCGCTATATGAAGGCAATCGGCAAAAATACCGTTACCATCGGCGTCGGTCCGGCGGGTACGGGTAAGACCTATCTTGCCGTGGCGGCGGCCGTGGCTGCATTCCGCGAAAAGACGGTCAACCGTATCATCCTTACGCGCCCGGCAGTAGAGGCCGGAGAGCGGCTCGGCTTTCTGCCGGGCGATCTGCAGAATAAGGTCGATCCGTATCTCCGCCCGCTTTACGACGCGCTGTACGATATGCTCGGCGCGGAGACGTATCAGAAATACCTTGAGCGCGGAAACATTGAGGTTGCGCCGCTGGCGTATATGCGTGGCCGCACGCTCGACGACAGCTTTATCATCCTCGATGAGGCACAGAATACCACGCGCGAACAGATGAAGATGTTCCTGACGCGGTTGGGTTTCGGCTCAAAGATTGTGATTACCGGCGATGTGACGCAGATTGACCTGCCGGCGGATAAGGTCAGCGGCCTGAAGGATGCCATTCGCCTGCTGGAAAACATTCCCGATATCGCCATCTGCCGCCTGACTGCGAGCGATGTTGTGCGTCATGCGCTGGTGCAGCGGATCATCGCCGCCTACGAAGCGGGGGAGAAGTCCCAGCTTCCCAAACAGAAAAAGGTCTACAGAAAGAAGAACGGAGTATGAAGCATCGAATTTTACTGCGCTATTCCGAGCGGCGCGACAAGGATCCTGCGCTGAGTATTTTTATTCACCGCTGCATCACAAAAGCACTGGAAATGCAAGGCGTGAACGTGCCCTGTGAGATCAATGTGCTTATTACAAACGACGAGGGTATCCGTGCGGTCAACCTTGCCTCACGGGGAATCGACAGCGCTACGGATGTGCTGTCATTTCCGATGTTCCGACTGGAGGCGGGGAGTTTTCCTGAAGACGTGTCGGATATGGTTGACCCGCAGACGGGGCTTGTCCCGTTGGGAGATATGGCGATTTCGCTCGAACGCGCACGCGATCAGGCCAAACGCTTCGGCAACACGCTGCGCCGCGAGGTCGGCTATCTGACCATTCATTCGATCCTGCATCTGCTGGGCTATGACCATCTTGACGAGGGCGAGCAGAAGCGCGCCATGCGTACGCGCGAGGAGCTGATTGCGCAGGAGTTGGGAATCCTGCGCCGATAACAGAGAAGAGGGAAGGAAAACAAACGGGGAAATGGGAAAACGACAGGGAATCCGGATAGCGGCGATGCTGCTGTGCGTCGCCGTGCTGTGCGCCGCGCTGCTTCGGGGCGCTGCCGCACAGTCCGTGCCGGAGGGAAAAGACGGGCGTCCGGTGATTGCCTATGTGCCGATGGACGACCGGCCGGTCAATACCGACCGCGTGATCTATCTGGCGCGGGCGGCGGGCTTTACGCTTTTAATGCCGCCGAGCGACCTTTACCGCACCCGCCTGGACGGTCAGGGAGAGAATGCGTCCAACGGCAAGCCCTACGGGGACGGTACGGCGCTCATGCAATGGCTGCGTTCCGTAGAGGAGCAGAGCGACTATTTTGTGATTTCACTCGACCAGATGTTCTCCGGCGGGCTGGTCAATTCACGCCATGTCGGGACTGTTGCGCTTGAGGAGGAGCAGCGGCGTATTGCGTCGTATTTGACGGCGCTTTCCGTGCGCAGCGATAAGCGCGTGATTTTTTACGATACGGTAATGCGCCTGGCGCTCACAGTCGGCTACGATGGCTGCACTATGCGGGATTATACGATTACGCGCAGCTACGGCAGTCGTTCCCGCTGGCGGATTGACCCGGAGGATTTTGCCACGGCGGATTATGCAAAATCGTTGGAGCAGCTCGACCGGATTCATACGGCCTATGCCGTGGGTGAGGACGGGAAGCTGCTTTCGGACTACCGCCGCCTTACACAGGCGGACGGCCGCTCCTCGGAGCTGCTTCGTCAATACCATAACTCGCGCATACGGAAGCTGAAGCTGACCAATCTCCTGATTCAACATTGCGGCTCTGACGCGATATTCTTCTTCGGAGCGGACGACAGCAGCGCCGGCGAATGCATTCAGCGCGACGAGATTGCGTTCCTGCGCGCCCGAATGGAGGCGCTCGGCCTGCGGTACTCTCTGATGTCCGATGCCGATTCCTTCGGCGCGCTTGCCGTTGCGCGCTGTGCTGCCATGCAGTACGGAACGGTTTCGCTCCGTGTACGCTACTTCGGCGACGGCGAGCACGGTGCTGCGGGCGAATTTGACATCGGCACGATCCGTCAGAACGTGGAGCAGCATGTGGAGGCGGCGGGGGCGCGCGTTGCGGAGCAGCAGACCGATGCGGAGCTGCTTGTGCTGACCCGCGTCCAGTCGAAGCATGAGCCCGCGCAGGTATACCGGCTGGCGGTGGATCGGCTGATGGCTCGTCTCCGCGAGAATCTGAAACGGGGAACCGTTACGATGGTGCTGGATGCGACCGACCGCTCTGCGGGCTATACAGCCGGAAACGGCAGCCTTTCCGAGCGCCTGTGCGGCGAGGCGGAGCTGTCTCTGCTCCTTGGCTACAGCAGCTGGAATACCGCGGGAAACGCGGCGGGGCTTTGCATTGCGCAGGGGGTTTCGCGTTTGCTCTGTTTGAAAAACGGAGCGTCCGATGCGCAGGCTGACCGTGCGTTTTTGCAGTCCATGACCTTTGCGTATGTGAAGGATATTGTTTACAACACCTGGCTGCGCGCGCGGCTGCAGGGCGATATGGCAGCGCTCGGCTACGACCAGACCGGTAATTTCTACACTATCTGCGAGGGAAACGATTTTTTGCTGCGCGCCGCGCTTGAGAAGATCATGCGCGGCGGCGTGGACGGGAAGCGCTGCGTCGGCCGCGTGCTGGAAAATCTTGCGGGCGGACGTTATTACACCTCGCTTTGCGGAACGCCGGAAACGGAGCGCTGCGGCACGATTACGGTGTCGAATTACCGCTACCCGTGGTATCGTTTTTTTGAGATTACTTTCGATATATCCGTCTCATCGGATACAGAATAAAGGAGTATTCAGACCCTTATGAAGACAAAAACAGCAATGATTACGATTACCGGACGGCCGAATGTCGGCAAGTCTACGCTTATGAACCACCTGATCGGCGAAAAGATTGCCATCGTGTCCAATAAACCTCAGACCACACGCAACCGCATCAGCGGTGTACTGACGCGCGGACAGACGCAGCTTGTGTTTGTTGATACGCCGGGCTTCCATAAACCGCGCACCCGTCTGGGGAACTATATGATGGACGTCGTACACGATTCCGTTGCGGACGTGGATGCAATACTGCTGATCGTCGAGCCGATTGCCAACGTCGGCGCACAGGAGGAGGCACTGCTGGAGGACATCCGCCGCAGCGGTGCGCCTGCCGTTCTGGTCATCAACAAGATCGATACCGTGCCGGATAAGGAGCGGCTTCTGGCCGTAATCGCCGCCTATGCTGAAAAATACAGCTTTGAGGCGGTCATTCCCGTCTCCGCGCTGCGCGCGCAGGGACTCGACGAGCTGATTGCCGAATGTGTGAAGTTTGCACAGCCGGGCCCTTTCCTGTTCCCGGAGGACGAGACGACCGATCAGCCGGAAAAGCAGGTTATCGCCGAGATTCTGCGCGAAAAGCTGCTGTGGAACCTTGACAAGGAGATTCCGCACGGTACCGCCGTCGAGATCACACGTTTTATCGAGCGCGACGACGAGGTGATCGAGGTTGATGCGACCATCTACTGCGAAAAGGCCAGCCATAAGGGGATCATCATCGGCAAGAACGGAGAAATGCTGAAAAAAATCAGCACGGCCGCCCGCGAGGATATGGAGCGCTTTATGGGCACGAAGGTCTTTTTGCAGACCTGGGTCAAGGTTAAGGAAAACTGGCGTGACAGCGATTTTCTGCTGCGCAATTTCGGCTATAATAATTGATGCGCTTTTGGAGCATCCTAGAAGCATCAAGCGAAAGGAAGTACGCTTATGAACGCCGAATTCTACTGGGAGCTTTTTACCGAGACCGGTGCGCCGGAGGCATATCTGCTCTACCTTGAAGCAAAGGAGCAGGCGTAGCGACGGCTGCGCCTACATAAAACCATGTACCGAAAGACCGAGGGAATCGTGCTGCGAGAGGTGCAGTATCGCGACAGCGACAAGCTGCTGACCGTCCTGACGCGTGATTTCGGCCGCATCACCATCGCCGCACGCGGCGCAAAGCGCAGCGGCGGCCGGTTATTCGGCGCGTGCCAGCTTCTGGCCTATTCCGAATTCACACTGCTGGAGCGGCAGGGGAGACTTACCGTGACCGAAGCGACACCGCTCGAGCTTTTTCCGGAGCTGCGGGACAATCTGGAGCTTTTGTCGTTGGCGTCCTATTTTGCGCAGGTTGCCGAGACCCTTGCTCCGGAGGACGACCCTTTCAGCCCTGTGCTGCCGCTGCTGCTCAATTCACTCTTTGCGCTGGCCAGACTGCATCTGGAGCAGGCGCTCGTCAAGGCGGCGTTTGAATTTCGTATTGTGTGCCTGTCCGGATTTGAGCCGGATCTGCGCGGCTGCGCCGTTTGCGGCGGAGAGACGCCGGTCTTCTTTGATATCTCGCAGGGGACGCTTCTGTGCGCCGATTGCGCGCGTGAGAGCTCGGACGGCATCCGAATGCCGCTTTCCCCGGCGTCACTGGCGGCGCTGCGCTATATTGCCTACGCCGCTCCGAAGAGATTGTTTTCCTTCCGACTGTCAGGCGCTGCGCTGCACGAGACGGGGAATATTACCGAGAGCTATCTGTGTACGCGCTTGGAGCGCGGTTTTTCTACGTTGGACTTTTATAAGTCTCTGTTTATCTGAGGAACCGAAAAATGAATGAACTATACGAAAAATCCATGAAAAAGCTGGAGCTGGACGCCATTTTACGAATGTTGGCCGACAGCGCTTCCAGTGAGGAGGGGAAGGAACGCTGTCTTGGACTGCTGCCCTTGAACGATGCGGATGACATTCGTGAGCTGCAGGCGCAGACTACCGCCGCCTGCAAGCTCATTGCGCTTAAGGGCGCTCCCGGCTTTCAGAGTGCCGTGCCCGTTGCCGCCTCGTTGGAGCGTGCGGACCGCGGCGGCTGTCTGACGACGACGGAGCTCCTACGCGTGGCCGGCGTCCTGCGCTGCGTTCGCGCGGTCAAGAGCTATTATAACGGCGATGATACGCAAACGGTTCTGGATGCGTTCTTCCGGGAACTGGCACCGAACCGTTATCTGGAGGACAAGATTACGAACTCCATTCTCAGCGAGGAGGAGATTGCCGACGCGGCGAGCCCCGAGCTGGCGGATATTCGCCGCCATATGCGTGTGCAGAGCGCGAAGGTCAAGGAATCTCTGCAAAAAATCATCACCTCGCCGAGCTATTCCAAATATCTGCGTGACCCGATTATCACTCTGCGCGGCGACCGCTATGTCGTTCCGGTCAAGAGCGAGTATAAGAGCGAAATTCCGGGACTGGTCCATGACATTTCCTCGACGGGTAGTACCTTTTTTGTGGAGCCGATGTCCGCCGTCAATGCCAATAATGCGCTGCGCGAGCTTTTTTTGCGTGAGAAGAAGGAGATTGAGAGGATTCTTGCCGAGCTGTCCGCCGAGGCGGCTTCCTTCCGTGAGAGTATCGGACAAAGCTATGAAATGCTTGTGCGTCTCGACTGCATCTTTGCCCGTGCGAAGCTGTCGTTCCGCATGAACGGCATGGAGCCGATTATCCGAACGGATGCGCGGCTCAATCTGAACCGCGCGCGTCATCCGCTGATCGACCCAAAGGTCGTTGTTCCGATTTCCGTTCGTCTCGGCAGCGATTTTGATACGTTGATCATTACCGGCCCGAACACCGGCGGCAAAACCGTGACGCTCAAAACCATCGGCCTTTTGACGCTCATGGCAGAGTGCGGCCTGCATATTCCCGCCGATTCCGGCAGTGAGATTGCAATTTTCGAGCGGATCATGGCGGATATCGGTGATGAACAGTCCATCGAGCAGTCGCTTTCGACCTTCTCGTCTCATATGAAAAACATCGTCGAGATCGTCCGCGACTGTGATCGCGACACGCTTATCCTCTTTGACGAGCTGGGCGCCGGGACCGATCCCGCAGAGGGGGCGGCGCTGGCCACGGCGCTGATCGAGTTCTGCCGCCAGTGCGGCAGCCGTGTCGCCGCGACGACGCACTATGCCGAATTGAAGCTCTATGCCATGCGAACCGGGGGCGTTATGAACGCATCCTGTGAATTTGACGTGGAGACGCTGCGGCCGACCTATAAGCTCCTGATCGGCGTCCCCGGAAAATCCAACGCCTTTGCCATTTCCAAGCGTCTCGGACTTGAGGATACCATCATCGACAAGGCTCGCAGTCTTGTCAGCGAGAACGATCGGAATTTTGAGGATGTTCTGAACCAGCTTGAGCAGCAGCGCCAGCAGATGGAGGCGGCGAAGCTGGAGGCCGAAAGGCTGCGGCTGCAGACCGAGCAGGTCAAGGCGCAGTCCGAGGAGTACCTTGCGCAAATCCAACGTGAACGTGACAAGGCCATGAAAACCGCCCGCGCAGAGGCGCAGGCGCTGATTGACCAGGCGCGGCGCGTTTCGGGCGAGGTGGCCGATGAGATGAAGCAGCTTCGCAAGCAGCTTCGCGACAGCGCCGACGTGCAGCAGACGAACGCGAAGCAGACCGAGCTGCGCAAAAAGCTGAACGACGCCGAGCAGGCACTGCTCGGCACACAGCAGGCGCTGCCGGAACGTCCGAAGCCTACGCGGCAGATCAAGGTCGGAGACACCGTGGAGCTGCTGCGTTTCGGGACACGCGCCAGCGTGCTGGCGATCAACAAGGACGGCTCCTATCAGCTTCAGGCCGGCATTATGAAGGTTACGGCGCGACCGGATGAAGTTTATCTGATTGAAGAGACGCAGCAGCAGGTCAAGAAGATTATTGAGCGCAGCCAGCGCACATTCCGCAATCAGGGCGCCAGCTCGGAGCTGGATCTGCGCGGAATGAGTGCCGATGAGGCTGTGGCGACGCTTTCGGTGTTTCTGGATACGGCAATGCTTGCCAATCTGTCATCCGTGCGGATCATCCACGGCAAGGGCACAGGCGTACTGCGTAAGGCCGTGCAGGAGGAGCTGAAGCATAACCGTGCAGTCAAATCCTACCGCCTTGGCGTGTACGGTGAGGGGGAGGACGGCGTGACCATCGCGGAGCTTCGCTGAGAAGATACTTTGTATTTGGCATTTTTGAAAAAGGCTCGTATCGGATCTTAGTCCGATACGAGCCTTTTTCAAAGCAACGTGACGATTCCGGCAGTCAGAGCGGCGATCACGGCGAACAGCGGGATTCCGCGTACAAAGGAACCGATGTGTTTTCGAGGATCCTGATACGGTTCTTTTTCCGGCAGGAAGGAAAAACGGATCCGCCTGGTATTGCGCCACCAGAGCAGGTCGATCACAAGCAGATCGAACAGCCCCAGCCCTTCCCCGAAAATCAGGAAATACCAAAATGCAGACCAATAGCCGCTCAAGCCCAAGACTCTTTTAAAAACCAGACCAAGGGCGGAGAACAGGACGGTGAACAGAAGCAGATTGCCCAACAGGACGGAGCCCAAGGACTTCTCTTTCGGAACGCTTCCCGCCAGCTTCTGCCGGACCTGCGTTTGCACCGGGTCCGGGTAGGAGCGCAGGCCGATCAGGTTTTTCCTGTCCGTCCCGGTTCCCAGAAAGCAGATGCCCCAATAGAGCAGATAAAATACAATTACAAGACCGATTCTCATAGCGTCATCCCTTTCCCCATATCACCGATAAGACACTGCCGCTCATATGTGTTTCCTTTTGTAGCCGCAGTCGCAGTACGGCCCGCCGGAGGCAAGCGTGTAGTCTCGCACAAAATCCGTCGCACCGCCCGCTTCGCTCATGGTATAGTCAAGGTGACATAGCGCCGGGGTGAGATCGTACAGCCCCAGCTTTTGCATCAGTACACAGATACCGCACTTTGTAAAGCGTCCCTCATACCCGCTGCCGTCTGCGTATTCGTAAAAATCCATATTCCACGAATAGGGATTGCGGTCGGCTGCCTTCAGTGCTGCGGTCGCTTTCATACCGGCGATATCCTTTCCGGTGAATTTCTTCCTTCCGCTCTTGCGGCAGAACCACTTCATCGGCTTTGTCATCATCGCATCGGCATAGTATATCGTCAGCCGCTCCACATCCGGACGCTCCGGCATGGAGAGGATAAACGCTCCCAGCATAGCGCAGTTAACAATATTCATCTTAAAGCGGTCGGCCTTTTCAAATTCCGGCAGCTCACGGATGATTTCTCTGTATTTCGACTTCGCCTTTTGCGTGACGGCCTTTGCCGTATCCGCGTTATAGCCGAACACGGCGGTAAGCTGCCGCCGGAACGATCCGGCAAACAGCGCCCACATTCCCATTGGCATCCCTGCGTATTTCATTCCGTGTCTCTCCGTTTCTCCCGGGAGCCTGACGGCTCCGGATATTTTATCAAATCATACAGCACGCCGTGCTCGCCGAAGCGGCGCGTTCCGGCAAGCTCCATGCCGAGATGGACGTATTTGTCGCATTTGGATTGTGCATCGGTGTCGAGTATCACCGGCACGCCGAGCCTGTTGCCCTCGGCGAATGCCATATCCATGACCTTCCGCATATAGCCCTGCCCCTGATACGGCTCTCTGACGCAGACCATACCGACGTAGATATACGGCTTCTTTGCCTTATCGAGCTGTTTGCCAAGCCCCGAACCGCCCTTTGACATGATCCGCATAAAGCGGATAAGCGACTTTGGATTCATCGCGCGGAAGAATCCGCGCGCAAGATGAAGTCCCGCCCTCAGCGTGACCTTCTCGCCGGGGAGCTTGTAAGCGATAAAGCCTTCACCGGCTTCGCTTGTGGCATACAGCATTCCGCTTTGAAACGCCATTTTTACATATCCGCTGATGAACGACGCCACTGCATCACGGCTCGGGAATGCGTCGATCAATCCGTGCTCCGTGCCGTAATCGTAGTAGCCGAAGGCGTGACCGATGTCCTCCGCAATGCCCTCGCTTAGTGTCTTGATTTTCATAAAGTCCTGTCCTCTTCGCTTTTTGCGAGAATTGCCACGGCGCACGGAATTCTACCCTCACGCAGAATATAGCCTGCATCCGAATATCCGGCGTCGGAGAAAAAACGCTTGTAGGTGTCAAGAGTAAACTCCCGCTTGAAGTCGGCTCCCGCCTTACCGATAGCGCCTGAAACGCCGTTGGTCCTGCCCTTGTCCGTCTGATTCATATAGGTTGGAATCACGATCTTCCCGCCGGGCTTGCAGACGCGTTCGAGTTCACTCAATGCCTGATACGGCTCGTCCAGCAGGTGGATCACGTTCGCCGCGATGACTGTGTCAAACCGCCCGTCCGGATAGGAGAGCTGCAGAATGTTTGCCTGTTCAAACCGGACATTGGCATATTTCCCGTATTTCTTTTCCGCACGCTTTAGCATCTTTACGGAAAAATCGGTAGCGATCAGACTTTTGCAGCGCGGGGCGATCACGCCGGTCAGCAGCCCCGTGCCGCAGGCGCATTCGAGCACATCGTCGGAAGGCGAGATCAGCCTCTCCACCGCCGCGCACAGCGCTTTGTTTGCCTTCCTGTTGATGACATTCGCGAAAATGTCGTAAACACACGCAACGTTATCCCAGAACACTATCCGACCTCCGTTTTACTTATAGCCCTTCCTCTGCGAAAATACCGGCGGCCAGTATGGCATCGGCTCGGCATCGACCTTCAGCTTGAAATCGCAATATCCGTCTTCCTCCATGCAGGTATGCTCACGAAACAGCGGAGCCCCAACAATTCCGAACATGACGTAGTCGAGATTGCAGAGATATGGCATGTATTCTTCGTATCCGTACTTTCGCGCAAAATTCGCCAGCGGACACACAAGGTTGTGATAGCTGAAATCATAGCCCGCTTCGGGCGGAAGCTGCGTTTTTGTCTCAAAGCTGCCGGGGTTTTTGGCGGCGTTGGCGGCATTTTTTGTGTCTTTTTTCAGGAACATTTTGTTAAGCAGCTTCGGATTTGTGAACATCCTGCCCATGATCTTGCGGACGAAGCCGGGCATCTTCAGCATCCGACGCGCATAAGCGGTCGTCATCAGGTGTCCGATCTCTTCCATTGCCATGCCGTGCTTTTTCAGATATTCGCCCATTGCCGCCAGCATATAAGCCTCGGTCAGATTTTTTGTACCGCTGGCCTTATCGCCGCCGATGTACGGAAAGCGCTCCAGCATATCCCGCTCATAGATGCTCCATATGTCCCCAAATGCGACATCGTAGGTTGTCCCGGCGGCGTTTTCGATCTCAGAACCGACAAGGGAAAGGAAGCCTTTCATGGTTTTCTTCAGCTTCGCGCTTTTCTTTTTGTAATAGTCGTGCATGTTTTGACTCCTTTTGGGCTTATACTTTCAGATTCGGCAGCTTCGGCAAGGTGTTTTCCTCTACGACGGACCGAAGCATTTCCGCGAAGCCCTGCGGGTTGCGGATCTGATACTGCATATGGTTGTATTTTTCAAAGACCGGGAAGTTGCTCGTCGGATATGCCTTCATTACCGCCCCGCGGTATTTATAGTGCTCCTCAATGCTGCCGAATGAGAAGTAGGTGTTCCGCTGAAGCGCCTCCGGCAGCGGAGGGGACGGCCTGTCCTCCAGACTGTCTGCCATCTGACGGCGCAGGTTGGCGTACTTCAGGGCTTTGCCTGCGGCAATGAAATAAGGGCGCAGACTGTCGTCGTCACACCATAAGAGCTTTTTCAGCGTCCTGCCCTTTGACCAATACAGACTCTTGACGGCAAAGTATAAAAACGGCGTCATGATCCGACGGGCTCCCTTGCCGATCTGCGCAAACTGTCCGCCGTCAAAAAAGACGTGCGCAACGGGAAGCTTTGTCTGCGTTATAAATGCCAGAGCCAGATCCGCTCCGAGCGAGGAGGCGACGACCAGCGCAAGGCGTTTCACGCCCTGCGCGCGCAGGAACTCCTCCACCTGACGTATCTCATCTGCTTTGCCGATATATTTTTGCCCCTCGCAATATACGGTGGAGGTCGGCAGAATGCAGAAGTATCTGTCACACAGATGCTCCGCCACCGGCCTGCTGCTTGCACCCGTTACGCCCATCGCGTGGAAAAACAACACGGCAGGCGTTTGACTGTTACCCAATGTTTCAAACAGCATTGCAACCTCCTCAGCGGATAAAGAGCGTCATGATTCCGGACAGTGCGGCGGAAAGGAAAAGCATTCCCACGGTGCCGAACGTCCATTTTCTGCATTTGCCTTTCCCGGTGATATACGGCTTCAGATCCTCCGTCCCGGGAATCGTCCAGGCGCCTGTGTGTCCGACCCAGAAGCCGTCGATCAAAAAGCGATCAATCAGGTTCATAACGGACAGAATTACAAAAAGCTGCCAGAAGCCGGAGAGAAAACCGCGTGCGCCGTTGACCGCATAGACGCAGATCAACACATAAGCGATATAGCCGGGAATGCAGAGCGCCTTGAAGCGCAGGGCGTTCCGCCTGATTTTTTCGTGGGTCGTCAGACCGTTTTTTACACACCTGTCCTGCACCTCCGGGCTGTAAAGATGTACCATCCCGACTGCAGCCTTCCGGATACCGACGGCGCAGACCAGAATGAGCAGAATTCCCAGCCCAAGACCCTCCAGGACGGTTTTCAGAATCACTTCTTTCATTTCAGGTACTCACCGCCTTCCTGCTCCAGCGTTTTCCATACCGGGTATTGTGCGCCGCCGTCGTCAAAGAACCGCTTCAGATCCCGATTCAACGCGCTCATTTCGTCGGTCGCATTCATGGCGTGGTCGGCGGCGCAGATCTTTCCGAGGCTCGTTGCACACATAAGCCGGAAAAAGCGTAGGCAGGTTTTGCGATACGCTGCACCTTCAAAATCCGTGTCCGACTTCGGCAGAATCTCGTGCCCGGCGTCCCGGATGGCGCGATAGCCCTCAATGTTGGCGTCGAGAAGCCGGTTCAGGTATGCCGTGTCGCCTCTGAGCTTTTTCAGATCGCCGTCCGTCTTATAGCATGCAAAGGCGATTGGCAGCACGAACGCTGCGTGGCAGAGCAGATAGTCTTCCATATTCGGCTCATAGGTAATCTTGTATTTTGTGCCGTCGAAGCTCCGGCCGATCAACGCTTCATTGGACGGTGCGCCGCGAAGCTGACCGATCGTGATTTTTTTCAGATCGACGGACGCTACCCGGTCGCGCTCCCGATGACCGGCCGAGGAGGCGAAGGCAAACATCACGTTTTTTTCCGGCAGCGCGTCGGCCAACGCCCTTGCACGAACATTGTTGCCGACAAAAACGATGTTCTTTGTCCGGTTTACGCGCAGCGCATCCAGAATTGAGTCGAGCTGTGTGTAACGCAGGACGACAAAAATCACGTCGTATGTATCGTCCGGTTCCAGCTCGGTTACGACCGGAATGCGGCTTGTCGATATGCGGGGAGAAAACTTGTCTTTGATTCGCAGACCGTTTTTTCGGATTTCCTCCGCCCAGCTTCCGCGCGCTAATAAAACGACATCCTTTCCGGCGCGGAACAGATTTCTTGCCAGATTGCAGCCGAGCACACCTGCGCCGGATACTAAATACCTCATGGTGAAGCCTCCCGTTTTCAAAACCGTTATTTGTTCTTTCGATATCCTGCCGCATCGCGATATTCGGGGTGTTCTTTTGCATAGGCATCCCGATTTCCGCAGATGGCATAGTCGCACTTGCAGCCGTCAGCACAAGTGGAGGTGCGGACAAGCTTCGCATGAAGCAGCTCCATTGCCGCATAATCCACATTGCACAGCGCCGGCATGATTTCCGTAAGCCCGTGCTTCTTTGCAAATTCCGCCGCCGGACATGCCGTGAATTCGTAATAAATTGGCTTGCCTTTTTCGTAGGGAGCGACGGTCATTTCGTAATCGTGCCACTGATCGCAGCCTGCCTTCGCCCGTGTAAAGGCCTTGTGCATCAGCTTGCGCCAGAACGGCTTGTTGCAGTTTACGAATTTCAGCTTGCGGAATGACGGTAAGATCAGATTTTCCTCGATCTCCTCGATTTCCCGGAAAGAAACAACGGGCTTACATACGGCGTAGTAGCTCATAATTGCAATGCAGTCGTAGGTACCGCCCGCGCCGTTGTGAAAATTCTTTTTGCCGCCGAGATCGGTACGCCAGTCGGAAAGAAAGGCGACATACTGCCGCTGTACCCGCTCCCATATGGCGGCTTGTTCCTCTTCGGGGTAGTGCAGGGCAATCTTTTTTTGGATTTCCCGCTTGCAGGGCTTGGAGTAAAGCACATGGCAGCTACGGTCAAATTGCAACAGCTCATCCCTCATATTGGAGCGTTCTCCTTTGTACCGATGATTTGTTTGACAAGCTGTGCCCATTGCTCCGGGTGACAGGCGAGCAGCTCCTCATGCTGCATATTCTGCTCATGCAGCACCGGATGGGCAAAGTGTTGTTCATAACGGGCGCGGTACTTTTCCCCCATTTTGAGGGCATAGAAAATATGAATTTCTGTGCCGGGCACGTCGATCTGTTCGGGTAGAGGCGTGACAAGGTCGGAGTAGAACTGGTTTTTGCAGCTTTGCTTCGTTATATAGGGGCGCGCACCGCCAAGCATGGACATGAATGCGTTCACATACTCTCCCATTTGCGCCGTGCGTTTTTCCATCCGCTTTTGCAGGAAATGGCTTTTGAAGCTGCCGTCGTGTATCAGCGGATAGATCAACGGAACCGGAAGGTCGGTCTGTACCTTTGCCGTAAGCTTTGACGCCTGATCCAAATCGGAGCTGCCGAGAATACCGTAATCCATATGGATCTTCTTTCCGGCAGCCAGCAGTCCGACAAACGAACCGCCGAGGGAGCAACCGTATGCGGCACGGATATGTCCGCCGCAATGCTTTTGTATGTAGTTCTCGATTTTTTCGGTTTCTTCAATCATCGTCGGAAATTCTGCCTGTTCCGTTTCGTCAAAACCGTCATAACTGACGCAGAGCACACGGAAGTCCGTTTCCAGCAGCGGGATTACCCGCCCGAAGTTACTCATCCAGTGACAGCAGGTGCCGGGCAGGAGCAGAATCACCGGCGCGTCTTCGTTTCCGAAAGCATAGATTTTCATTGTTCCACACCCCTCAGAAAACCGTTTTTGCCGTTTTCTTCCGTGTCATCCGATCCTTCACAGGCTCTTTCAAGGACAATAATCTTGTTGGAAATATTTCGAACGAACGGAAGCTTTCCGAGCAGTTTATAGATCGGCACAAATTCCGCCATGCCTTCTGTCAGGCTGTGTTCTTCAACGAGCCGGAAGTCAGGCAGAAGCGCAGCCAGCATGCTGCCGTTCCTTATGCCCCATGTAAATTTCGCGCGGCTTCCTTCAATGGACTTTTCTTTGAATCTTTTGGCAACAAGAGGATTCATCGTTTCCACGAAAACCGTCGTTTTATCCCATCGGCTTGAAATGATCGAGAAAATCTGCCTGACCTCCGCTTCGGACAGGTACATGGTAAGCCCTTCAATAATCACCAACGCCGACGTGGTGTGCTCGGAAATTCTGTCGCCCCAGTTTTCCATTGCGGACATGGCGATTTGCGAAATCGTACCGTTCTCGGGGAGCAGCTTTCTCCGAATGTCGATTGTTTCCGGCAGATCGAGATTATACCAATGCGTATAGCCGTGCATACGGTAGCAGCGCGTATCCAACCCGCAGGCAATGTTGACGACAACGGCACCGGGATTCTTTTCAAGCCGTGCGTCCGTGAGGCGATCCAGCACGATCGTGCGGGCAATCACGCCGTTGTGCATGGCGGCATCCTTGTCTGCAAGCGAAAAATCATAGTCAAGACGGCCGATGATTTCCTCGGCTTTTTTATCGTGGATCGCGCCGCGCCCTCTGCTTTCCTTGGCGCGTGCGTAAATCGTTTGCAACATCGTTTCCGGCACACCGGAGAGCTTTATTTTTTCAGACATAATCGGTTCACCTCTCATGTTTCGCCCGTCTGCCTGCCCAGACGGCATTTGCAAGCATCCAGAGGCAAAGCGCCGCATTGCCGGAGCCTTGACTCAGGACAAAATCCCACGTCGAAATTTCTGCGCCCAGCGCCTGACGAATGTCCGGTATCAGTACAAATATGAGCTGGAAAACGATCATATGGAACGCAAACATCCATCTGGGCAGAATGGCCTTTTTTGTCAGCACCGCAAAGGCGCTTGCGAGAATCAGCAGGATCATGCCCGCATAGGCAATGAGCATGGCGGGCATCAGCCTGTCATACTGTGCCTGTATCAGGGCTGTTGCTTCTTCCCGGCCGAGCAGCGGTGAGAGCGTGTTTGTCCAGTCGGCAAGACTGCCGATAAAGAAGTGCAGCGCTCCGGCGGAGGCAACGTAGATCACGCCGCCGGTAAGCACGGCTGCGCGGGTCTTTCGGTACTGCGGCTTTACTTGAATATAAGACGCGCGCACGGTGAAAAAACCGAGCGTCATGCCGGTCAGTCCCGTAGCCAGCAGCAACGGCAGCCGCCACGATTCCCACGAACCGTTCAGATATGCTTCCCGTACAAACAACCCGCTGTCGCCGAGGCTTGCCGGGATCACGCTCAGACAAAGATCGCCGACCAGCATGAGCAGTGCCCCGAGCGCGCCAAACAGGCAGTACCTTTGATAGGCTTTCGGGTTTACGGTCTCCATGCTTTAACTCCTCCTTATTACATTGGTTAGCAGCTGCTAACCGGGCGGCCCTCGAAAAGCTGCCCTGCGGCAGCTTTTCACTTTTTAAGTTACAAAAACAGCTCGGAACACGCACCACGCACCAGCGTCTCCAGCACAAGCGGGTACAATCTGCCGATCTGCTCTTTATGGGAAACCGTTAAAATTAACCCGCGCACCGTGGCGGTCGCCAGCTCCGCGCCGCCCTTGGGAATCAGCTCGTTCGTTTCGAGCAATTCGCGAATGTGCGTCTCATCATCGTGATAATGCTCCGCCTTAAGCGCCTCCGGCAGCTTGCGCAAAAGGCTCTCGGCATCGTTTTCGACGAAGGTCATTACGCCGGTGTCCGACATACGCCTGCAAACGGCGAGAATGGCAGTCGTGACGCGCTCTGCCGGAGGGAGGTGTTCATTTTCGTGAAGCGCCTGACTTGCGACCTCATATAGCTCGGTGTGAATCCCTTCAAGAACGGCAAAAAACAGCAGCTCCTTTGACTCGTAGAATTTGTAGAACGAGCCCTTTGCGATGCCGACGGCCTGCGTCAGCTGTTCGACGGAGGTCTTTCGCATCCCAAGCGTGACCGCGCAGCGCCGGGCTTCGGCGAGCAGAGCCTCACGAATCTGCGCGGCCTCATAATCGGTAAAAGCCAAAGAAGCACCCCCAAACGATATGACCAAAACGGTCCGTGCGGTCATTATAACACGGAGGCTTCGGTTTTTCAATAGAAAATCAGTGGGAACACGTTTTTTTCAAAAAAGACGGCTCGGGAAACAAAAGTCGATTTCTGGGCGGACAAGCGGGAGGCGTAGCGCCATGCTGTCCTGCGGTTATGGAATTGGCGCCGTTCTGCTGTATGCATCAAATGATCTGCCCGCTTACAGAGAATACGGTTATGACGGCGGCCGTCGGAATCGGGCGGCGTCGAGCTGCCGACCGCCGAGAAAAATCGAGGAAAACGGTTGACAAATCGCTCCGATTTGCGTATAGTTATAGCGAGATACCCGCAGCTTTGCGGAAGAAGGAGTGACTCTTGTGTATACAGAGAAGGTAGTAGTCAAGTGCGAGTCCGGTCTTCTGAACCGGCAGGTGACCTTTTTCATTCAGCGTGCCAACGAGTTTCGCAGCAGCATCTGGGTGGAGTCCGGCGACCGTAAGATCAACGCCAAGAGTATGCTCGGTGTGATCTCAATGGGGATTACTTCCGGCACGGAAATTACGCTGATTGCGGAAGGCCCGGATGCGGAAGCGGCGGTCAAGGCGCTTGCGGCCATGCTTGAGAAGGACGTTTTCTGAGAATCATTTCGTTTGCGGCTGTCCCAAACGCCCGGCGTTTGGGACGGCTTTTCTAAAAATGCCCTTGTGAAGCGTTGACGCTGCGGGCACCCCGCGGGAAGCGCGAAGGAGGCGAAGCTATGACCCGTGACGAGCTGCGGCAGGCGGCGAACACGCTGCCCTATGAGCCGGGCGTTTATCTGATGAAAAACGCCGAGGATACCGTGATTTATGTCGGAAAGGCAAAAAAGCTCAAAAACCGTGTCAGTCAGTATTTTCAGGATACCTCCTCACACAACGCCAAGACCCGCCGTATGGTCAGCCAGGTTGACCACTTTGAGACCATTGCAGCCGCGACGGAGTTTGAGGCACTGGTGCTGGAATGCTCGCTGATTAAACGTTATCGCCCAAAGTATAATATCCTGCTCAAGGACGACAAGGGTTATCCGTATTTGCGTGTCGATCTGCGTGAAAGTTTTCCGAAAATGACGCTCGCCGCACGACTGGGCGACGATGGCGCCCGCTATTTCGGCCCCTTCGGCAGCCGGGGCAGCACGCAGCGGATTATCGATACGATCATCCGTGCCTTTTCCCTGCCCTCCTGCTCACGGCAGTTTCCGCGCGACATCGGAAAAGAGCGCCCCTGCCTGAATTACCAGCTCGGCTACTGTGCGGGTTGGTGCAGGGGGACGCCGGAGCAGACGGAGTATCATACGCGTATGGAGCAAGCCGTCATGCTGCTCGACGGAAAGCACAAGCCGCTGGCCGATTCTCTTCGTGAGCAGATGGAGCAGGCGGCGGACTCGCTGGAGTTTGAACGCGCAGCAAAGCTGCGCGACCGCCTGCGCGCGGTGCAGGCGCTTTCCCAGCGCCAGCTCGTTACGGCCAGCGCGTCGGATACCGATGTGCTCGGCTGGGCAATGACCGAGGCCAAGGCCTGCTTTGCCGTATTGCACTACCGCGACGGCAATCTGAGCGATAAGGAGTACCGGATTCTTCCCGTGCCGGACGATCCGGATGAGGCCTTCGCCTCCTTGGTAAGACAATACTACCTTGACCGGCGCAGCGTCCCAAGACATGTGCTTTTGCCGCTGCGTTCGGAGGATACCGCGCTGATGGAGCGGAGCCTTTCCGAACGCTTCGCAAAGCGTATTTATTTCCGTGTACCGCAGCGCGGCGCGGCGCGCCGCCTGCTGGAGCTGGCGCAGAAAAATGCCCGCGAGGAGGTGCAGCGCGTAACGAATGCCGAGGAGCGCCGCAGCGGGACGCTTCGTCTGCTTGCGTCAATGCTCGGACTTCCGGAACCGCCGAAGCGCATGGAAGCCTTCGATATTTCCAACATTGCGGGGACGGATATTGTTGCCTCTATGGTCGTTTTTTGCGAAGGAAAGCCGAAAAAGAGCGATTACAAGCGCTTCAAGCTCGAAAACATGGACGATCAGGATGACTACGGTGCGATGCGGCAGGTCGTTTGCCGCCGCTTCTGCCATTATCTTGACGGCGACGCGGGCTTTGCCGAGGCGCCCGATCTGCTGCTGATCGACGGCGGCTCCGTCCATGCCGAAGTTGTTCGCGAAGCGTTGGAGGCCATGGGGCTGCATTTCCCGATCTTCGGTATGGTCAAGGACGATCGTCACCGTACCCGCGCTCTGACCACGCCGCAGGGGCATGAAATCGATATTCAGGCCAAGCCTGCCGTGTTTGCCCTGATTGGCCGGATTCAGGAGGAAACGCACCGTTTTGCCATCACCTATCACCGCACGCTGCGCAGCCGGCGCGTCACAGGCTCAAAGCTGGATGCCATTGAGGGCGTAGGCGAGAAGCGCCGCCTGCTGCTTTTGAAGCACTACGGTTCTCTGCGTGCCATCGGCGAGGCAAGCGTGGAATCCCTGACGCATCTGCTGCCGCGCCCGACCGCGCAGGCGGTTTATGACTATTTCCATCCGAAGGAGGATGACGATGCGAGTAATCACCGGTAGCGCCCGCGGCGTAAACCTGAAGGCTCCGGCGGGGCTGGCCACGCGGCCGACCGCCGACCGGGTGAAGCAGGCCATGTTCAATATCATCCAGTACGAGATCGGCGGAGAGGTACTGGATCTGTTTGCGGGCTCCGGTCAACTCGGAATCGAGGCGCTCAGCAGAGGCGCATCGCATGCCGTATTTGTCGATATGCGGGCAGACGCCGTGGAAATCATTCGCGAAAACCTGCGCCGTACGAAGCTCGCGGAGCGCGCCGAGGTTGTGCGCGGCGATTTTGACGCATACCTCCGCCGCTGCCGCCGCCGCTTCCGACTGATCTTTCTGGATCCGCCCTATGCAGAAAAATCTCTGGAAAACGCAATAAATCGCCTCGCGGAAATTGACATTTTGGCGGAAGGTGGTATAATCATTACGGAACGGCCTGTCGATAAGCCGCTTCCGGGCGATTTCCCCGGCCTGACGCGCTCACAGGACTACCGCTACGGCAAGACTGTCGTAACTCTGTTTCGTAAGGAATATAATGTATGAAGACAGCCGTCTATCCCGGCAGCTTTGATCCCGTGACCAAGGGACATTTGAATATCATCGAGCGCGCCGCAAAGCTCTTTGACCGTGTGATCGTCTGCGTTATGGTCAATGCGGACAAGTCCTCGCCGCTTTTTTCGTTGGAACAGCGCAAGGAACATCTGCGGCACGTTACCGCGCATCTGGAGAATGTGGTTGTCGATGCACATGACGGATTACTTGCCGAATATGCACGGCAGAACGGCTGTTGTACCGTAATCAAGGGGCTGCGCGCCGGTTCGGACTTTGAAAAAGAGTTCCAGATGGCCATGATAAACCGCAAGCTCAATCCGGAGCTGGACTCCCTGTTTCTGACGGCGGAGCACCAGTATATGTACCTCAGCTCCAGTATTGTCAAGGAGCTGGCGCATTACGGCGCGGCGCTGGGGGACTTCCTTCCGCCGGAGATTATCGAGGAATTTCAGGAGACCATCCGCTTCAGAAATACAGGAAAACAATAAGGAGGCACAAGCATGAACGAACATAGCATCGACGAATTGATCGGTACCTTATATGAGATGGTTCAGGACGCACGCGGCGTCCCGTTCAGCTCGGATAAGTGCGCGCTCGACCGCAATCAGGTTTTGGATTTGCTCGATGAGCTCAGCAATCGTCTGCCGGGCGAGCTGAAGCAGGCGAAGACCATCGTGGAATCCAGAACGGAGCTTATCAACAACGCAAAGCGCGAGGCAGAAGGCATTCTTAAGAATGCACAGAGTCAGGCGCGCCAGCTCGTCAGTCAGGACGCCATCTATCAGGAGGCGCGCGCACAGGCCAACGATATGGTCCGCGCCGCTCAGGAAAAGATCAAGGGACTGCGTCAGGCCACGAATGATTACGTGGATGATTCTCTGCGCTCGACCGAGGAGGCCGTCGCCGAGGCGCTGGCAAAGATCCGCGATTCCCGCGCAAAGTTCCGCGCTCTGACCACCCCGCAGACCAGAAACAATCCGTCTGCCATCATCGAGGACGTGTAAAACTGCACAGGCCGATTCGACAGAATCGGCCTGTTTTCCGTAGGAGGAGTTATGGATTATCGTACAAACTATGAGTTCTGGCGCGAACACGCGCCGATGACCGCGCGGGAGCGCGGCGAGCTGGATCGCACTGCGTCGGATGAGCAGTCGCTCAGGGGCGCCTTCGGCGCGGAGCTGCAATTTGGTACCGCGGGCATCCGCGGTATTATGGAGCAGGGCACGAACCGCATGAACGAGTTTACCGTCCGTCGCACGGCGCAGGGGTTGGCTGCGTGGCTCTGTGAGAGCAAACTACCGCAAAAATGCGCTATCGCTTACGATTCGCGGCACAATTCCCGCCGCTTTGCCGAGATCTGCGCGGAGGCACTGGCGGAGCGCGGCGTTCGCGTCTATCTGTATCATGAGCTGGCGCCTACGCCAATGCTTTCGTTTGCCGTGCGCGAGCTGGGCTGCGGCTGTGGCATCGTTGTCTCCGCCAGCCACAATGCCGGTACCTATAACGGCATCAAGTGCTACGGCCCGGACGGCTGCCAGATGACCGATGAGCCCGCGGCGCGTGTTTCCGAGTCGATCCGAAGCATACCGTATTTTCTCGCGCCGAAATACTCGTTTGACGAGCTGCTGCGGCAGGGAAGTGTGGAGTATATCGCGCCGGAGCTTTGGGAGCGTTATTATCGCACCGTACTTGCACAGCGAGTGACGGATCGGACGGCCGAAGGGCTGCATGTTGTCTATACGCCCTTGTGCGGCACGGGAAACAAGCCTGTGCGTGAGGCGCTGCGGCGCATCGGCGCACAGGTGGAGGTCGTTTCCGTACAGGAGAAGCCGGACGGTGATTTCAAGACCTGCGAGTACCCCAACCCGGAGACGGACGCGGCGCTGGACGAGAGCTACAAGCTGGCGCGTGTCAGCCACCCCGACCTCATTCTCGGCACCGACCCGGATTGCGACCGTGCCGCCGTTGCGGTCGAGAAGGACGGAAAATTTGTAAAGCTGACCGGCAATGAGCTGGGCTGCCTGCTGCTGGACTACATTCTCGGCACGCTCCGTGCGGAGAACCGTCTGCCCGAGGGGGCGACCGCCATTCGCAGCATTGTTTCTACACCGCTTGCCGACCGAATCTGCGAAAAATACGGCGTGCAGATGGTGAAGGTTCTGACCGGCTTTAAGTATATCGGCGGAGAAATTCTGAAGCTGGAGCAGGCGGGGCAGGAAAAGCGCTTCCTGTTTGCCTTTGAAGAGAGCTGCGGCTATCTGAAGGGCAGCTATGCCCGCGACAAGGATGCGGTAATCGCCTCCGTTCTGACCGTTGATCTGGCTGCGAAGCTAAAACGTGAGGGAAAGAACCTGTTTGACCGGATGCAGGAGCTGTACCATGAGTTTGGCTGGCATGAGACGAAGGTCGTGAGCATCGAGCTTCAGGGGCCGGACGCCATGCAGATTGCGGCGGATTTTATGACGCGCTTCCGCGCGGAGCTTCCCACTTCGCTCGGCGGCGTTGCCGTAACGTTCTGTACGGACTATCGGAGCCGGATGTCAAAGGATTTCCGCACGGGAGAAACGCAGCCCGTGACGCTTCCGCAGTCGAATGTTGTGGCGCTGGAGCTGGACGGAAAGGGGAGCGTGATCGTTCGACCCTCCGGAACGGAGCCGAAGATCAAATTCTACCTGACCGCTGTTTCGGAGAAAAAGGAAGACGCGCTGGCGCTGCTTGCGCGGTTGGAGAACGATATGCGTGCTTTTTTGAACTGACGCTTGACAAATCCGGCATACTCTGCTATCATAAGCGCAATATTTCCAAACGCGATGAGGAAGAGGAGTACCTCGCAGACCAATGCAGAGAGGGGACGGTTGGTGCAAGTCCCTGCGGTGGGCGCGGGAAGGTCGCTTCGGAGCGACGGAGCCGAACAAAAGTAAGCCCCGGCGGGTTCTCCCGTTACAGAGATCGAGCGCCCCGCAGTGCGGGGAAGTCAGGTGGTACCGCGGTATTTTGTCGCCCTGAGTCGAAGGACTCAGGGCGTTTTTTATCAGAAGAGGAGTGAACTTATGCGAGAATTACCGAAAACCTATGATCCGAAGGATGTCGAAAGCCGGATCTACCGTTTCTGGGAGGAGGGCGGCTATTTCCACGCCGTGCCGGATACGGCGAAAAAGCCCTTTACTATCGTTATGCCGCCCCCCAATGTAACGGGGCAGCTGCATATCGGCCATGCGATGGACGATACGCTTCAGGATACGCTTATCCGATTCAAGCGAATGCAGGGTTACAACGCGTTGTATCTGCCCGGCGTCGATCACGCCGGCATTGCCACGCAGATTAAGGTTGAGGAGGCGCTGCGCGGCGAGGGCCTGACGCGCTATGACCTCGGCCGTGAAAAGTTTCTGGAGCGTGTGTGGGACTGGAAGCACCGTTTTGGCAACCGTATTGTTGAACAGCAGAAAAAGTTGGGTGTCTCTGCCGACTGGGAGCGTTCGCGTTTCACAATGGACGAGGGCTGTTCAAAGGCCGTGCGCGAGGTATTTGTCAATCTCTATGAACAGGGGCTGATTTACAAGGGCAGCCGCATTATCAACTGGTGTCCGAACTGCGTGACCGCATTGTCGGATGCGGAGGTCGAGTATGTCGATAAGCCCGGCAACCTGTGGCATATTCGCTATCCGCTGGAGGACGGCTCCGGCGAGGTCGTCGTTGCCACCACGCGTCCGGAGACCATGCTCGGCGACTCCGGCGTCTGTGTCAACCCGAACGACGAACGCTATCGTGCGATTGTTGGGAAAAATGTGATTCTGCCGCTGCTGAACAAGCCCATTCCCGTGGTTGCGGACGATTATGCCGAGATGGAATTCGGCACCGGCTGCGTTAAGATGACTCCGGCGCACGATCCGAATGACTTTGAGGTCGGCCTGCGGCACAATCTGGAAGTGATCCGCGTGCTCGACGACAACGGCAAGGTCAACGAGCTTGGCGGAAAATATCAGGGACTGGATCGCTATGAGGCGAGAAAGCAGATCGTTGCCGATTTGGATGCGCAGGGCTATCTGGTCAAGGTCGAGCCGTACAGCCATAATGTCGGCACCTGCTACCGCTGCCATAAGGACGTTGAGCCCATCATCTCGGCACAGTGGTTTGTGAAGATGAAGCCGCTGGCGGAGGAGGCGCTGCGCGTTGTGCGCGAAGGGCAGACACGCTTCGTGCCCGACCGCTTTACGAAGATTTATACGAACTGGATGGAGAACGTCCGGGACTGGTGCATTTCCCGTCAGCTCTGGTGGGGGCACCAGATACCGGCGTGGTACTGCGCCGATTGCGGGCATATGACCGTCTCGCGCGAGGATGCAACCTGCTGCGAGGCCTGCGGAAGCAGGAATATCACACGCGACGAGGATGTGCTGGATACCTGGTTCTCGTCTGCGCTCTGGCCGTTTGAGACGCTCGGCTGGCCGGATACGAACTCGGAGGATTACAAATATTTCTATCCGACGGACGTGCTGGTCACGGGTTATGACATTATTTTCTTCTGGGTGGCGCGTATGATCTTCTCCGCCTGCAAGCAGACGAAGATTCCTCCGTTCCACACGGTGCTGATTCACGGCCTGGTGCGCGATGACAAGGGCAGAAAAATGTCCAAGTCGCTCGGAAACGGAATTGATCCGCTGGAGATGATCGACCGCTACGGCGCCGACGCGCTGCGCATGAATATGATCACCGGCAACTCTCCCGGAAACGATATGCGCTTCTACGTTGAGCGCTGCGAGGCAATGCGTAACTTTGCAAACAAGCTTTGGAACGCCAGCCGCTATGTCATGATGAACCTTGGCGACGCGCCCTGTGTGCTGCCCGATGCGGCGGAGTTGGAGACGGCGGACAAATGGATTCTGTCGAAGCTGAACCGCCTGATCGGCGAAGTGACGGAGAATCTGGACAAGTACGAGCTGGGCGTCGCGGTACAGAAAATCTACGATTTTATCTGGGACAGCTATTGCGACTGGTATATCGAGCTGACCAAGGCTCGGCTTTACGGTGAGGATGCCACAGGCAAGCGCAGTGCGCAGCGCGTGCTGGTCTGGGTGCTTGACCGCATTCTGCGCCTGATGCATCCGTTCATGCCATTCATCACCGAGGAAATCTGGCAGGCGATTCCGCACGAGGGCGCGGCGCTGATCTGCGCCGAGTGGCCGAAAACGGACGCCGCACTGGACTTCCCGGCGGAGGAGACGGCAATGGAAAGCATCATGAACGCCATCCGCGCCGTGCGCAATCGCCGTGCGGAGATGAATGTGCCGCCGTCGAAGAAGACGACGCTCTATATCGTTGCGCAGCAGCCGGAGGTTTTCCGTGCGGGTATAGGCTTTATTACCCGTCTGGCCTATGCCGACGAGGTGATCGTCTCCGGGAGCGAACCGGAGGGCCACGAGTCGATGGCGCGTTGCGTGACGCATGACGCAGCGTTGTATATGCCCATGAGCCAGCTTGTAGATGTGGCTGCGGAGCTTGCACGCCTTGCCAAGGAGCGCGAAAAGGCCGAACGCGGACTGGCGGGGATTCGCGCAAAGCTTGCGAATCCCGGATTCGTGGCGAAGGCGCCGGAAGCAGTCGTCGCGGCCGAGCGTGAGAAGGCAGGAAAATACGAAGCGCTGCTTCGTCAGCTTGCCGAAAGCGAGGAACGACTGAAGAAGCTGTGATGTTAAAACTTCAGGGGCTCTGCGGAGGCGGAGCCCCTGTTTTCATTGACAAGCAGACCGCCTGTGGGGTATAATCGGTATCATAAAACTTCCCGCCGGGAGTGGGATGAAACTGAGACGTGGGGTGAAGAAAATGCTGGAGCTGTGGCTTTCGACCGACCGAAAAGAGAATACTGCGGCGCTCTTAAAACGGATTTGTACGCCGCCGTTTGTCAGAAAGCGTTATTTGATCGTTCCGGAGCAGTTTTCTCATGCACTTGAGCGCAAACTGTGTGCGGCGGGCGGAGATACGATCAGCCGCCATGCCGAGGTGCTGGGCTTTTCCCGCCTTGCGGAGCGTGTGTTTGCGCTGGAGGGCGGTGTCGCCGATACACAGACGGACGACGCCGGCAAGCTGCTGCTTATGTCGCTTGCCGTTGATCAGGTGCTTCCGGAGCTGAAGGTGTTTGCCGCTGCTGCGGGTAAGCCGGAATTTCTGCTGTTGATGCTGCAAACGCTCGAGGAACTTCGCAGCTTTTGCGTTACGCCTGTCGATCTTCGTGCGGCAGCGGCACGGCTCGAGGGCGTTTCGGCGCTGAAGGCCGAGGAGCTTGCGCTTTTGATGGAAAGCTATGCCGCCGCGTGCAGGCAGGCGGGGCAAAATCCCGAAACTCGTCTCAACCGACTGCTTGAGGCGCTGGAGCACAGCGCTTTCGCCGCAGAGGCGGAGTTTTTTTTCGATGGATTTCTTGATTTTAACGGCGTGCAGCGCGAGATTATTGCACAGCTTCTCGCGGCGGATGCACCGGTGTATGTTGCGCTCTGCTGCGGGACGCTTGACGGCCACGAGCAGCAGTTTGCCACTGCGCGCGAGACGGCGGGAGAGCTGCTGTCTCTTGCCGCGCGGCTGGGGGTGCCCGTGCGGCGGAACGCGCTTCCTTCGCGGCAGGATCGGACGCTGCAGGCGATACGCCGAAGTCTGTTTACCGGCGGACAGGCCGATCAGAGTGGGGACTTTTTGCGCTGTGTGACTGCGGCCGACGCCGAGAGCGAGTGCCGCGCAGCGGCAGGCGAGATTCTGCGGCTGGCGGAGGGCGGCGCGCGTTGGCGCGATATCACCGTCGCCTGCGCAGACTGGGCGGAGTATGAACCGATCCTGCGCTCCGTTCTGCGCCGCGCAGAGATACCGGCATATTTTGCCGGTACGGAGGATCTGCTGCATCAGAGCGCGGTCAACTGCCTGATGTGTGCGCTCCGCGCCGCGACAGGCGGTATGGAGCAGGAGGAAGTGCTGGAATACATAAAGTCCGGCTTTGCGCCCGTCACGGATGATGAGGCGGATTGTATGGAGAACTACATCCTCCTCTGGAACCTGAGCGGGGTACGGCTGGAACGGCCCTGGGACACCAACCCGCGCGGCTTGCGAGCCGAGGCGGACGAGCAGAGCGCGGCGCTGCTTGCGGAACTGAACGGCCTGCGCGAAAGGGCGATCATGCCGCTTGCGGAGCTGCGCAGAGGTTTGACATCGGCAAAAAATGTCGGCGAGATGACGACGGCCTTTTATGACTTCGTGAAAAAAACGGCATGGGAAGAGCTCGTTTGTGCGGAGGCACAGCGGCTGGAGCAGGACGGACAGCTTCAGCGTGCGCAGGTATTTGCGCAGCTTCCGGCACTTTTGTGCGGACTTCTGGAGCAGATGTACGGCACCGTGGGGACATCCGTCCGCGCACCCGAGGACTTTTTCGTACTCCTGCGCGCTGCGCTGGGACAGTATCGGGCGGGGACGATCCCCGCGACGCTCGACAGTGTGGCGGTGGGCGCTTTGGCATCCATGCGGCGTTCCGACACGCCGTATCTGCTGCTGCTCGGCGCGAACGAAGGCGCATTTCCCGCCGCTGCCAGGACGATATCCCTGCTGACGGATGCGGAGCGCAGGATGCTGCTTGACTGCGGCATCGGCCTGATGCCTGCGGCGCTTGGAAGACTGGACCGTGAGCTGGCCGTGATCGACGGCGTGCTCTCCGTACCCGGAGACGGCCTGTATTGCAGCGCGGTTTGCGGCAGCGAATCGTATTTTTTTCGACGTATGGCATCGCTTCTGCCGGATGGCATACAGCCTGCCGATGGGGCGGCGCTGACGCTGCGCAGCCGACACGCATATCTCTCCGAGCTGACGGAAAAGCACGCACTGCCGCCCGCGGAGCTGCAGGAGCGGGCCGAACGGATCCTGCAGCGCTGTTCCTATTGCTACGGCGCGCTGAAGCCGGAGACGGTTCGCGCGCTTTACGGGGACACGCTGCGCCTTTCCTCCACCCGCATTGACCGCCTTGCCTCGTGTTCGCTGGCGTATTTTCTTCAATTCGGCCTGCGGGCCGCGCGCCGGGAAGCTGCCGAACTGAATGCGCCGCTTTACGGCGAGCTCGTTCACTATGTTCTGGAGCATACCGTGCGGCAGACGATGGCGGAGGGCGGCTTCGCGGCGGTCGCGCCGGAACGGGTTTGCGAGCTTTCCGAGGAGGCGATGCAGCGCTACGCACGGGAGAAGCTTGCGCCGATTCTGCGTGACGAGCGCGAGGCGTTCCTCTTTCACCGTAGCTTCGGCGAGGTGCGGCAGGTGGTACAGGAGCTTTACGAGGAGCTGCGCTCCGGAAGCTTCGAACCGCGTTGGATGGAGCTGCATTTTGCTGCGGGAGAGGCGCTTCCGGCTGTGGAGATCCGCGGGCAGAGCGTGCGGGCCTATCTGGAGGGCTATGTGGATCGTGTGGATCTCTGGTGCGACGGTGAACGGCTGTATGTGCGCGTGGTGGATTACAAAACCGGAAAGAAGAATTTTGATTATGCCGGGATCCTGCACGGGCTCGGACTGCAAATGCTTTTGTACCTGTTTGCGCTTGTGCGCAGCGGTGCGCGCCTGACAGGGGCGCGGCTGCTTCCGGCGGGAGTGGAGTATTTTCCCGCCCGCGTGGAGCCGATCCGTTTGGACAACCGTGCAGACGATGCGCTTCTTGCGGAAAAACGCGAAAAAAACCGCACGCGTGAGGGATTGGCGCTGAAGGACGAACATGTTTTGCAGGCAATGGAGCACTGCGAGGGGGCTCCGCGCTATCTGCCGTATACCGTGGATAAGGACGGTAACTTAAAGGGCGATCTTGCGGAAACGGCGCAGCTCAAGCTGCTGGAGCGCCATGTTTTCTCGACGGTTGCGCGTCTGGCCGACCGTCTGTACGAAGGCTGCACGGATCGCGACCCGTATTTTCTCGACCGGACGCACAATGCCTGTGCCTTCTGCGATTTTGCGCCGCTGTGCGGCGAGGTGCAGCCGGGGCGCTATCTGCGAAAAACAGACGGCGGAGAATTCTGGGACGAACTGAGAGGACGATATGATGGCTGAAATACGACTGACCGAGAACCAGCGGGCCGTCGTGGAGGATCGCGGCGGGACGCTGCTTGTCTCCGCCGCCGCAGGCTCCGGAAAAACAAAGGTGCTGATTGACCGGGTGCTTGCGCGTGTCAGCGACGAGCGCTGCAATGTGGACGATTTTTTGATGATCACCTTCACGCAGGCGGCGGCCTCCGAGCTGCGTGGCAAGCTGCTGACGGAGCTGAGCCGTCGCCTGACGGAGCAGCCGGAGAACCGGCATTTGCAGCATCAGCTCAGCCGCGTCTATTTGGCACAGATTTCAACCGTCCACGCTTTCTGCGGCGCGATTCTGCGCGAATATGTTCACCGGACGTCCCTTCCGGCAGATTTCCGCGTCAGTGATGAGCAGGAAAACGCTGCACTGCGCGACAAAGCCATGCAGCGTCTGCTTGCGGAGCTTTATGCGCAGGTGCGGGAGAACGAGGATTACGCGGCGGCACTGGAAATGCTTGGCGCCGGACGCGACGAAAGGCGGCTGCGCGAGCTGATCTCTGCGCTGCTGTCCGCCGTGCAGGCTTATCCGGACCCGAATGCAAGGCTCGAGGCCTTTGAGCGGATGGCCGACGTCTCCGACTGCACCGACGCGGGACAGACCGTATGGGGGGCTTACCTGTTGGAGGAGGCGAGGGTACGGCTGCGCGACTGTCTGGAAATGCTGCGTTCGGCGCAGAGCAGGGCGCGGGAAAACGAAGCGGTTGTAAAATACGCGCCGACGTTTGCCGCCGATGCCGAGATGCTTGATACCCTGCTGCAGGCGCAGACATGGGATGACTTCCGCTCGGCTGATATGCGTTTCGGCCGTCTGCCGACACTCCGCGGCTGCACGGACCCGGACACACAGGAGCAGCTCAAGGCGGTGCGGAAGCGCGTTAAGGGTGAGATCGAGCGGATTCAAAAGGACTTTTCCGCTGCTTCCGGTGAAGCGCTGGCCGATCTTGCCCTGTGTACGCCTGCGCTTCGCGGCCTGTTAAGGCTGACAAAGCGCTTCGGCGAGATATACCGCGAGGAAAAGCGCCGTCGGCATCTTCTGGACTACGACGATCTGGAGCATGAGGCGTACCGCCTGCTCTGCAGAGACGGCCGTCCTACGGCGGCTGCGCGTGAGCTTTCCGCGCGTTACGTTGAGATCATGGTCGATGAATATCAGGATACGAACGCTGTGCAGGACGCCGTTTTTTCCGCGCTGGGAGAGACGGAGGGGAAGCTCTTTTTTGTCGGGGACGTGAAGCAGTCAATCTATCGCTTCCGCCTTGCCGATCCGAGCATTTTCCTGTCGAAGTATCAGAGCTTTGCCGACCGAAGCGAAGCAAAGGACGGCGTGCCGCGGCGCATTCTGCTTTCGGACAATTTCCGCTCCGATCCGCAGATCCTTGCGGCGGCAAATGATGTGTTTTCCCTTTTGATGACACCGCGCGTCGGCGGTCTGCATTATACAGAGGCCGAAGCGCTGCGCCCGGGGCTGCAGTATCCGGAGCCGGATACGCCTGCCGTGGAGCTTCATGTGACAGATGCCGCGTCGGATGACGAACAGGATGCGCCGAACGGCCGCACCGAAACGGAAGCGGCATGGCTGGCGGAGCGCATCCGGCGGATGCTAGACGGCGAATACCTGACGGAAGGGGGACAGACACGTCCGATTAAGCCGGAGGATATTGTGATTCTTCTGCGTTCCCTGCGCGGCAAAGCACCCGTTTACGCGGTGGCGCTGCGCAGTAGGGGAATTCCGTGCGTCTGCGGAAATGATGATCTGTTTTCGACAGAGGAGATCCGTTTCCTGTGCGCTTTTTTCCAGATTCTGTCTAACCCACATCAGGATGTGCCGCTGCTGACGGTGCTATTTTCGCCGGTGATCGGGATGCAGGCCGATACTCTTGCTTGCATTCGCGCGGCGCAGCGGTCGGGAGATCTGTTTGACATTCTTTCCGCTTCGGACAAGGCGGAGGGCTTTGTGTCGCTGCTGCGCAGGCTTCGCCGGGAGGCAAGACTCGCTTCCGTGCGCGAGCTGCTTGACGTGCTGGACGACGAGACGGATTTTATGAATATCTACGGCGCGATAGGGGCGCAAAGGCGCCGCAATATGGAGGAATTCTACGCGATTGCCGACGAATACGACCGCTCCGGGAGCCTGGGACTGCCGGGCTTCCTCCGACGTCTGGAACAGCTCAGACAGCGCGGGCGAAGCGCAGATGCAGGCAATGCATCCGGCGCAGTCCGCATTATGAGCATCCACAAGTCCAAGGGACTGGAATTCCCGGTTGTTGTGCTGGCGGATCTGTGCAAACCCTTCAATATGCTTGATTTGCGGCAGGACGTTCTGACGGATCCGGAACTGGGGATCGGCTGTTCCGCGTTGGATGCAGGGCGCGGCGTGATTTTCCCCACCATAGCCAAAACCGCCATTTCCTCCCGCGCCAGGCGGGAGAGCCTTTCGGAGGAGATGCGGATCCTATATGTCGCTATGACGCGGGCCAAGCAAAAGCTGATACTTTCGTGCTGTGCAAAGGGGCTGCCGTCGAAGCTGACGCGAATTGCACAGGAGCTGACCGTCCCGCCTTCTGCAACATTGATCGAGCGCGCCTTATGCCCCGGCGACTGGATACTGATGACCGCGCTGCTGCGCAGCGAGGCGGGAGAGCTTTTCCGTCGAGCGGCATATCCGGCACAGCGGCGCGTCTCGGAATATCCGTGGCGGATTGAATGGCACGACGCTGTGCCGACGCAGACCTCCGTCCGGCCGCAGGAAATGACCGAAGCTGCGCCGGTGCTGCCGCAGCCGCAGTTTTTGCCGCCGTATGCGCATGAGGCGGCGACAAGGGCGCCCGCCAAGCTTACCGCGACGCAGCTCAAAGGCCGCGCCGCGGATGAGGAGGTTGCGGATTCCGTTCCGCCGGCGGCGGTGACGATTCGCCGCCCGAAGCCGCGCTTTATGGCCGGCCTTCGTCCGCTGACCCCGGCGCAACGCGGTACGGCGATCCATCTGGCGATGCAATTTGTCAACTACGCTTGCTGTGAAACGGTGGAAGGGGCGACACGGGAGCTGGAGCGACTGGTTGCGCAGCATTTTTTGACCGTGCAGCAGGCGCAGGCCGTGGAGCCGCAGACGCTGGTGCGCTTCTTCCAAAGCCCGATGGGACAGCGGGTGCTGCGTGCGGAAAAGATTGTGCGCGAGTTTAAGTTCTCTGTGCTTGAGAACGCCGAACGGTTCGACAAGGCGTTGAGCGGTGAGACGGTTCTGCTTCAGGGCGTGACGGATTGCTGCATCCTTGAGCCGGATGGGCTGACGGTACTGGACTTCAAGTCCGATCGCGTTGCGCCCGGTACGGAAGCCGAACGTGCGGCATTTTACCGTGGTCAGCTTGATGCCTACAGCCGTGCGCTCTCGCGGATTTTTGAATGTCCGGTCAAAGAACGTGTCCTGTACTTCTTTGTGACCGATACTGCCGTGAGTATATAAAAAGGGCCGTCCCTTTCGGTGAAGTGATAAAATAATGGTAGACACGAAAGTGCCTACCATTATTTTTATGCTAATATTAGAC
>CAKUDE010000014.1 GCA_934645175.1 uncultured Oscillospiraceae bacterium
GACGACGACAGCATCGAGGTCGCAGAGTATTCCTTCCGCGAGCTTCGTACCTTCCCGGAAAAGGATAATACATAACACGGAAGCAGGCCGCAGGCTGTATTGCCTGCGGCCTCGATTTTTGCATACAATGAATATTTTTGCACAAAAATGAATACTTATTTGCAAAAAATATTTCTGCCAAGGATTGACAATGTGAAAGGCTTATGATATACTCGATATATCAGAGCAGAAATGTTCTGAAATACATACTTTCAGGAGGAGCCAACATGAAAAAGCTCACTCGCGCAATCGTTCTGGTCTGCATTTTTGCGACCATCCTTTCGTCCGTGGCCTTTGCGGTCGTCGATTTGCCTTTAGCTCCAGTTTCAGAAACCTACTTGGTTGTTCCAAACAACGGAGACCCGATTTCTTGGTCTGAAATACCGCTACGGAGCGCACCTAGGGACAATGCAAGCACTTACGAAACCCTTCCCTACTACAGCGAAGTATACACTCTAAACGGGCAGTCCGCAACGGAAAGCACAGGCTACATTCATGTACGATTGACATATGGCACGCTGGGAGAAGAGGGATACGTCAAGGGGTATAACCTCGTCCCTGCTTCGAAGATGAAAAAGGTTAAGGAAGATAAACTGAGTTACTATGCATCTTATCCGTCTGACCGATATGGACAGGAAATTGGCCGTCCTGAAGCGGGAAAGATTCAGAAGGAGACGTATGTGAAGATTGTCTCGACAGTGAATCCCTATTGGGTTCAGGTGGTTGCGTATGTTAAGAATTCGGTCTCCTATGAATTAGTAACGGGTTACGTTCAGACGAGTGGATTAACTGCGTATTGATTGGTGTGGGTTTATGAAAAAAAGTATTATCTGCTTGATGGCCTTAATGCTAGTGCTCTCACTTCTCTGTGCCTGTGGACCGTCGGAGGGGCAGACGGAGCCGACACGGTTGACCGCGCCGCCGACGGTTCCTCCTACGACGGAAAGTCCGCAGGACGCGGCGCTCAAGGGGATAGGAACGCTCTGCGATATCGCGGAATACGGCGACGGTTATCTTCTTCTGACACATACCGGGCTTTACATTCTCGACGAGAATTTCTCCAACCGCCGCAGCGCGGGTGAGGAATGGGAGAAGCTCTTTGCAACAAGGGACGACGAGGGCTTTTGGGAGCGGGTCTGGCTGAATCAGGATCAGAAGGAGCGTTTGTTCAAGAATTTGACGGTGACGCCGCAGGGGATCTTCTTCTGCTGCGCCGTGCGCCCCGATTCGTTTATGAACGGCGACTGGTACTGGGGACACAGGGAGCGCCCCGCTGAGGAGTCTACCGCGTCCGACGGAGTGCATGTATCGGCGTACTTTGGTATGGAATACGTCGCTTCCTGGGGCAGATCGCTTTACGGCATTTCGGGTTATCTGCTGTACCGCGACGGCGAGTATCTGTGCGAGGCGGCCCCGATGGGCTGGGACTGCAAGTTCTTACTGCTCGGGGATGAGCAGTACATCTATGCGGAAGAGTTTTACGGAGATAAGACTGCCCTGTACCGCCTTACGGAGGACGGGACGGTCACACGGGTCGCCGACGGGTGGGGCAGGTTTCTCGCCTACGACTGCGACGGCGCTTACTGCTACTATGTTTACGTTGACAAGGACGGCTCGCGGCTGATGCGCACCGACGGGGAGAAAAACGAGGTGCTGAACTGTCCTGCCGTTGCCAATGCTTCCGGCATTATCCGCCTGATCGTCAAGGATGAAAGCCACGTCCTGTTTATGACCGACAGCGGCCATATCGAAATTGCGGAGTTTTCCGCAAAAAGCGAATAAAACGCAAGGAAAAAGGGAGAGGCAGCGCCTCTCCCTTTCTTTTTTTCAATCAGATGCCCATTTCCTTCTTGACCTCGCCGAAGCAACGCACGGCGAAATCCAAGTCCTCTTTGGTATGACCGGCGGAGATCTGCGTGCGGATACGGTCGCGGCCCTTCGGAACAACGGGATAGCAGAAACCGACGACATAAACGCCCTTCTCGAGCATCCGGCGGGAGAACTCCTGCGCAACCTTGGGATCGTAGAGCATGACCGGAACGATCGGATGCTCGCCGGGCAGCAGGTCGAAGCCGAGTTTTTCCATTTCCGCGCGGAAATAGCGGGCATTTTCATGCACCTTATCGCGCAGCGCGGTGGATTCCTCCAGCATCTCAATGGTGCGGATGGTTGCGGCGCAGATGGCGGGGGCGACGGTGTTGGAGAACAGGTACGGGCGGGAGCGCTGGCGCAGCAGCGTGACAATCTCCTGCCGCGCGGCGGTGTAGCCGCCGGAGGCGCCGCCGAGTGCCTTGCCGAAGGTGCCGGTCAGAATGTCAACGCGGCCCATTACGCCGCAGAACTCCGGTGTGCCCTTGCCGTGCTCGCCCATGAAGCCGACGGCATGGCTGTCGTCCACCATCGTCAGAGCGTCAAACTCATCGGCCAGATCGCAAATGGCTTTCAGATTGGCAATATAGCCGTCCATGGAGAATACGCCGTCGGTTGCGATGATGATCTTCTTGCAGCCGGAGGCACGCGCGTCGGTCAATTGGGCGCGCAGATCCTCCATATTATTGTTCTTGTAGCGATAACGCTTCGCCTTGCACAGACGAACGCCGTCGATGATAGAGGCGTGGTTCAGCTCGTCGGAGATGATGGCATCCTCCGGGCCGAGCAGCGTTTCGAACAGGCCGCCGTTGGCGTCGAAGCAGGAGGAGTAGAGAATGGCGTCGTTCATGCCGAGGAAGCTTGCCAGCTTCTTTTCCAGGTCCTTATGGATTTGCTGCGTGCCGCAGATAAAGCGGACAGACGACAGGCCGAAGCCCCAACGGTCATAGCTCGCCTTGGCGGCGGCGATCAGCTCGGGGTTATCCGAAAGGCCGAGATAGTTATTGGCGCAGAGGTTGACGACGTGCGCTTTTTGCGTGGTGTCGATGCTGGAACGCTGCGGGGTGGTAATGATACGCTCTTCACGCCAGGTTCCGGCTTCCCGGATGCCGTCGAGCTCCTTCTGAAAAGCCTGTAAAGCGGACTTCATAGCGATTCCTCCTTATTTTGTCCAGTCCAGGACGACCTTGCCGGAATGACCGGAGATCATGGCGTCAAAGCCCTTCTGGAAATCGGTGTAGTGGAAGCGGTGCGTAATAACGGGGTGCAGATCCAAACCGCCCTGAACCATGGCAGACATCTGATGCCAGTTGTCCATCTTACGGCCATAGATGCCCTGAAGTGTCAGACCCTTGCCGATGACATTGTTCATATCAATGGGAACGGGCTTGTCGCCGAGACCGAGCAGAGAGACCTTGCCGCCGTTGCGCATGGCCCCGAAGAGCTGGCCGTATGCCGAGCCGTTGCCGGACATTTCCAGACCGACATCGAAGCCTTCCATAATTCCCTGCGCTTTCATAACCTCACGCAGATCCTCGTGGGCGATATTGACTGCAGCGTCGGCGCCCATCTTACGCGCCAGCTCAAGGCGGTAATCGTTCACATCGGTGATCACGACGCGGCGCGCTCCGGCATATTTGGCGATGCCCACGGCAATGATACCGATCGGGCCGGCGCCGGTGATCAGTACGTCTTCACCGACCAGCGGGAACATCAGAGCGGTGTGCGTTGCGTTGCCGAAAGCGTCGAAGAAGGAGACGACATCCTCATCCAGATCGTCGGAAATCGGAATCACGTTTGTTGCGGGGATGCAGACATACTCGGCAAACGCACCGTCTCGGTCAACGCCTACGCCGACATGGTGCGCGCACCACTGAATGTTGCCCGAGCGGCAGTTGCGGCAGTGGCGGCAGACGATATGCCCCTCGCCGCTGACGCGCTGGCCGATGGTAAAGCCGGTGACCTCCGCACCCATTGCGGCGATCTCGCCGACATACTCATGACCGATGACCTGAGGCGGCTTGACGTGCTGCTGCGCCCAGGAATTCCACTTATAAATGTGGACGTCCGAGCCGCAGATCGCGGTCTTGTGAATTTTGATCAGCACCTCGTTGTGACCGGGAGTGGGCACGGGAACGCGGCGCAGCTCCAGGCCCTCGCCGGGCACGGGCTTGACCAGTGCATCCATCATTGCTTGCATAAGTTTTCTCCGTTCCGCCGCCGAAGATTTCGGTTTCGGCGCGACCCCCGGCGGCATTGGGGGCGGCCATTACGGTCGTGTGTTTCAAGCGTGTGCGAATGTACGCGCTACGTGGACGGTTTCTGTTTTTCTGTCCGTTCCACATAGACATTGTAATCCAACCTTTGGCAAATGTCAATGAGAAAAGCGATTTTTTCACGCAAAGATTCGGCGTTTGCGCCAAGTTGCCCGCGCGGCTTTTGCCGGTTTCCCTCGATTACGGCGTTTGGCAGTCAAAAGGCTCCCCATACGGGGAGCCTCCGTCATATTGTCGTATGCAGCAACTGCTCGGAACGTTCCAGCAACGAGGGATTGCTGTTTCGGATTATGATACGTCCCTTTTCGCCTTCGCGGAGCAGCTCCGCCAGCGTCAGGCGGCGGCGGGTCTCTTTTGCGGTGCCGTCGGCGCCGTCGAGCAGTTCCGCATGATCGCCGAGGACGGCGGAAATGGCACGCTTCAGAAAGGGGAAGTGGGTGCAGCCAAGCACGGCCGCATCCGGCTGTAAGGTTAACGCTTCCGCCAACTCCTCGCGTAAAACGCGCGTTAGCGTGTCACCGGTCAACTCGCCGCGCTCAACAAAGGAAACCAGCTCCGGGCAGGGGCATTTGATAATGCGGCAGCTTCCGCCCTCGCGTCTCATCAGTGCGGCAAATTTCTGCTCGCGCAGCGTCGCCTCGGTTGCCATTACGGCGACCGTTCCGCCCGGATGCCGCTTGACTGCCAGCTTCAGCGCAGGCTCGATTCCGACGATGATGCGTTCCGGCCAACGGGCGCGCAGCTCGTCAATGGCGGCGGAGGTTGCGGTATTGCAGGCGACGACCAGCGCTTTTGCGCCTTCGTCGAAGAGCCGTTGCGCATGTTTCAACGTTAAAGCACGGATCTGCGCCGTAGGACGCGGGCCATAGGGCGCATTGGCGGAGTCTCCGAAATAAAGGAAATTCTCGCCGGGCAGCTCACGGCACAGCGCCTGCAATACGCTCAATCCGCCCAGACCGGAATCGAACACGGCAATCGGTGCGTCTGACATGAACCGCGCCTCCCTTCGTGTTTATGCGCCGAGATTCTCAATAATCGGGTAGGCGAAAACCTCAAAGCGCTCTATGCGTGCGGCCTTCAGTGCCGGTGGCAGCGTAAAGTTGCTGACGTCGAACGCCAGCGTTGCCGCAGTTGCAGGCAAATCAACCAGCGAATACATCAGCGAAACCGGTTTCCCGTCGGCATCAAACAGCACGCAGGCGACGTAAATCCCCCAGGCCTTTGCGCCGCCCGTGTAATTTACATAACCCGTCAGCGTCATGCCGCCGTAAACGGAGTCGCGCAGCGACGAGCGGATGATATCATACCGTTTCAGGCCGCCCTGCTCCTGCGTGTCCGCCGCGTGGACGTTCAGACTGTAGCTTATGTTCTGCTCGCCTTCGGCGCTCAGCGAAGCGCGGCCGCTGTCAAAATAGTAGCCCGTTTCGCCGGGTTCAATTACCTGCGGATAGCCGATCACGCCGGAGAATGTGGTCGTCTCTCCCTGATTCGTCAGGGTAATGGCGCTCATATCAAGGAACAACGGCGCACTGCCGGTGTTCTCCACGGAAATGATCGCCTGTGCATACATCTCGCCGTCCACCAGGTAGCTCAGTCCCGCGCTGTACGTCACACGATACGGCTCGTCACTCTGCGAGGGCTCCTGCGTCGGCTCCTGAGTTGGCTCCTGTGTGGGCTGCTCCGTGGATCCGTCCGTCGGGGAGGAAGTGTCGGAAGGCAGCGTCAGATCCGGAGGGAGCGTGACGGAGGGGCGCTCCGTCGGCGTCGAATCGGGATCGTTTGTCGGGCCCGGATCGTTTGTGCACGCGCACAGGCCGATCAGCAGTCCCAGCGCGAGAATCAGACAAAAAAATCGCTTCATTGCGTTTCATCCTTTCTGCTGTTCTGTGTACCGGATTATCATATCATATTTTCCCGGCTTTGAAAAGATTTTTCAGCAAAAAAGAGTACAAAAAAGTGCTTGACAATGCGCCTTTTCCGTGGTAAAATAGCCGGGATAGGAACAAAGAAGGTCGGCAGCCCCGAGCTCACCTCAAGCGAAGCGAAGAGGTCACATATCGATTACATCGCGTATGGGCGCGATTTTCGGTTGCGGGTGCTGCGGGCATCCGCTTTTTTCGTGTGACAACTGGAGGTGCTTTCCCATCGGTAAATTAGATCATCAGCTCAACGAGGAAATCCGCGACAAGGAGATCCGTCTCATTGCTGCCGACGGCAGCATGGTCGGCATCATTTCCTCCGAAGCGGCATTGGCAATGGCGGAAGAACAGGATCTTGATCTTGTAAAAATCTCGCCCAATGCCGTTCCGCCCGTCTGCAAGATCATGGACTACGGCAAGTTCCGCTTCGACCAGCTAAAGAAGGAGAAGGAAGCGAAGAAGAATCAGCGCGTGGTTGAGATCAAGGAGATTCGTATGTCTCCCGGCATCGACGCAAACGATCTGAACACCAAGATGCGCAGCGCCGTCAAGTTCCTTTCCGACGGGAACCGCGTCAAGGTTTCGGTGCGCTTCCGCGGCCGCGAGATGGCGCACACCGAGATCGGTGAGGAGCTTTTGACCCAGTTCGCCGCAAACTGCGCCGAGGTTGCCACGCTGGAGAAAAAACCCAAGCTCGACGGCAGACATATGTCCATCTTCCTGTCGCCCAAGAGCGCAAAATAACAACAAAGGAGAACCATCATGCCGAAACTGAAGACCCACAGCGGTGCAAAGAAGAGATTTAATCTCACCAAGACCGGCAAGGTCAAGAGAGCACACGCCTTTAAGAGCCATATCCTCACCAAAAAGGACACCAAGCGCGGCCGTCGCCTGAGAAGCACGACCTATGCAGACGTTACCAACGTCGAGGCGATCAAGAAAATGATCCCTTACAAATAATCGGACAGGAGGATATGAACAATGGCTAGAATCAAGGGCGCGATGATGACGCGCAAAAGAAGAAATAAGACCCTGAAGCTCGCGAAGTCCTACTGGGGCTCCAAGTCGACCCACTTCAAGATGGCCAAGCAGGCCGTCAAGAAGTCCGGCGTTTATGCATATATCGGCCGCAAGCAGAAGAAGCGCGATTTCCGCCGTCTGTGGATCGCCCGTATCTCCGCCGCCGTGAAGCCCTTCGACATGAACTATTCCCGCTTTATGAACGGCCTGAAGAAGTCCGGCATCGAGATGAACCGCAAGGCTCTGTCCGAGCTGGCCATTACCGACCCCGCCGCGTTTGCCGCGCTGGTCGAGACCGCAAAGAAGGCTCTGTAATTCCGAGTGTAGAAAGCCGCCCGATGGGCGGCTTTTTGCGTGCCGCGGTGACTTTCTTGCGGCACAGCTCTTTGCCGGGAGCGAAAGAGAGACTCCGATGCGATAAAAGGCAGGGACATAGCGTTTGCCTTCCGAGCGTATCAAGGATCCTCCCCGGTTACACGTCATTCCGAGGAGCGAAGCGACGTGGGAATCTCACGCACGGTACTTTGGCTTTTTCGAGCAGGGCTTTGTAATGACGCATCCGACTGTTTGACAGACTGAAAAGGGAGGGGTAATACCCCTCCCTTTTGCAATATCGCGCCGTAATTCTCGGGCATCTGTTTTTTTCTGATTGCGCCTTTATACTGCGTTGCGCAGGATGCGCTTGATCGTACGCACGGCGGCCTCCATGTCCTCTACGGGCACGAATTCAAAGCGACCGTGGAAGTTTTGCCCGCCGGTAAAAAGATTGGGACAGGGGAGACCCTCATAGCTCAGCCGCGCACCGTCCGTACCGCCGCGGATGGGCACGACTACGGGTGTGACCCCCGCCTCCAGCATGGCCTTCTTTGCCGCCTCGATAATATCCATGTGCGGTTCGATCTTTTCGCGCATATTGTAATAGCTGTCGCGCAGCGAGACTTCCACGGTTCCCTCACCGTATTTTTCGTTCAGGAAGGCGGCGATTTCCGCGAACTGTCGCTTTTTGCGCTCAAACTTCGCACGGTCGTGGTCACGAATGATGTAGTCCAGACGGCTCTCCTCGCAGGAGCCGTTCATGGCGTGCAGATGGCAGAAGCCCTCGTAGTGCTCGGTATATTCCGGGCGCTCGTTTGCGGGCAGCAGGCTGTGAAATTCCAGAGCGACGTTCTGTGAGTTGATCATGCAGTTTTTGGCGCTGCCGGGATGGACGCTGCGGCCATGGATCAGGACGCTTGCCGCGGCGGCGTTGAAGTTTTCGTATTCCAGCTCGCCGACCGTGCCGCCGTCAACGGTATAGCCGTAGTCGGCGCCGAAATGCGCCAGATCAAAGCGGTCGGCGCCGCGGCCGATTTCCTCGTCGGGGGTGAAGCCGATGCGGATGCCGGCAAATTCGCCACCCTCGGCCAGAAGCTCTTCCACGGCGGTAAGAATCTCGGCAATACCAGCCTTGTCGTCCGCGCCGAGCAGGGTGGTGCCGTCGGTGACGACCAGCTTCTTGCCGACGCAGTCCTTCAGCGCCGGAAATTCCGCCGGACTGAGCACGATGTGTTTCTCGGCGTTAAGCAGCACGTCGCCGCCCTCGTATTTCACGATCTGCGGCTTGACGTTCGCGCCGGAGGCGTCCGGAGAGGTGTCCATGTGGGCGATCAGACCGATTTTCGGCGCATCCTTTGCGCCGGCGACCTCGCCGTAGACATAGCCGTTTTCATCCATGCGGACGTTGGCGATGCCCAGTGCCTTCATTTCCTCAACCAGCGCTGCGCCAAGCAGCTTCTGCTTGGCACTGGAGGGGCAGGTTTCGGAGTTTTCGTCGGATTGCGTGTCAAACGAGACATATTTTAAGAGACGTTCGGTAACGGTCATGATGTTTCATCCTTTCTTAGAGCGGCTTGTTCAGAAGCCCATACAGCAGGGAAAGACACTTGTCCCTGCGGGCTTCGTTGTTCAGCCATTCAATCATTTCGCATACGTTGGGGTACTGGAACAGATCGACGATACGCTTGAAATACGGCAGGAGCCGACGTTCCGGTTCATTGAGCTTGTAATGCTTCCAAATAACGCGAAGCAGCGCCTCCTGCTCCGTGTCGATGCGCTCCAGAATCTCCGGGACGCTCAGGTCGTCAAAATCCTTCGGGCCGGGGAAGTAATTCGTTTCGTTCAGGAAAACGTTGATGTTGACGTCCGTACCGGAGTTGTTGAAGTCAATCAGGCCGACAAAATGTCCGTCGTTTTGCAGCTCATTGGAGTTGTTCAGATCGCCCTGATAGACACAGCGGGGCAGCGCGGCAAAATCCTCCGCGATCCGCTCGCGCAGGGATCGATTGAGCGTTTCAAGGCCGTCGGCCAGGGCCTGCTCGCCGTGAGCACGCAGCGCAGCAATCAACGTATTGGCGTTTTCCTGCTTTTCGTCAACGCCCGGCTTGTCCAGCGGCGCCGTGTCGATGATCGTCCACATGGCGTGAATTTCCGACAGATCGCAGTTTGTGTATTTGGCGGCGAGCAGCCCCAGATGCTCCACGACCTCCCCGCGGTCATGCTCCGCGTCCCATGCATAGGTGGGATATATCGCGTATTCTTCCACGAAGCAGATGCAGAGCGTTCCGTCAAGCATGGCCGGGTGGGACAGGGACCCGTCAATCGTATGCAGAAGCTGCGGGGCATAGAGGCCGATGGAGCGATAGCGGTCGATCAGGCGCGAGATTGCCCATAGACGTTCTTCCCAGATGGAACGCTGCGAGTTGATCTTCAGGACGTATTTCCGGTCGAGAATAAAGTTGTAACGGAGATCCTGCGGGCCATGCGAGGTGTCATAACGCTCGTTTACTTCGGAAAAACTCAGACCGAATGCGGAGAGCACAGCCGCCAGATCGTCGTTATCCAGCAGAATATCCGGTTTGCTTTGCAGATTCAGCATGGGATGCCCCTTTCCTTTTGTAAAACTGCCCCGCCGAAGGACGGGGCAGTGATTTTGCTTTTTACTTTTTGCAGAGCTCGGCAGTATCCTGCGCGATCATCAGCTCTTCGTTTGTCGGGATGACCCAAACGGTGACCTTGGAGTCGTCGGCGGAGATGATCTTCTCCTCGCCGCGGGTCTTGTTCTTCTCCGGGTCGATCTTGACGCCGAGGAATTCCAGCCCCTTGCAGATATCCTGACGCATGGCAATGCCGTTTTCGCCGACACCGGCGGTAAAGACAAGGCAGTCCAGTCCGCCCAGAGCGGCGGCGTAGGAGCCGATATACTTGCGAACCTCGTAGGCAAACTTGTCGAGTGCCAGACGGCAGGCTTCGTCGCCCTTTTCGGCGCCGGATTCCAGATCACGGAAGTCGGAGGACAGCCCGTTCGACAGCGCAAGAACGCCGGACTTCTTGTTGAGCATGGTCAGACACTCGTCGGCGGTCATGCCGTATTTGTTCATGATGAACTGTACGACGCAGGCGTCGATGTCGCCTGAGCGGGTACCCATGGGTACGCCGGCCAGCGGGGAAAGGCCCATGGAGGTATCCTGGCACTTGCCGTTTGCCACGGCGGACAGCGACGAACCGTTGCCCAGATGGCAGACGACGATCTTCAGCTCCTCGGCAGGCTTGCCCATCAGCTCAATGGCGCGCTTGGAGACAAAGCGGTGGGAGGTGCCGTGGAAGCCGTAGCGGCGCAGATGATCTTCCTCATAGTATTTGGTGGGAATGGCGTAGCGATATGCCTTCGGCGGCATGGTCATATGGAAGGCGGTGTCGAACACGGCGACCTGCGGGGTGCCCGGCATAACCTTCTCGCAGGCTTCGATGCCCATCAGGTTTGCGGGGTTGTGCAGCGGGCCGAGCGGGATGCACTCGCGGATGGCCTGCTTGCAGGCTTCGTCGATGATGCACGACTCGATGAATTTCACGCCGCCGTGTAGCACGCGGTGGCCGACGGCGTCGATCTCGTCGGTCGATTTGATTACGCCGAACTCGGGATCGACCAGAATGGACAGAACCGCCTCAATGGCTTCGGAATGGGTGGGCATGGGAATATCGCGCTCGACCTTGATGCCCTTGGCCGGAACCTTGTGGGTCAGCTTGCCGTCAATGTAGATGCGCTCACACAGACCCTTGGCCGAGACGTCGCCGGTCTCGGGGTTCATGAGCTGGTATTTCAGCGAGGAACTGCCGGCATTGATAACGAGAATGTTCATGGTTTGCGTCACTCCTGTAAAAAAATGTGATTTCCTGTGGTCATATCGGGTATCGAATTATCGCATACAATACCATTCTATACGAAAACGCGAAAACTTACAAGCCCCATTTTCAAAAAACATGAAAAAGACGTGAAACCGGAGCTTTTTATCGGAGGGACGGAAGGCGCCCCGGCAGGTATCGATCTGTTGACAACGGTGCCGCATTTGTGCTACGATAAACAAAAATCGGAAAGCGGGGAGCAACGATGAAAACCGTCGGGATTGTTTGCGAGTATAATCCGTTCCATAATGGCCATGCGCGCCAGCTTGCCCATGTTGCGGCGCAGGGAGGCGTGCCCGTGTGCCTCATGAGCGGAAACTTCGTCCAGCGGGGCGAGCCTGCCGTGTTGGACAAAATGACCCGTGCGCGTGCGGCGCTGGATTGCGGCGCGGCACTGATATTGGAGCTGCCCGTCACCTATGCGCTGCGCTCGGCGGAGGGCTTTGCCGGCGGCGCGGTGGAGCTGCTTGATGCGCTCGGCGCGATCGACGCGCTAAGCTTCGGCTGTGAAACGGCTCAGCCGGAGGCGCTTATGCGGACCGCTCGCCTTCTTTTACAGCCGGAGCTGGACGCGCTCTTGCGTGAGGAGCTGGCGGCCGGAGTGAGCTTTGCCGTCGCAAGAGAGAAAGCGGCGCTGCGCCTGGCCGGGCAGGAAATTCTGCCGCTGCGCGCGCCGAACGACATTCTGGCGGTGGAATACTGCAAGGCCCTGCTGCGTCTGCAAAGCCGCATTGTACCGGAGCCGCTGCACCGGACGGGAGACTATCATGCGTCGGAAGCACGGGAGTGCCCCTCGGCGGCGTTTCTGCGCGCACACGACGACTGGTCGGGTTTTGTGCCCGAAGCGGCGGAGGAGGTTTACCGCGGCGCCGCGCGGCATTCGACTGCGGCGGGTGAGCGGGCGTGGCTTGCGCGGCTGCGTTCCATGACAAGCGAGGAATTCTCCCGCTTGCCGTACGGCTCCGAGGGTCTATGGCGGAGACTTTTGAACGCCTGTCGAACGCAGCCGGACCTTGAACACATCCTTGCCGCCGCGAAAACGAAACGCTATGCCCGTGCGCGTCTGGCGCGGATGTTGGCCTGTGCACTTCTCGGCATCGATCAGGTGCTTCTGGAGCGTCCTGTCGGCTTCATACGGGTCCTGGGGGCGGACGGACGCGGCAGGGAGCTTCTGCGCAGGATGAAAAAGACCTCGCGCCTGCCGTTGTGCAATGCCGGGCAGGCGCCGCCGGATGCGCTCTACGCTGCGTTGGAGCGCCGTGCGGCGGATCTTTACGACCTGTTTTCCGAAGGTGCGGTGCCGCTGCCCGGAAGCGAGACGCGGCTGCGCCTGATATTAAAAAATAATTGAAAAAATGCTTGCATTTCTGCGAAAGCTGTGGTAAGATAGTCCGGCATGAGAGAACAAAGGGCGATTATGCCCTTTTACGACTATAAGAAAGAGGTGAATGCAATGAAGGAAGGTATCCATCCGAAGTACGAACAGACGACGATCAGATGCGCGTGCGGCGAGGTTATTGAGACCGGTTCCACCAAGAAGGACATTAAGGTTGAAATTTGCTCCAAGTGCCACCCTTTCTATACCGGCAAGCAGAAGCTGGTTGACACCGGTGGACGGGTTGACCGTTTCAACAAGAAGTTCGGTCTGAAATGATTCGCATGGTCCGCGCCGTATCGGTGCGGACTTTTTTATATCCTGTCGCTTTATGGAGGAAAAGAATGAATTCAAACGAAAGGGGCGCGGCGGAGCGTGCGGTGCTGGTCGGACTCAATGCCGACTGCTTCACCGCCGAGCAGACTGCAACGGACGCTTCGCTCGATGAGCTGGAGGCGCTCCTGCAGACCGCCGGCGGCGTTTGTGTGGCGAAAATGCTGCAAAACCGCCACACGCCGGACCCGCACAGCTTCATCGGCGAAGGAAAGACGCAGGAGCTGAAGGAGCTTCTGGAAAATAATGACGCGGGCATGGTGATCTTTGACAACGATCTTTCACCCTCGCAGATCCGTGCGCTGGAGGAGCTGACGGGTGCAACCGTACTTGACCGAAGCGCCTTGATCCTTGATATTTTTGCACAGCGTGCCAAGACGGCCGAGGGACGTCTTCAGGTGGAATTGGCGCAGTACCAATACCTTCTTCCGAAGCTCAGCGGCATGGGAAAGTCTCTGTCCCGTCAGGGCGGCCGCATCGGTACGCGCGGTCCCGGCGAAACGAAGCTCGAAACCGACCGCCGCCACATCCGCGAACGCATCGATCGCCTGAAAAGCGAGCTGGCGGAGGTGCGCAAGGTGCGCGGTGTGCAGCGTGAGCGCCGGCTGAAGAACTCCGTGCCGGTCGTTGCCATTGTAGGGTATACGAACGCCGGAAAATCCACGCTGCTCAATACGCTGACCAATGCCGGAATTCCGGCAAATGACCGCCTGTTTGATACGCTCGATACGACAACGCGACGCTTGCGTGTATCGGATCATCTGGAGATCCTGCTGTCGGATACCGTCGGTTTTATCGCAAAGCTGCCGCACCATCTGGTTGAGGCGTTCAAGGCGACGTTGGAGGAGCTGGAATATGCAGACCTTCTGCTGCACGTCATCGACGCCTCCGATCCGCTGCGGCAGGAGCACATTGCCGTGGTGGACAAGCTCATTGCGCAGCTTGCTAAGCCTGATGTGCCCGTTCTGCGCGTCTATAACAAGGCCGACCTTCTCGACGACCCGACGAACCTTCCCTCCGGGGATCATGATCTGGCGCTTTGCGCGCGCAGCGGCATCGGAACCGAGGCGCTCCTTGCGCGGATTGAGCAGACGCTGCTCGGCCGGCTGCACCATGTGACCTTGCTTCTGCCGTATGCGGAGGCAGGTATTTTGGAAATACTGCACAATCAGGCACAGGTGCTGCGCACGGATTATACGGCACAGGGCATGGAGGTCGAAACCGTCTGCGGTGAAACGCTCTATGGCCGCTATCGCCGTTTTGCGACGGAGAACGGGCAATGAAGGAGTACCTTGTCCCCACGCAGGACGCAAGCGCAGAATTCGTCGAACGTCGTTCACGGTTCATCGGGCATATTTTCTGCACCGAGACCGAGGAACAGGCGCTTGCGCGGCTGAAGGAGATGCGTGAGCAATACTGGGACGCAACGCATAACGTATATGCCTATATTATTCAGGACGGCCCGATCCGCTTTTCCGATGACGGCGAGCCGGGCGGTACGGCCGGAATGCCCGTTTTGCAGGTCTTGCAGCGGGAAGGCGTTTCCAATGTGACCTGTGTAGTTACGCGCTATTTTGGCGGTATCCTGCTCGGTGCGGGCGGACTTGTCCGCGCCTATGCGCACGGCGCCAAGATCGGCCTTGACGCCGCCGGGCGTTCGATCAAACGCATCTGGACAAAACTCTATCTGCCGTGCCCGTATTCGTGGTACGAGCGCATCCGGCTGGAGCTTGTCGCTTTCAGCGGTGTGATCGAAAACACGGATTTCGGCGCGGATGTCGGCTTCGATCTGCTGTTGCCCGAGGCGCGGGTGCAGCCCTTTCTTGACCGTGTGTTCGATCTTTCCGCCGGAACGATCGAAGGACTGACCGGAGAGAGCGTCTACCGCGCTTTCCCGCTGACAAAGGAGGAAATGCCGTGACGATTCGCGAAATGCTGGAACGGACCGAGCACCTGACGCTTCAGGAGAACGCACAGTTTTCCGATGCGAGCAAGGGTCGCCTGCGGCCGGAGCCGGAGACGCAGAACGATGTGCGTACCTGCTATCAGCGGGACTGCGACCGCATTTTACATAGCAAGTCCTTCCGACGCCTGATGCATAAAACGCAGGTTTTTTTGCAACCGGAGGGCGATCACTACCGTACCCGTATGACGCACACGCTGGAGGTTGCGCGTATTGCGCGAACCATTACCCGTGCACTGCGTCTCAATGAGGACCTGACCGAGGCGATCGCCTTCGGTCATGATCTGGGTCATACGCCCTTCGGCCATGCCGGAGAGGTCGCGCTCAGCGAGGTGATGGGGCATCCGTTCCGACACAATGAGCAGTCGCTGCGCGTCGTCGATCTTCTGGAGAAGGACGGACAGGGACTGAATCTGACCTACGAGGTGCGTATGGGGATTCTCGGCCACAGCCGGCACAGCCGCCTGCCGGAGACGCTGGAGGGACAGATCCTGCGTAAGGCGGATCAGATCGCCTATATTAACCACGACATCGACGACGCGATGCGTGCGGGAATTCTCTGCGATGCGGACATCCCGCGTGAAATTTCGGAGATTCTGGGCGACTCGCATCGCGAGCGGATCAACACGCTTGTTATGAATATGATCTTTCATACGCTGCAGACCGGTGAGCTGGGAATGGACGGCGACGTTGACGGGGCTATGGAGGCACTTCGCGACTTCATGTTCGAGCGCGTCTATAAGAATCCCGTCGCCAAGGGCGAGGAATCGAAAGCGCGGCATATTTTGCAGCAGCTTTACGAATATTATCTGCGTCACCCGGAGAAGCTGCCACCGGATTTCCAGCCGCAGCTCAGCTTCGACGGCATGGAGCGCACGGTTTGCGATTATATTGCCGGTATGACCGACAAATATGCAATGTATAAGTATGAGGAGCTGTTTATCCCGCTGGCCTGGCAGGTGCGCGGCTGACGGAAAGGAGACGGGCCATGGCCTTTTCATCGGCTTTTTTGGACGAATTGAATCAAAGAAATCCCATTGAGGACGTTGTGGGGCAGTATGTTGCGCTCACACGCAGGGGAAGCAACCTGTTCGGTCTGTGCCCTTTCCACGGCGAAAAGACGCCGTCGTTTTCCGTTGCGCCCGATAAGGGAATATTCTACTGCTTCGGCTGCCACAAGGGCGGCGGCGCGGTAAACTTTATCATGGAGATTGAGAGCCTCTCCTATCCCGATGCGGTACGCTTTCTGGCAAAACGGGCGGGACTGGAGGTGCCGGACGACGAGCAGTATCAGTCCGAATACCGGAAAAAGGAGCGTCTCTGGGCCCTGAGCAAGGAGGCGGCGCGCTGGTTCCACGCGCAACTCAAGACACCGCTCGGCGCGGCCGGTCGAGCCTATGCCGAGCGACGCGGACTGGGGGCCGGCGTCATCACACGTTTTGGCATCGGCTTCGCACCTGACCGATGGACGGCACTGATGGATGCCATGACGGCGAAGGGCTTTGCCAAGCAGGAGCTGCTTGAGGCGGGGCTTGTGCTGCAAAACCGGGAAAAGGGGACCTTTTACGACCGTTTCCGCAACCGACTGATGTTCCCGATTATTGACACGCGCGGGAATGTGATCGGCTTTGGCGGCCGCGTAATGGATGACTCGACGCCGAAGTACCTGAATTCGCCCGAGACAATCATCTTTAATAAGCGGCGCAATCTTTTTGCGCTGAATATTGCAAAGAAAACAAAATTCGGCTGTCTGATTCTGACCGAGGGCTATATGGACGCGGTGACGCTTCATCAGTACGGCTTTGACTGCGCGGTTGCTTCGCTTGGCACCTCCCTGACGCAGGAGCATGCGGATCTGCTGAGTAAATACACCAACGAGGTTGTTCTAACCTACGACGGCGACGAGGCCGGGCAGAGCGCCACGCGCCGCGCCATCCCCATGCTGGAAAAGACCGGCCTGCGGGTGCGCGTCCTGCGGATGCAGGGAGCAAAGGACCCGGATGAATTTTTACACAAGTTCGGCGCCGATCGGTTCAAGCTGTTGCTGGAAGGGGCGGAGAACCAGGCGGAATACCGCCTGCGTTCGCTGCAAATGAAGTTCGACCTGACGCAGGACGAGCAGAAGGTCGAGTTTGCAAAGCAGGCGGCGGAGCTGGTCTGTACGCTGTCGACCGCCGTTGAGCGCGAGATCTACGGCGCCCGCGCGGCCGAGGCCGCCGGGCTGACACCGGAGGTCATGAAGCTGGAGGTCGGCCGCGCCTATAAGCGCCGTACCGAGCGCGAACGCCGCGAACAGGAGCGCCGGGATATGGATATTGCCGCGACCGTGCGGCCGCAGTCGAAGGAGCTGCGCTATGACAATCTGCGCTCGGCCGTTGCCGAGGAGGGCATCCTGCGGATGCTTCTGCGGCAGCCGGAGCTGTTTGACCGCGCCGGGGCGTTGGAGGCGGAGCAGTTCAGCGTTCCGATGTTTGCCAAAAGCTACGCGTTTCTGCGTGAGCGCTGGCAGAAGGGACAGACGGTAACGCCGTCGACACTCAGCGAGTGCCTGGACGGCAATGAGATGGCACATCTGACGGCGGTTTTGCAAAAAAACGATACCCTTGTCTCTCAGGAGGCGTTTGACGACTGTAAACGGATCGTCTGCGAGGAATACCGCAGCCGGAATCTGACCGGCAGTGCAGAGGAGCTTCGCAGACTCCAGGAAGCAATGCGGAAGAAGAAAGGATATGGTGGCAATGGCTGAGGAACAACTGCACGAAAAGCTTCAGGCGCTTGTGGAACAGGCTGCGAGGGAAAAGAAAATCCGCTCCGGTGAACTGATCGATGCGCTTGACGAGGCGGAGGCCGACGATCAGCAGACCGAGGCGGTCTATGATGCGTTGGAGGAGGCCGGCGTAGAAATCGACCTGTCGGATATGGTCGAGCTGCTGAAAAAGCCGGACGAGCTTGCGCCCAGCGCGGAGGATCTGGAGCTGGAAAAGGAGGAAGAGCTGATCGACACCGAAGCAGTCTCCGATTCCATGAGCGTGAACGACCCGGTGCGGATGTATCTCAAGGAGATCGGCAAGATCCCTCTGCTGACCGCTGAGGAGGAACAGGAGACGGCACGGCGGTTGGCCGAAGGCGATGAGGATGCGCATCGCCGCATGGTCGAGGCGAATCTGCGCCTGGTTGTGTCTATTGCCAAGCGCTATGTCGGGCGCGGACTGCCGTTCCTGGATCTGATTCAGGAGGGCAATCTCGGCCTGTTAAAGGCCGTCAACAAGTTTGACTATACGAAGGGCTATAAATTCTCCACCTATGCCACATGGTGGATCCGTCAGGCCATTTCCCGCGCCATTGCCGACCATGCGCGGACGATCCGCATACCCGTGCATATGGTTGAAACGATCAACCGCGTTTCGCGTGCAACACATGAGCTGGTGCAGGAGCTCGGACGGGAACCGACGACGCAGGAGATCGCAAAGCGACTGCATCTGTCGGTGGAGAAGGTAGAGGAGGTCATGCGGCTCGGTCAGGAGCCGATTTCGCTGGAAACGCCCGTCGGCGAGGAGGACGACAGCCACCTCGGAGATTTTCTGCGCGACGAGGATGCTGCGGAACCGCCCGACGCGGCAAACTACGCCATGCTGCGCCAGCAGCTTGCGGATGTTCTGATGACGCTTACGCCGCGGGAGCGCGAGGTGCTGCGTCTTCGCTACGGTCTGGTTGACGGGAAGCTGCACACACTCGAGGAGGTTGGCGAGGCATTTCAGGTCACGCGCGAGCGCATTCGCCAAATCGAGGCGAAGGCGATTCGGAAGCTCCGGCACCCGACAAGAATTAAAATGTTACGTGATTTTTTGAATTGATATTTGTCCGATGCGAAAAAAAAACTTGACAATGCCCAAAAAGACAGTATGATATATGAGCAGGGAAGAGAATATACAGAAACAGAAGCGGAGCGTGAGAAACAATGTTCAACAGAATCGTGAGCTATCTTTCCGAGCAGCTTGACGTTCCGGCAGAGGAGCTGTCGCGCGAAACGACCTTTGAGAGTCTGCATCTGGACTCGCTGGACATGGTGGAAATGATCATGGACATGGAGGAGGAGCTTGGCGCCGATTTTGAAATCGAAGGCGATGTTAAGCTGGAAACCATCGGTGAGCTGGCGGATTATATCGACAGCAAGCTGGCATAAAGAGCCTGTTTCGGCCCATGGCAAGGTCGCACTAACCGGGGAGATAGCGGTGCCCTGTACCTGCAATCCGCTACAGCAGGGGCGAATTCCCGCACCCGGGTCTGTGCCGTGCCGTCTGTCCGCGTAAGTGGTGTTGAGGAGTCGGTCTCACGCAACGGGCTCCCGTGAACCATGTCAGGCGGGGAACCGAGCAGCATTAAGCGGATCGGTCCGTGTGCCGTGAGTCAGCCGTCTCTGAGCCGGCTGCGCGGGAAACGGGTGGGGTTGCAGATTCAAATGCGGGTGTGCGATCTTGCCATGGGTCGAAAAAAGCGGAGGCGAAAGCGCCTCCGCTTTTTTGTATGGAAAAATCATTGCAATTACGCCGGAAATCGGATATAATCACGGGTAGAATTCCGGCGGGGAGGCGAAAAGATGTATCAGGCGCTTTATCGGAAATATCGTCCGAAGACCTTCGACGACGTGGTCGGTCAGCAAGGTGTTACGCAGACGCTGAAAAATCAGCTTATCACCGGAAAACTCAGCCACGCTTACCTTTTTACCGGCTCTCGCGGCACAGGCAAGACCTCCTGCGCGTGTATTCTGGCGAAGGCAGTCAACTGTGAGCATCCCGTCGACGGCAACCCCTGCAATGTGTGCGCCGCCTGCCGCAGCATCGAGTCCGGTGCGTGTACGGACGTTCTGGAGATCGATGCCGCGTCCAATAACAGCGTCGATAACGTCCGCTCTCTGCGCGACGATGCGGTGTATCTGCCCGCAGAAGTAAAAAAACGCGTGTATATCATCGACGAGGTGCATATGCTGTCCAACAGCGCTTTTAACGCGCTTCTGAAGATCATTGAAGAACCGCCGGAGCATTTGCTGTTCATTTTGGCGACGACGGAGCTGCATAAGATTCCCGCGACCATCCTTTCGCGCTGCCAGCGCTTTGCATTCCGTCGGCTGCTGCCGGAGGACATCAGCGGCAGACTGCAATATATTGCCGACCGGGAGGGCATCGACCTTGCGCCGGATGCTGCCGCCTTTCTTGCGCGGCTCGCCGACGGCGGGATGCGCGATGCGGTCAGCCTGCTGGATCAGTGCGCCTCCGCCGCAACGGGACGGGTGACGACCGAGCAGGTCTGTACGACGCTCGGCCTTGCCGGAACCCGTCGGACGGCGGAGCTTTTGCAGGCGGTTGCGGCGCACCGTACTGCGCAGGCGCTAAGCCTGTTTGAGCAGCAGTATGCCGAGGGTAAGGATCTGGCCGCGATGCTCGATGAGCTTTGTACCGTCGCACGCGACCTGCTGATTCTGAACACGGCTCCGAAGAGCGGACTTTCCATGCTTTCCGGCATCTGCACGGAACCGGAGCTCCGAACGCTGCAAAGCGTATTTTCGCCCGGCGAGCTGCTGCGCATCACACGTGTGCTGCGCGATGCGGCGGCAGGCTTCCAGTCCAGCGCAAATCGACGCATTGATGCAGAGCTTTGCATCATCCGGCTGTGCGAGCCGGAGGCGGCGCTCGACGCCGACGCACTCGGCGCCCGCATTTCACGGCTGGAGGCGCGTCTCGCAGCGGGGAATTTTACCGCTTCCGCACCGAATCGGACGCCGGACGAGACGGCTCCGCCGGAGGAGGAGATCCCGTGGGAGGCTCCGCCGGAGCGCGCTCCATGGGATGCGCCGGAGCGTGACGAATTGCCGGCTGAAACGCAGCGGGAACGGTCGGATAGCTTCTGGCCGGAGTTTGTGCAGCGTGCACGAAGTGCTTTGCGTCCGCCGGTGCTCGGTTACTTTTCGACAAATGAGAATGCGCCTATTCGCGGCACGTTGACGGGTAACGTGCTGGAGTTGCACGCAGATAACGCCTTCGTGCTCGGCATCGTTGACAAGCCGCCCGTCATGCAGACCCTTTCCGAGGCAGCCTCGGCGATTGCCGGACGCAGTGTGATTGTGCGATTCGGGAAGTCGCTGGAGCAGTCGGCCGGGAACGGCCTTGAGAGGTTGATTGAGCGCGGAGAGCAATACCCGGATATTATTGAATTCAAATAAAAAGGAGTTTTTGATATGGCAAAAGGCGGTTATCGCGGCCCGATGGGCGGCGGCATGAACATGAACACGATGAAGCAGGTTCAGAAAATGCAGCAGGATATGCTGAAAATGCAGGAGGAGATGGAGACTGCGCAGTATGAAGCTACTGTCGGCGGCGGAACGGTTACGGCGGTCGTCAATGGCAAGCATGAGGTGCTTCGCGTGACCATCGCGCCCGAGGCGGTCGATCCGGACGATGTGGAGATGCTTCAGGATCTGCTCGTAGCGGCGGTCAACGAGGCCATGCGCAAGGCGGAGGAAGCTGCCAACCGCAGCATGGCGAAGCTTACCGGCGGGCTGAATCTCGGCGGCCTGGGCGGCTTGCTCTGATGCGCACCTTTCCTGCCGCACTGGAGCGGCTGACGGAGCAGTTTGCGCGTCTTCCCGGCATCGGCGGGAAGACCGCGCAGCGCCTTGCTTTTTATCTTCTGAGTCTGCCGGAGGAGCAGACGCAGGAGTTTGCGGACGCGATTCTTGACGCAAAAAAAACCGTACATTTGTGCCCGGTTTGCCAGAACCTGACCGACCGGGAGCTTTGCCCCATTTGTGCCGACGAGAGCCGCGACCACGGTCTGGTATGTGTGGTGGCCGAGCCGAAGGACGTCATCGCCATGGAGCGCGCCAGAGAGTTTCGCGGTGTGTACCATGTGCTGCACGGCGTGATCTCGCCGCTCAACCATATCGGGCCGGACGACATCTGCGTGCGGCAGCTTCTGGCGCGTGTGGCGCAGGGAGATGTCCGCGAGGTCATTATGGCTACGAATCCGGATACCGAGGGAGAAGCGACGGCAATGTACCTTTCGCGCCTGCTGCGGCCGATGGAGGTGCGCGTAACGCGTCTGGCTTACGGCGTGCCCGTGGGCAGCCAGCTAGAGTATGCCGACGAGGTCACGCTGCTGCGCGCCTTGCAGGGTCGCCGCGACATTTGAAATGGAGGATTCTTTCATGGATTGCCCGTTCTGCAAGCACCCGATGAAAAAGGGCCATGTTCCGGTCGGAAAAGGCCGCCTGATGTGGTTGGCGGAGGGCGGCGTCCCGCCCCTGACGGTTTTCGGCGAGCTGGGGGACGGCGTTTGTCTGACGGAACCGGCGGTTTTTCGCGCCAAACGCGCACCGGCGTTTTACTGCGCCGCGTGCAAGTGGGTTTTGGTGCCGGTGCCGGAGAAATAGACGCGGCAGGGCGCGTGAAGTGCCCGCTTGGCTTGTTTCGACCGCCGGTAATCTGAAGCTTTCGCCGGAAGCACAGAAAAATCGGCCCGGCGCGGAAAATAATGCTTGCTTTTTCCGGAATCTGTGCTATAATAGTTGCGCTATGGAGGCTTAGCTCAGCTGGTTAGAGCGCCTGCTTCACACGCAGGAGGTCGATGGTTCGAGTCCATTAGTCTCCACCAACAATGTGGAAAAGATGTCCTGAGCGGGCATCTTTTTTGCTGTGTCTTGCCGTAGTCGACGGGCTCGAAAGGCGGCTCTTAGCGGTATGCCGGTGGCATACCGCAACCGCCGTGGCTTTTGCCACAGCAAAAGCGAGTCCATTAGTCTCCACCACAAAACACCTTGAAATCAAGCGATTTTGAGGTGTTTTTCTTTGTTTTCCGGCTTTTTTGAGTGGAAAACTTTAACCTAAATTTCGCGTGTCTGTAATTTGTCTGTAACCGTGACCCTTTGTGCTTTTCCGGAGACCTTGCAGCGCCAAGAGCGGTTGTTTTATGTCATAGGAGCAGGAAAGAGCACCCCGGAGGGTGCTCTTTCCTGCTCTTAAACGACGGATATATTTCCTCTTTGAATCCAGCCGACATCGGGGTGTGTGACGTCGATAATTAACCAGATGATAAAGGCGGCGACAAGAAGCATGAGAATAATTGACAGGATCAGGATCGTGCGCCGTTCTCTGTGCAGCAGCATATTATAGTGCGCCTCCTGCTGACGGACGCGGCGCTCATGAAGCAGTCGCTCCTGATTCAAAAGCTCCTGCTGGTATTTGACGAAGTCCTCCTGCGAATAGCCGAGCGGTATGGTAACGTCCGGCGGCGTTTCGTATTTCACGGCGCTTGCAATCTTTTGCAGGAGTGCCGCCGACGGCTCGACCTTTTGCTTAAAGATCCGAATGATGGTCGCTTGCGACACGCCGCAGGCATCGGCGACGCTTTGATAGGACAGGTGCAGGGCTAGGCGTTTTTCTTCGAGTTCGGAAAGAAGGACGCCTATGTCAACGCTCGAAAGGTCCATAAAAATCCTCCCATTTCAATAATGATGCGGTATACGTCAGATTTGAAGCGTTTTGCGTCGAAAATGACGCGGCTTACTTCAGAAAAGATGCGGCCTGCGTCGAAAAAAACGCGAAAACGTCGAAACTGGCTATTTACTGCACAGGGTCGGATGCGCTATGCTTAGGGCGCAAGGGGTAAGGAGCCATCGGCAGAGACGCTTTATCCTGCGCTTGCCCGGCCGTTCGGTGGCACGGCGGCCGGGCAATTCCTCAGCGTCCTCACAGACTAGCAAATAGCACCGACGTACTTAAAATAATACCACGACATTTAGCAAAAATCAACAATTTCTTTTGGGAGGAAGAAAAAATGGCAACCAGAGAGACAGAGCAGCGAGGAATTCGCACCAGCCAAGGCAACACATACTCCATCGGTATTCTCCGCGCGCTTCGCAAGGACCGCAAGTACACGGGAGAGTACAAATACGGGAGGACGATTGCGCGGGGCAGGATCCCGGCGAGCGTGAAAAAAGAGTTTTTCAAAGGGCTGCAAATCATGCCGGAAAACGAAAAGATTCCGGCAAAAGCAAAGGAGGACTACCTGCTTACCGCAAAGCTGTTCTGCGGGGATTGCGGACGGCCGATGACGGGGGAAGGCCGCAGAGACGACAGGGGAGAGAAGTGTCACTACTACAAGTGCAGCTGCATGGAAGTAAAATCGGGCTGCCGAAAGAAAGCCATTGAGAAACGCTGGATCGAGGATATGGTAGTGGAGTTGACCGTTTCTCAAGTCCTGATTGATATTGCTTCCGGCCGCATTGCCGAGGCGGTCAGCGCCATGCAGGAACAGGCGGCCATGGTCATGCCGGCTCTGAAGCGGCAGCTTCGGAAATGCGAGGACGAGATACGGGATGCGGTACAGACCATCCGCCGGGGCTTGATTACGGAAACAACCAAGGAATGCATGGAGGACTTGACGCAGCAGCGAAGCTCGCTGAAAAAGAGTATTGCCCGACTGCAAATGGAATGCCGTCAATATACCGAGGAGGAGATCGGAAAATGGATCGGCAGATATAGAGACGGCAGTATCTATGCTTCCGAGTACCGGAAAGAACTCATCGACACATTCGTAAATTCCGTCCATATTTACGACGAAAAGCTGATCCTTACATACAACTACAAGCCGGGCAGTCGGACACAGGGGTTTCAGGAGATCGAAACAACGCCGCAGTCTGCCCCGACCGGAATATACCTGCCGACGCAAAGCCCCGAAATCGAACGATTTCGGGGCTTTTTTGTTGGGTGGGCTTCCCGGCGCCTTGATGCAGGCGCGGCACGCTGACTCTTTTACCTTTTCTCTACATCAGGGATACTCGCCAAAAGCGAAAAGTCAGTGATCGGTTTTATCCGGCAGGCACCGGCCGCACCGTTCGGCATAGAATGGCGCAGGAGGAGTGATTTATGGATATATATGATGCCAAAGCGGTGCGCGCCGTCTGGGCGCGCGTTCGGCCGGAGTCCGTCGGCGACCGTCATACACCGCAGGAGGACGGGGTTGCGCTTTTGCGCAGCGCAATAGAAGCGGAGCGCGCAAGTATTTGTGCCTATTGTTCCTTGCGGACGCTGCTGCCGCGGCTTGGCGGCGTGCTCGACACGATCCTCTGCGACGAACGCCGGCATCTGCGCGAGCTGACCGCGCTGGTCTACCTGCTGACGGGGACGCGGGAGGAGCCGCAGACGTCTCGGTTTGAACGGGGGAAAAGCACCTGCGCCGCGCTGCGCGAGGCCTATTGCGGTGAATTGAAGGCGGCGAAGGGCTATGACGCGATGGCGGAGGCATTGCCGGAACAGGCGCAGATGCTGCGCGCCGCTGCCGCAGACGAACGCCGCCATGCCTGTATGCTGCACCGCCTGATGACGAAACTGATGCAATAAAAAGGAGCGCTGCCGGGAAAACCGGCGGCGCTCAGCATTTGCGTGGGATCTCTGTCTGTATTTATCTTATCACGATTTTGCGGAAATGCAAGCGGTAATTTTCACCAACCGGCTTCGGCACTTTCGATAGCGGCGCGCCGGAGCGGATTTGTCAGAGCTTATGCACGCGCAGCGCGCGGATGGCGTTGAGAACTGCCAGAATCATCACGCCTACATCGGCAAAAATCGCAGCCCACATATCGGCGATACCCAGAGCGCCGAGACCCAGACAGGCAAATTTGACGACCAGCGCAAATATGATGTTCTGGTATACGATGCCGATGCATTTGCGGGAAATGCGGATGGCTTTGGCGATCTTCATGGGATCGTCGTCCATCAGCACGACGTCGGCCGCTTCAATGGCGGCGTCCGAACCCATCGCGCCCATCGCGATGCCGATGTCAGCACGGGTCAGCACGGGTGCGTCGTTGATGCCGTCGCCCACAAAGGCGAGCTTGGCCTTTTCGGGCTTTTCACGCAGCAGCGTTTCGACCTGACGTACTTTATCGCCGGGCAGCAGCTCGCTGTAGACCTCGTCGATCCCAAGCTCCTCCGCGACCTGTTCGGCTACGCGCTTTGCGTCGCCCGTGAGCATTACGGTCTTGCGTACACCGGCGCGCTTCAACGCCTCGATGGCGGCTTTGGAATGCGGCTTTACAATATCCGAGATCACGATATGTCCGGCGTACTTGCCGTCAATGGCGATGTGGACAATCGTACCGACGCTGTGGCAGTCGATGTATTCGATCTGCTCCAGCTCCATGAGCTTGCCGTTGCCCGCCAAAACGATGCGGCCGTCCACCGTGGCACGGATGCCTTTGCCGCCGATTTCTTCGATGTCGGTCACGCGGCTGCGGTCAATGGGCTTGCCGTGCGCCTTTTGCAGGCTCTTGCTGATCGGGTGCGACGAGGCGCATTCGGCCAGCGCCGCATATTCCAGAAGCTGCTCGTCCGTCAACGGACTGTGATGTACGCCGCTGACCTCAAACACGCCCTGCGTCAGTGTTCCGGTCTTGTCAAAGACAACGCGGTCAACCTGGGAAAGCGCTTCCAGATAGTTGGAGCCCTTGACGAGGACGCCTTCTTTGCTTGCGCCGCCGATTCCGGCAAAAAAGCTCAGCGGAATGGAGATGACCAGCGCACAGGGACAGGAGATGACGAGGAAGGTCAGCGCGCGGTAGATCCACATCTCCCACTGCGCGGCAGAGCCGAGCAGGAGTGAGACCAGCGGCGGCAGCACGGCCAGTGCCAGTGCGCCGTAGCAGACGGCCGGGGTGTAAATACGGGCAAACTTGGAGATGAAATTCTCCGATCTGGATTTGTGCGAGCTGGAATCCTCCACCAGCTCCAGAATTCTTGATACGGTGGACTCGCCGAATTCCTTTGTGGTGCGGATACGCAGCACGCCGGTCATGTTGATGCAGCCGGAAATCACCTCATTGCCCTCGCGGACGTCGCGCGGCAGGCTCTCGCCGGTCAGTGCGCTTGTGTTCAGGCTTGATACGCCCTCCAGGACAATACCGTCGATCGGGACCTTTTCTCCGGGCTGCACAACGATAACGCTCCCGACCGGTACCTCGTCCGGATCGACCTTTTCCAGAGCGCCGTCGCGTTCCAGATTCGCGTAGTCCGGACGAATGTCCATCAGGGCGCTGATGTTGCGGCGGCTCTTACCTACGGCATAGCTCTGGAACAGTTCGCCGATCTGGTAAAAGAGCATAACGGAAATGGACTCGCTGTAGTCGCCGCTCTTTTCGTAGATCGCCAGCGCAAAGGCGCCGACCGTAGCGACGGCCATCAGAAAGTTCTCGTCAAAAACGCGGCGGTTCAGGATGCCCTTGCCGGCCTTTTTGAGAATGTCGTAGCCGATGACGAGATAAGCGACGAGATAAAGCCCCAGCCGCACAAGCCCCGTCACGGGGGCAAAGTGCAGTGCGACCAGCATTGCTGCGGCAACGAGGATGCGCACGAGCATCTTTTTCTGTTTTTTGTTCATACCATCTGACCTCCTGAGCCTGTTCTGCCTGTGGCGGCAAAACAATTAAGCGTTCGTTTAATCATCGTACCCGTAGTATAATCGGGCCGGTTCAAAAAATCAAGAGGTCATTTTTGATGTCTGCCGTTTGGGACAAAAGCTTTGCCAAACGGGACAAAGGCGGGCTCAGCCGTGGAATACCCGGCGATTCAGACGTTCGAATGCTTCCTGCACCCGTGAGTAGGGAAGCGCCAGATTCATGCGGATGTGGCACTTGCCGCCGAAGGGGCGGCCGTCCTGCCAGGCGACGCCGACGTCCCAGCCTGCTTTGAGCAGTGCATCAACGTCCGTGCCGTGCGCACGGCACCACTCCGTGCAGTCAAGATAGAGCATATAGGTGCCCTGCGGGCGCGGGGCGGACACGCCGGAGAAATGCGCGGCAATATAGTCCAGTGCGAAGTCGATATTTCCGAAGAGCACCTGACGCAGCTCATCGAGCCACTGCTCGCCCTCCGGGCAGTACGCGCCGAGCAGCGCCTCCATTGACAGAACATTCATGGAGTTGTAGTGCGACAGCGCGGAGGTTTTTTCCAGCCGCGCGCGCAGCCACGGGTCATAGACGATATGATAGCTGCCGACCAGACCGGCCAGATTGAAGGTCTTTGACGGCGCGTAAAGCGCGATGGTGCGCCGCCGTGCATCGTCCGAGACGGACTGGGTGGGAATATGCTGCACGCCCGGGCGGGTCAGATCCGACCAGATCTCGTCGGAGATTACATAGACGTTATATTTTTCAAACAGCGCCATGCAGCGCTCCAGTTCTCCGCGCTCCCAGACGCGGCCGGTCGGATTGTGCGGACTGCAAAGGATGGCGGCGTGAATGCCGCGCTCGCGCAGCAGACGCTCCATGTCGTCGTAGTCCATGCGCAGCACGCCGTTTTCATCGGCGCGGAGCGGCGAATGCACAAGGCGGTAGCCGGCATCGCAGACGGCGTGTGTAAAGCCGATGTAGGTGGGACTGTGGACAAGCACCTCGTCGCCAGGGCTGCAAATGACCTGGAGGGCGCTGACAACGCCGCCGAGCACGCCGTTTTCGTAGCCGATGTGTTCCGCCTTCAGACCGGCCACGCCGTTGCGCGTGCTCTGCCAACGGATGATGGCGTCATAATAGGCGTCCGGCGTAAGAAAATAGCCGAAGGCAGGATGCTGTGCACGGCGAATGATTGCCTCCTGCACGGTCGGCACGGTAGGGAAGCTCATGTCTGCGACCCACATGGGGATCAGATCAAAGCCGTCCTTCGGGGCTTCGGGCGTAAAACCGGGATGCTGTCCGGCGCCGTCTACCGCGAGCGCGTTCGTGCCGCGGCGGTCAAGAACGAATGTAAAGTCAAATTTCATAGTATGTCTCCTGCGCAAAATGGAGCCGCGCTTCGCGCACATACAGTGCGGCGTTGTCCGCGGTGCTGCGGCAGACGCGCACGGCCTCTTCTCCTTCGTAGATTTTTACGGCCTTGGCGGGAACGCCGATAATGAGACTGTGCGGCGGGAATACCTTATTTTCTGTGACAAGCGCGCCCGCACCGACAATGGAACCTTCTCCGATAACGGCACCGTTGAGCACGGTGGCATTCATGCCGATCAGTACGTTGTTTTCCACCGTACAGCCGTGCAGCACGGCGTTGTGGCCGACGGTGACGCCCTCTCCGAGCGTCAGGGGATGTGCTTCGTCACAGTGCAGGGTGCAGTTGTCCTGCACATTGCTGCGTGCGCCGATGACGATGCGGTTGCAGTCGCCGCGCACAACGGCGCCGTACCAGACGGAGCTTTCCGCTCCGAGCACAACGTCGCCGAGCACCGTCGCATTTTCCGCAACAAGCGCCGTGGGGTCCGCTGCGGGCGATTTGCCCGCAATTGCCCGGATCATCTCAGAACGAAACGGTGAGCTGCATTTTGAAACGCTCCTCACCGTAGACTGCGTGCGGAATATCCTTGGGCATGATAAGCGTCTGCCCTGCGCCGAGCAGGAAGACCTCTCCGCCGACCGTGAAACGGCCGGTACCGTCGAGTACCGTGACCATTGCGTCGCCGCCGGCGGCATGGGTCGAGATCTCCTCACCCTTGTCGAAGGCGAAGAGCGTCATGCTTACAAGGCTGTTCTGGACGAGGGTCTTGCTGATGATCTGTCCGGGCTGGTACTCGACCAGCGCACCGAGCTGCAAAACGGCGGATTTTTCGATGTTTTTATACATGGGTTTTTCTCCTTTGTTCAACGCGCAGAGGCTCCTGCGCGGTTTTTCTCGATTACAGTTATAGTTTTTCCGACGGAAGGGGTAAACATACGCCCTAAAATCGGACGGGCTAGTTGATTGAGAACTCGCCCTGCTCCAAAAGTGCGGTAATCTCGCGGCGTAGTGCCTCGGGCAGTGTTTCCGCAGAGCCGACCTGCTCTGCGGCAGCCTGCTGCGCCTGACGCAGGACCTCCGTATCCTGCGCAAGATTGGCCATACGGAACACGGGCAGGCCATGTTGCCGGCTGCCGAAGAAGTCGCCCGGCCCGCGCAGCTTCAGATCCTCCTGTGCAATGGCAAAACCGTCTGTGCTGTGCACGAGCGCAAGCAGCCGCGCCAGTGTCTCCGGATTGCGGTTTTCCGACACAAGCACGCAGTATGACTGCGCGCTGCCGCGGCCGATGCGTCCGCGAAGCTGGTGGAGCTGCGAAAGACCAAAGCGGTCGGCGTTCTCCACAAGCATCAGTGTTGCGTTCGGCACATCTACGCCGACCTCAATTACGGTTGTGGCGACAAGAAGGTCGAATTCACCCGCCGCAAATGCGGCCATGATCTGCTCCTTCTCATTTGCACGCAGGCGGCCGTGCAGAAGCGCCACCCGAAGCTCCGGAAAGACGCGCAGACGAAGCGTTTCAGCCCACTGGCTTGCGGCCTTGAGCGATTCGTCTCCCTCGTCTTCAATGGCGGGGCAGACGATAAAGCTCTGATGTCCCTCCTCGGCCTGACGCCGCACAAAGGCGTTAAGACGCTTACGGTAGCTTTCGTCGACGAGGAAAGTCTGCACCGGCTTGCGGCCGGGCGGCAGCGCATCGATGACCGATACCTCCAGATCGCCGTAGAGCAGCAGCGCCAGGGTACGCGGAATGGGCGTTGCCGACAGCAGCAGAAGATGCGGACGATCGCCCTTCGCCAGCAGCGCCGCACGCTGTGCTACGCCGAAGCGGTGCTGCTCATCGGCAATAACCAGACCCAGACGGGAAAATTCGGTTGACTCGGTTAGAAGCGCGTGCGTACCGATCACAAGTCCGAGCGTACCCTGTGCCAGCGACTCGCGCAGCGCCGCTTTTTTTTGCGGTGGGAGCGAACCGACCAGCAGGCCGCAGCGCACGCCGAGCCGCTCAAACAGCGGCGTGAGCCGCTCATAGTGCTGCCGTGCGAGAATCTCCGTCGGCGCCAGAAGCGCCGTCTGATATCCGTTTGCGGCGGCACACCACGCGCTTGCCGCCGCCACGACGGTTTTGCCGCTGCCGACGTCGCCGAGCAGCAAACGACTCATTTGCCGTCCGGAGCCGAGATCGGAGAGAATTTCGCACAGCGCGCGCTGCTGTGCATCGGTCAGAGAGAAGGGGAGCGCTTTATAAAATGCCGACATCTCCTCCATAGAGAAGACCGCTGCGCCGCGTGCGCTGCGCCTGTCGCGCAGCAGCATGAGCGCCGCAGAGAACACGAAAAATTCTTCAAAGGCCAACCGGCGGCGCGCCTGCATCAGCAGCTCCGCACTCTGCGGGTTATGAATCTGGCTGATCGCCTCCTGCGCAGACAAAAGGCCGTATTTTTCTTCGGTTTCGTGCGGGAGCCGCTGCGGGTATTCCGCCGCGCACAGGCGCAGTGCCCCGGCAACGGCCTGCATGACCATTTTGTTTGTCAGCCCTGCCGTCAGAGAATAGATCGGAACAATGCAGCGTGTAACCGTACCGGCCTCGCTCGGCGCTTCAAACAGCGGGTTTGTCATGGCGTAGCCGAGATAGTCGCCTGCCAGCGTGCCATAGAAGCAGTAGGTCTCTCCGCGTTGAAGCCGGGAGGCGGCATAGGGCGCGTTAAAAAACGTCAGATTCAGCTGCGCGGTGTGGTCGGCGACGGTCAGCTTTGTCAGCTCCAGCATTCGCTGTCCCGGCTTGGGGATCCGGTGGGTCTGCGGCGTGGTAACGACGGAGGCGATAAAACAGGCCGGCTTGTCTACCTCCAGCTCACAGATCGGCACAAGCCGCGTGCGGTCATCGTAGTCGCGCGGATAAAAGCGCAGAAGCTCGCCTACGGTTCGAATGCCCAACCGGGCAAACAGCTCTGCGCGTTTTGCGCCTACGCCGGGAAGCACGGTAACGGGATCGTTTTCGTGCGACATAACAGACCTCCCTGAAGTTGTATGGATGCGCCGCAGCGCGGCTTTCTCGTTGCCGGGCGTGCCGCTCACTCCGCATTATAACGCATTTACGAAAAAATGGCAATAAAAAAGCAAAAGCCTGACGGACTCGTCCGTCAGGCGGAAAAACTTCCGGTTTTGCTTTACGCCATCGCGTTCATCTTCACGGTCATGCTGCTCTTTTTGCGGGCGGCATTGTTCTTGTGAAGGATTCCCTTGTTGACGGCCTTATCGACAGCGACAACGGCTGCCTTGTAGGCGACGTCAGCCTGAGCGCGGTCGCCGGCGGCGACGGCGGCGTCGAACTTCTTGATGGTGGTCTTCAGCGCAGACTTCGCCATCTTGTTCTGCTCATTCGCAGCACGGGAAAGTAAGACTCTCTTCTTTGCGGACTTGATGTTGGGCACGGATTCCACCTCCTTGCGATATCTTCTCCGGAAACCCGGACAGTTTCATCTTCACGCAGAAATACATTATAGCCTTGTCTCACAATAAAAGCAAGCGTTTTTTTCTCTTTTTTGCAAAAATTTTTGCATTTTTTGAAAAATCGGGAATGCTAGGCCAAAAGGAGGCGCATAGAATGACCATCCGAACCGACCTTGCCGCCGAGGCAAGGGCACTTTTTGAGAAAAACGCGGACGAAACAACACGTCTTGAGGGGGTTCGCGCACGGCGGCGAGAGCTACGCGGTGCGGCGCTTGAGCGTGTGGAGATCCTCGACGAGCGCGGAGAACGGGCGCTAGGGAAACCGTGCGGGCGCTATGAAACGGTGGAATTTGATCCGCTGACCTACGATGTGCCGCAGCTCTCGGCGCTTCTGGCGCGCCGACTGCGACTGATGCTCGGGGTTGACCGCAATGCGTCGGTATTGCTGGTCGGTCTGGGAAACCGTGCGGTGACGCCCGATGCGCTCGGGCCGGAAACGGTCGGCCGCGTGTTTCTGACACGGCATCTTCTGGAGCATCTGCCGGAGCAGTTTTCCGGCTGCCGCCCGGTCAGTGCGGTCTGCCCGGGTGTGCTTGCTACGACGGGCATGGAATCCGCCGAGCTGGTACGCGGCGCGGTAGCATATGCAAAGCCCGACTGTGTGATTGCCGTCGATGCGTTGGCGGCCGCTGCGCCGGAACGTCTGTGCAGAACGGTGCAGCTTTCCGATACGGGCATCAGCCCCGGCTCCGGCGTGGGGAACCACCGTGCGGCGCTGACACGGCAGACGCTCGGCGTCCCCGTGTATGCCGTCGGCATTCCGACCGTCGCTTCGTCCGGCGTCTTCGGCGGCGCCGGAGATATGATCCTCACGCCGCGCGACATTGACGCGCAGATCCGGCAGTCGGCGCGTCTACTGGCGGCGGCGCTCAATCGTGTGCTGCACCCGCAAATATCCGACAGCGAGCTGACGCATTTTTTGCCGATTTCTTGAAAATGTATTATGTAAACACGATATTCATGGGATGTATTTTTTTCAATCCGCAGAGGCTGTGCAAAACTCTGTGCATTGTGTGCAAAACTCGCGCAGGAGCGACGAATCCGTGTTTTTCCTGCTCTGAATACACGGATGTATGCACTGTATATGAATGAATATTGAATGGATATGCCGTTTCATAATTTTTCCCGGCCTCGAATAATTTTGAATTATGTAAACAAAATGGCGGAAAAATCGGCTGAAAAAGTTCGTAAAATCCGGAAATGGCTCGAATACCGGCACAAGAATGGATGAATTGTCTGTAAGGACGCGGCGTAGAACGGATATTTCCGGGGAATACTGCTTGCATGATGCGCGGAAGCGCGCAGAAAACGGAGGATAAAACAATGCAGGGCAAGGTGGAGATCTGCGGCGTGAACACGGCACGCCTGAAAACCCTGAGAAACGATGAGATGGACGTACTGTTTGCGCGTGCGCGGCGGGGAAACGAGGCGGCGCGGCAGGCGTTGATCGAGGGAAATCTTCGACTGGTGCTGTCGGTGATCCAGAAGTTTATGGGACGGGGAGAGAACCCGGACGATCTGTTTCAGGTCGGTTGTGTCGGATTGCTGAAGGCCGTAGCACGCTTTGATTGCACGTTGGGGGTGAAGTTTTCCACTTACGGCGTGCCGATGATCGAAGGGGAGGTCAAACGCTTTCTGCGCGACTATGCTTCCATTCGCGTGACGCGCAGCCTGCGCGATACGGCTTATCGCGTACTGCAGTGTAAGGAGGCGCTTGTCACGGAGTTGGGGCGCGAGCCGACGCTGGAGCAGATCGCACAGCGCCTGGAGCTGCCGGTGAAAAACGTCGTGGCGGCGATGGACGCCATTGCCGCGCCGGTATCTTTGTTTGATCCCGTCTACAGTGACGGCGGCGATCCGCTGACCGTGATGGATCAGGTGCGCGATACCAAAAACACCGACGAACAGTGGATGGAGCGTATTGCGCTGCGCGAGGCGGTCGGAACGCTCGGTGCACGGGAAAAACGAATCCTTGCGCTTCGTTTTTTTGACGGAAAGACGCAGACGGAGGTCGCCTCGGAGATCGGCATCTCGCAGGCGCAGGTTTCCCGACTGGAAAAGAACGCGCTGTCCGCAATCCGCAAACAGCTTTGCAGTTAAAAAGGGAGCCTTCCCGTACGGGAAGGCTCCGATTTTGCGCTCTTTGAAAGACACTTGTGCGTCCAACGCGGAGCACGAATGCTTTTTGCGCGAAATGGTCTATACCGATCTTGTCGCAAGGAGGCGCTTTTCGTCCTTCTCCGGAATCCGTGTTCGCAATATTCTTGACTGGTAGTGCAAAATTGGATGGTGACCGATGGCGTGACGTTGCCGAGTTGCTACGCGGGTTGAATCCAACAAAGTTGGCGCTTGCAAAAAGCTTCCTCCTGTGGTTGAGCGAGCAACGGTTGGGCTAGTTAGGAATAACCGCCATAAAAAGTCGAAGGCTGCGCCGGGTGGCGCAGCCTTCTTCTCTCTCATATTACATTGTCGGAGACCGGTGTCTCAGATCAGGTTTTCTTCCGTTTCGGGGTCGAACAGGTGGACGAGCGACGGGTCAAAGCGGAAATGCGCGGCGCTGCCGTTGCGCACGCGGTCAAGCGTCAGCCCGGCCGTCGGGATGATGCCGATCACATCCTGCCCGGCAACGGTCATGTGCAGATGCATTTCGCTGCCCATCATTTCCGAGACGTCGATTGTGGCGTCAAAGCCTTCGTCCGCCAGCTCCAGGTGTACGGGGCGGATGCCGACAATGACCTCCTGCGTGCCCTTGCCTGCCGCCTTGAGCGCGGCCTGCTGCGCTTCGGACAGCGCAATGCGTCTGCCCAGCAGCTCAAGGGTATAGCGCCCGGTCTCACAGACGAGCTTCGCATTGCGGAAGAAGTTCATCTCCGGCGTACCGATGAAGCCGGCCACAAAGAGGTTGACGGGGTGGTTAAAAACCTCCTGCGGTGTGCCGATCTGCTGGACGCGGCCATCGCGCATGATTACGATGCGGTCGCCGAGCGTCATAGCCTCGGTCTGGTCGTGGGTAACATAGACGAAGGTGGTGTTGATGCGGCTGCGCAGCTTGATGATCTCCGCGCGCATTTCGTTTCTCAGCTTGGCGTCGAGGTTTGACAGCGGCTCGTCCATCAGCAAAACCTGCGGGTTGCGCACAATGGCGCGGCCAATGGCGACACGCTGCCGCTGACCGCCGGAGAGCGCCTTCGGCTTGCGGTCGAGGTACTCCGTAATGCCGAGGATCTGTGCGGCTTCGTTGACCTTTTTTGCGATTTCATCCTTCGGGACCTTCTTGAGCTTGAGCGAGAAGGCCATGTTTTCAAACACGGTCATGTGCGGGTAGAGCGCATAGTTTTGGAACACCATTGCAATGTCGCGGTCCTTGGGCGGCACGTCGTTGACCAGCCGGTCGCCGATGCGAAGCTCGCCGCCGGAAATTTCCTCCAGACCGGCGATCATGCGCAGTGTGGTGGACTTGCCGCAGCCGGATGGGCCGACCAGCACGATAAACTCGCGATCTGCGATTTCCAGATTGAAATCGTCTACAGCCAGAACACCTTCCTCGGTGATTTTGAGTCTGGGAGCGGACGCTTCTTCGTCCTTCTTCTTTTTTCTCTTCTTTTCGGTGTAGGGGTAGACTTTCTTAATGTGCTTGAGCGATACGCTTGCCATAAATGACGGCTCTGGACGGGATGCCTCCGCACTCCCGGCCTCACGCCCGCCCGCGCCGGGGCGGCACGCCTTGCGGCAAGTCTCCACATTGCCGCACCGCAAGCCCTGCGGATGGGATAAACTCCTTTCGTGGCGGTTCGCGCTTGTTTGGAAACGTTTCCATTTCCGTGTGGAGGAAACGCGCCTACCTTAATAACTCTATTTTAGCGGGAAAGACGGGCAAAGTCAAACCCGCACTTTCCACAAAATTCAACGGGATTTTTGCGCAAAACGACGAAAGCAGAAGGGCATCTTCCTTGCAGCGGGCGCATAGAATGGGAGGAGCAAGGAGCGTGATCGAATGAGCAACCGGTTTTCCAATCTGAAGTGCAAGGAGGTTGTCAATGTCTGTGACGGCTGCCGCCTGGGTTATGTTGCGGATGTAACGGTCGACCTGAAATGCGGGCGTATTCTGGCGCTCATTGTCCCGGGCCCCTGCCGCTTCTGCGGCATCCTCGGCAGACACGAGGACTATGTGATCCCCTGGGAGTGCATCCGTCAGATCGGAGATGATCTGATCCTGGTCGAGGGCAACGTGGGCGGTTTTTTACATCCCCGCGGCCGCAAAGGGATTTTCTGACCGTTTTCCTGCTTTCACGGATCTCCTGACGGTACAGAGCGTTTTCCGAAGGATTTACTGAGCCTGCCGATCCGTATCGGCAGGCTTTTTACCGTTGCCGCAAAAATGTGGGCGCATTTTTGCGGCAGAACGATGCCCGTAGGTTTGCGTCGGTTAAAAATAAATGTAAAAATTATTTATGATAATATCAAACAAAAATAGTCGAAAATAATTGTGAAAAATGATAGCACAAAAATGAGAGGAATGTGTTGCAAAAGTGTGAGTTTTGTGGTATGATGCAATAAACGTCATGCTGGGGTCAGGCGAGAGACCGACGGATCCTGCATCGCCGGTACCGAGTGCTTCGGACAACACAGAGATTACGAAAGGAACTACGAATGAAAAAGAGTCATTTCAAACGCGTTCTTTCCCTGCTTCTGACGCTTGCGCTTCTGCTGGGCTTTGCGGTGCCTACCACTGCGCAGGGTGCACAGAGCGATGGCCTGTCCTTCCGAAAGGTTGAAAACGGAAGCGGCAGCTATCTGAACAGGATGGAACAGCAGGAACAGGAACAACTGTACGAGGACAGCGATATTGTCCGTGTGTCCATTGTTCTGGAGCAGCCGTCCGTACTGGAACGCGGCTTTTCCGCTTTGAACGTTGCGGAAAACGAAGAAGCCGTGGCGTATGGCAAGGATCTGAAGCGTGCACAGGAAACGGTGACGGCGAGGATCAACAAGGCTCTTGGCGGCGATTTGGATGTCTGCTGGAATTTGACACTGGCGGCCAACCTGATCTCGGCCAACGTTGCCTACGGCTCGATCAAAACAATCGAGCAGATCGAGGGCGTTCGTCAGGTCGTGCTCGAGGCAAAGTATGAGCCCTGCGTAGTAAATTCGGACGAGGAATCCTCGCCGAATACCGCCACCTCGGGGAAAATGATCGGCTCGTCTGCTGCCTATATGGCCGGTTATACCGGAACGGGCAGCCGCATTGCCATCATTGACACCGGCCTGGATATGGATCATCAGAGCTTCTCGGCCGGTGGCTATGCGTATTCCATGGCGCTGCAGGCTGCAAAGGCAGGAATGACGCTGGCGGAGTACCTGGAGCACATCGGAGCGCTGACGGCCGAAGAAATTCAGGAAAAGCTTCCTCTGCTGAATGTGGCGGAGCGTATGCCGACGGCGACGGGCGAGAGCCTTTACAAGAATCTCAAGGTACCGTTTGGCTATAACTATGTGGATAACCAGATGAACTATGTGGATCATAACAAGGATTCACAAGGAGGCCACGGTTCTCACGTTGCCGGTATTGCTGCAGCGAACCGTTATGTGATCGACTCGGAGGGTATTTACCGTGAAGCTGCCGAGACTGTTTTCGCAACCGGCGTTGCCCCCGATGCGCAGCTTCTTATCATGAAGGTGTTCGGAATCCGCGGCGGCGCGTTCGACGCCGATTACATTGCGGCCATCGAGGATGCCATTGTCCTCGGCTGCGATTCGGTCAACCTGTCGCTCGGCTCGGCTTACCCCGGCTTTACCAGAAGCGCGCTGTATGAGAAGATTTTCGCGAGCTTTTCCGACAGCGATATTGTGATTACCATTTCCGAAGGCAACAGCAATCATTGGGCTGCCTACGCCGGACACGGCAAGCAGGGCTATCTGTACGGTGACGACGTTTCCATGCACACCGGCGGCTCGCCCGGTACATACCCCGAAGCGATGACCGTCGCGTCCGCCAACAACGACGGCGGCGTCGGCTATTACTTTACAATCGACGGTCAGAATTTCATCTACACCGAAACCCTCTATACCAATGAGCCGCTGCGCACGTTGGCCGGCGAACAGGAATATGTTTTCATCGACGGCTTCGGACTGGAGGAGGACTGGGCGGCGATCGGCGAGGCGCTCAAGGGCAGAATTGCCGTCTGCTCGCGCGGAACCAGCTCCTTCTATGAGAAGGCCGAGCTTGCCGTAAAGTACGGCGCAATCGCAACGATTATCTATAACAATCAGGACGGCGTGATCAACATCGACCTGAGCCCCTATACAAAGACACAGCCGGTTGTTTCCGTGACGCAGGCCAACGGTGCCGCGATGAAGGAAAACGCTACCGCTGTTCAGGATGCGGAGGGACGGGTGCTGTATTATACCGGCAAAATGACGGTCGGCAACACATACACCGCCAGTCAGTATTTTTCCAGATATTACTCCATCAGCGCCTTCTCCTCATGGGGTGTGAACGGCTCTCTGAAGCTCAAGCCGGAGATCACCGCTCCCGGCGGCTCGATCTATTCCGTCAACGGCACCGTCGACGGCGGCAAGGCCTACACAACGATGTCCGGCACCTCTATGGCCGCTCCGCAGGTTGCGGGCATGGCGGCGGTCGTGGCGCAGTGGGTAAAGGAGAACGGCCTTGCGGAGAAGCTGAATATTTCCCCGCGTAAGCTTGTTCAGAGCCTGCTGATGTCCACTGCCGTTCCGATGGAACGAAAGGCCGGGCAGTATTATTCCGTCATTCAGCAGGGCTCCGGCCTTGCCAATGTCGGCAATGCGATTCTTGCCGGGTCGTATATTCTCATGGGTCCCGACGCCACGGAAGACTATGCCGACGGTAAGGTCAAAGTCGAGCTTGGCGACGATCCGGAGAAGAATGGCGAGTATACGTTCAGCTTCTCTCTGAACTCCATGGAAAATACGACGCAGCGCTATGTGCTCAGCGCGTCTCTGTTTACGCAGGGCCTGTTCAGCGAGAATGGCTATACGTACCTTGACGTCGAAACGGTGCTGCTGTCTGCCGACGTTCAATGGTTTGTTGACGGAAAGTCCGTCCGCTCCGCCTACGAGCTGACAGGTTGCGACTTCAACGACGACGGTCTGGTGGATTCCGACGACGTCCAGGCGCTGCTCGACTATGTGACAGGAGCACGTCCGGCGATCGCACGGAAAGAAAACGCCGACCTGGACGGCGACGGAGACATTGATTCCCGCGATGCCTATGTGCTGCTTGAGAAGCTGAATTCCGGCGTTCTGACGCTGGCGCCGAACGCTTCCGCGCAGGTGAGCGTGACGATCAGGCTGACCGATGCGCAGAAAAAACAGCTTGACGAGAACTATGTAAACGGCGCTTATCTGGAGGGCTATTTCTTTGCGCAGCAGCTTTCCTCCGAGGAGGGCGTGCAGGGAACGACTCATTCCATTCCGCTGATCGGCTTCTACGGAAACTGGACCGATGCGTCCATGTTTGACAAGGCAAGCTATATCGAGCGCCTCTACGGCGACGATACTCCCACTTATGTTGCCGGAGAGACGGATAATGCGCTCGGCATCAAGTATCCCGGCGATTCCAATGCATACTATTTCAGCGGCAACCCCTATCTTGTGGAAGACAGCTATCCCGCCGGGCGAGAAGCCATCAGCCTGGACAGCACAGTCTACGGTATCCAATACTCCCTGATCCGCAATGCGGCTGCCGTGGCGGTTGCCATTACGAATCAGAACGGCGAGTATCTGTATTTCTCCGAGCCGCAGCTGCAAACGCTTGGCGCGTTCTTCTACACGAACGCACAACAGTGGTATAACAGCTCGACGGCATTCACGCTGAACAAGCGCGTTTCTTCCCTCGGTGCGAAGGAAGGCGACACGATTACGGTCTCGCTCATCGCGATTCCCGAGTATTACGAGAAGGATGGAGCATTGACCGAGGCGCAGATCAAGCAGCTTCTCAAGGACGGTACGCTCGGCAAGGGCGCACAGCTTTCCTATACGCTCAAGGTCGACAGTCAGGCCCCGGAGGCGATCGGCATTTATAAGGACCTTCAGACCGGCAACCTGATGATCGAGGCGCGCGATAATCAGTATATCGCTTCCATCCAGGTGCAGTCGAAGGGCGGTCGTGTGTTCGGCACAGCCGTTCCGGAGCAGACCGAAGCCGGACAGACCACGCAGACTGTCGTGGATCTGACGACCGCGCAGGGCAAGATCGGTGAGCAGTGCCTTGTGGTTATCAGTGACTACGCCGGAAATCAGACTACCTACGCCGTGGAATACAAGGGCGAGATGGGCTCCACCATCGGCAGCTTCTATGCATATTCCAAGAGCAGCAAGCGCGGCTCCGGCCAGCGTTGGCTGGAGATCGACGTTGATAACCTGTGGTATGTCAACGAGAGCAAATACAACGGTACCGAGCTTATGGACAATACGGATATCGATGTGACGGCCGCGGAATATGTCGCAGGGTATGTCTATATCGCCGGTGCGGACGGAAAGCTCTATGTCGCCCGTCATTCCGACTGGGCGGGCGTAACCGAGGTGCGGGACTTCACGGATGTGACGGATTCCATTCTGGATCTTGCCTTCAACTACGCCGACAGCACGCTTTATGCGCTTGATGCGAATAACACGTTCTATACCGTTGATCTGTATACGGGCGCTATGGAAAAGGTCGCCGAGATCACGCTCTTTAATCCGTACCTGGATTCCATGGGCTGGCCGCCCGTCAGTGACGGGCAGATCTCCATGATGACGATCGACGACGAAGGAACCTTCTACTTCGCGAACAATGCCGTAAAGATGCGTTCCTATCTCTACAAATTTACCCTCGATGAGCTTGTCGATGGGATGATTGAAAACCTCCATCCCGTCAACGATAATCCGGATGGCGCTCTTGGTTACGCAACCTGCGGCGGCTCCATGGCCTGGGATCATGACAAGGATGTCCTGTATGTCGCCACAGGCGCGAGCGCAAAAGCGAGCCACGTTACGCAGTGCTACCTGCTGAAGGTGGATCCGAACACGGGCGTTGCTTCCCGTGCCTGCACGAACTCCGGTACTGCGGCATCGGTCTACGCTTCGTTCCTGAGCTGCCTGCTGGAAGGCTTGTACATTGTTCCGAGCAGTCCCTTCCGTCTCACCGAGCAGACGGTGCCTGCGGAAATCAACCTGAACCACAGCGAGATGACCGGCGCGAAGGGCAGCAGCTTTGTGCTGAACGTCACGCTTCGCCCGTGGAACCTGACCGACCGCAGCGTGACCTGGACCAGCTCGGATCCGACCGTTGCCATGGTCGAGGACGGTGTCGTTACCCTCGTCGGAAAGGGCAGTGCCGTCATTACGGCGACGACCAATGCTGTCCCGCACATCTCGGCAAGCTGCAATGTTACCTGTGATCAACTGGGGAATATTTCCCTGTCCGGCATTCTGTGCGATGCGAACGGAAAAGCGAATGTTGCAGAGTTCGATGCGACCAGGCCTTCCGGATGGATCTCCGTTACTTCAAGCATTGATGCATACAACGGCGGTACAATGATGAACGGTCTGCTCTATGTCAACGGCGGCAACCATATGTACGCCATTGATCCCGATCTCTTTACGATCCGCGATCTGGGGATCGTCAGCGACCAGTGGGCATGGACGGATGCAGCTCCCGCGCCCGGGATCGGATACATGGGGGACTGCCTGCTGGCAATCTGCCAGAGCGGTTCCTGCCTGGAGCTGATCAACCCCGAGAAGGCCCTGCTTACCTACTTCTATCCCGGGTTGGATGCGCCCGTTGCCGGCATTGCATTCGCCAATACGACCGAAGGCGAAAATGATGTCTTTACCCATCACTATTATCTCCTCAGTGAATTGGGCGGTCTGTATTCCATGCGCGTGACGGTCGACGGCGTGAACTTCACCCGCGACATCAGCTACCTCGGCTCGGCGAATCTGGATCTGAGCCTTTCCTCCACCCTCGGAACGGAGCAGGCGTCCAGCCTGATCTACGACGCGGAAAGCGGTTACCTCTTCCTGTCCGCGCACGGAGACGACCGGCTCAACCGGATGTATGCCATCCACCCGCAGTCGATGACCGTTTCCGAGCTCGGCAGCTTCGGAACGGATAATTACCCCGTAAACGTTCTGTATCAGTATTCCCGCCCGCAGAGCCTGTTTGTGAAGCTCGGCGCCGGTGCAACGCAGCTTTACGTTGAAGATCAGCTCACGATCGTCGCTACGGTAGTGCCGGGAACCTATGAAAATGCGGTGACGTGGAAGAGCAGCGATGAGAGCATTGCCACCGTGGACGAAAATGGTGTCGTCACCGCGCTGAAGCCGGGTGTTGTCACCATCACGGCGACCTCCGTTGCGGCGGACGAAAACGGCGGCCACGCCAGCGCGTCGCGCACGCTGACAGTCAAGGCGATCAAGCCGATCAGCGGAAAGCTCAACGCGCAGGCGGTGACTGCGGACGGCGTAAAGTGGATTACGATTGACCTGAGCGACCGCAGCTATGTTGTCAATGCGGATGCCGAGACCCGGTTTACCGGCGGCGGCGCGTATAACGGCAAGATTTACGGCACGGATGTCGGTGATACGGCGGCAATGAGCCACTACACCGTAACGCCCTCCGACGGCTACTCCGAACACAATGACTTTTCCTCCAACCGCGACTACGCTATCGCCGACCTTACGGGCGTTCCCTCCAAGCGTACTGAGCTGACCGACAGCTCCGGGAATAAACATGAGCGCGATACCTTCGGCTTTGGCGTATATGTGACCGACTATGCGCGTCTGCAATACTTCCTCGATTACGAGGAAGGCCAGACCTATGGCTGGAACCTGTACCCCTATTACATGACCATCGGCGGCTTTGCCTACGTCGGCGAGGGCACCAGGCAGATGATGCAGTACACGCCCGGTGTCGGCACCGTCATGGTGGACGTCCCCGGCCAGGTCTTCTACGGCCTCGGCTCCGACGGCACGCTGCTGGAAGTTTTCATGTATTCCTCCTACACAAAGAGCACGAGCGTGTTCAAGAACAATGTTGCTTATTCCGCTCTCCGTACGACAATCGGCACGGTTCGCAATTTCTATGTGGACGACATGAAGGAAATGAGCATGGTCTATGTTCAGAACGGAGAGGAGCGCGGCCTGATCGTTGCCAATAACGGCGCCGACGGCGCAGAGCTGTACTACGTTGACCTGAACGAAATGACGGCTTATTTTGCCGGTCGTGTCCACGGAGTGAGCAGTATGACTGCTTTGTACACCGATGCGGAATTGAATGCAAAGGCATCCGATTCTTTGAATACCGCGCAGGACGGCTTCTTCGATGTTGTGAGCTGCCGCGAGAGCCTGGAGCAGATGAACCTCGGCGAAGCCAAACCGGCTGACGAACTGGATCATCCTGCCAACGCGGCTGTCCCCGGCAATGCGGGCACCCTGTCCGTCTCTCAGACGAATGCAGGCTGCGGCAGCGATCAGGTCTCCGTCGGTGTTTCTGCCGAGGAAACCTCTGCAAACGGTATCATTACCGTGACATATGACGCGGATAAGGCCACTTTGGATTCCTTTGACAGCGCGGCGAGCTTCACGTCCGTCGTTGCCTCCGAGGGTAAGCTGGTCTTCGGCTATGTCAATGCCACTGCCTTGGAGAACATTCTGAATCTGCACTTCACCGTAAGGGAAAGCGCAGAGATCAAGATCACGGTCACGGAAGAAAACGCCGCTCATCCCGAAACCGTTGAAACCGTGACGCTTGCAATTCCCGCGCATGAGACCGCGCTGGTCGGTGCGAAGGAAGCGACCTGCCACAGCGACGGCTACACGGGCGACTTGGTCTGCACGAAGTGCGGCAAGCTTATCCAAAGCGGCACCACGATCCCGGCCGGAAGCGGCGGGTGCCCGTCGGCCTCCTTCGCGGATGTGGGCTTTGATGCCTGGTATCACGATGCTGTCGATTTCGTCCTGAAAAACGGTCTGATGATCGGCACGGGCGACGGGCTCTTTGAGCCGAACGCATCGCTCACGCGCGCCCAGCTCGCAATGGTTCTGTATCGCCTTGCCGGAACGCCTGACGTTGCGGCTACGGAAAATCCGTTCGCGGATGTGCGCGACGGGCAGTGGTACAGAGATGCCGTTGTCTGGGCGGCAGACGCAGGAGTTGTCTTCGGTGTGACTGAGACGACCTTTGAGCCGAATGCTCCCGTAACCAGAGAACAGACGGCAACGATGCTTTACCGCTTCTGCGGTTCGCAGGAGGTGACGGAGGATCACCTGTCTGCCTTCGGCGATGCCGCCGAAATTAGCGGCTATGCACGCGCGGCGATGAACTGGGCCGTTGCCAATGGCATCCTCATCGGTACTGACGGAGGAACGCTTGATCCGAAGGACGGCGCTACCCGTGCGCAGATTGCGACGATTCTTATGCGTCTGTGCGCGCTCATACAATAACTTTCCCAATTCGGTTCTGATCCCATTCCTTTTAACAGCCGGGGGGTCCCAAGGGACCCTCCGGCAAACCTATGCGCGGCGACACCGAAAACGATGCTTGCGTTTTGCAGTGACAGGAGGTATAATGGTAATAGAAAGTTTTGGTAGGAGGAATGTCCACGTGAACCCCCGAATCTGTCCCGAACCGTGCCTCCTGCTTGAGGCGATGGAGTTGGCCTACTCTTTCGTGAACCGATCGTCTCCGGAGCAGCTTGCCGGTACGGGGGAATTTGCCATTCCGCTTGCCGACGTAACGGCGATTCGCGACGCTGCCTGCGGCGAGCTGGACAGCGGCAGCGATATTGTGCAGTTCTTTTTTCACCCGATCCCGTCGAACCTTATTTCGCATGGACATGGCAGAGAGCTGTGCATTGCCAGTCATATTCTTTACGGAAATCTGACCTCGCCGGACCCGGATCCGGATCGCCTGGCACAGAGCCTGTTGGATTACTGGAACACCATTCAACGACCCTATACCGTGGCGGAAATGGACAGCCATTGCCTTTCCGTTGATACGGCTGCACCGGGTCAACAGGTTTCGCTGTCGTGTGAGCTCTCCAAACTGCCGGTCTCTGCCGAGGCGCAGAATCAACTGATGGACGTCATCTATAACTACGAGCAATATCTGTGCTGGCTGGTAGACCTTTTGCGGCCGGTTACGCGAAAGCTCAAACCGTTGCTTGCACCGTGGGTGGAACGTGCTAGCCCGCTGCTGAGTCGTTGGGAGAACTACTTCCGCGGACCGGAGGGCGACGAATTTTTTACGAAACGTCTTGGACTGAACGGGATGCAGTGCGAGCACCTGGAGGTGGCGCTGCGCTACTTCCCCCAAAGCGGCGGCTATGTAAAGGCACTTGCTCCGGTCGGACCGGCCTGCTGTCTGCTTGGACTCTGCCTGAACATCGGTGCGGCGGAGAAAAGACCCGACTGCGGCTTTTCGGAAAAGGAGAACGCTGCGCTGCGGCTGCTGGCAAATACCGACCGTGTCGCCATGCTTCAGGCAATGACGGACTCTGCGAAAACCGGGCAGGATCTGGTGCGCGAGCTGGGTCTGCATTCCGGTGCGGTGTTCCGGGATCTGAATAATATGGTCGGCGCCGGTCTGATCAACCGAGAGGCGATCGACGGAAGAAATAAATACCGGACGAACACCGCCGCTATCCGACGCCTTTCGCAGCGGATGCTACAGGTTCTTGACGACCGGTAGTGCGCCGCACACCGAAGCGGAACGCCCTGTGGGGCAATGCCATAATACCACCCCGACCGCCACTGCGGCCGGGGTGGTGCTTTTAAACTTACCGCGCGACGGGAAATAAATTTTTGCCGGATGCGGCGAATGTTCGCACGCTTTGCTGCATATGTGCCGTCCGTCCTCGCCGGAGCGGGTAAAGCTCCTGAAAACAACCGAAAAAAGTCCGAAAAAACCGAAAAAAACACTTGCAAAGCGGGAACACTTCCGATATAATAGTACGGCGCGGAATTCCGCGACAATATTCAGTCCACACATTCCCGGATTTTCCGTCCCAGTGCCGCTCTGCGGTGGACGGGGGAGAGGAGGGGAATGGCGGTCAAAACGAAAAGGAGTAACAACAAAATGGCAGTCGTATCCATGAAGAACCTGCTCGAGGCCGGTGTGCATTTCGGTCATCAGACCCGCCGCTGGAACCCCAAAATGGCGCCCTACATCTACACGGAGCGCAACGGCATCTATATCATCGACCTTCAGAAAACCGTGAAGAAGATCGAAGAGGCCTACAACTTTGTCCGTGAGCTTGCCGCCAACGGCGAGAGCATCCTTTTTGTCGGCACGAAGAAGCAGGCGCAGGATGCCATCAAGGAAGAGTCCGAGCGTGTCGATCAGTATTATGTCAACGCCCGCTGGCTCGGCGGTATGCTGACCAACTTCAAGACCATGCGTACCCGTATCGACCGTCTGGCACAGCTGCGCAAGATGCAGGAGGACGGCACCTTCGCCATGCTTCCCAAGAAGGAAGTTATCAAGCACGAGGGTGAGATCGCAAAGCTCGAGAAGTATCTCGGCGGCGTGAAGAACATGAAGAAGCTCCCCGGTGCCCTGTTTATCGTTGACCCCCGCAAGGAGCGCAACGCCATCGCCGAGGCCCGCAAGCTGCACATTCCCATTGTTGCGATCGTTGATACCAACTGCGACCCCGATGAGATCGACTATGTGATCCCCGGCAACGACGACGCCATCCGCGCCATCCGCCTGATCGTCGCCACCATGGCCAACGCTGTGCAGGAAGGCCGTCAGGGCGAGGCGAACAATGAGGCCGCTCCCGCAGAGGATGCTGAAGCCCCCGCGACCGAGGCCGCTGAGTAAGAATCTGCTGTGCCCGCCAAGCGATTGACGGGCACTTTCCAAAACAAATGAACGGAGGAAATATAATATGGCATTTACTGCTGCTGATGTAAAGAAACTGCGTGAAATGACCAATGTCGGTATGATGGATTGCAAGAAGGCTCTGGCCGAGACCGACGGCGATATGGATAAGGCAGTCGAATGGCTGCGCGAGAAGGGTCTGGCGAAGGCGGCCAAGAAGGCCGGCCGCATTGCCGCCGAAGGCATGGCTTATGCTACCGTCTGCGAAAAGTGCGGCGTCGGCGCCGTTGTTGAGGTCAACTGCGAGACCGACTTCTGTGCGAAGTCCGCTCCCTTTGTGCAGTTTGTCAAGGATATCTGCCAGGTCGTTCTGGTCGATGCTCCCGCCGATGTTGAAGCGCTCAAGGAGTGCAAGTATCCCGGCACTGAGCTGAAGGTCTCCGAGATCCTGCCCGAGAAGGTTATGTCTATCGGTGAAAACCTCCAGATCCGTCGCTTTGCCCGGTTTGCCGAAAATACCAGTGTTGCCTATGTCCATGCCGGCGGTAAGATCGGTGTTCTGGTTAACCTCCAGGTCGAGGGCAGCATTGACGCCACTGTGATCGGTAAGGACGTTGCCATGCAGATCGCTGCGCTCAACCCCCGTTTCTGGGACAAGAGCCAGGTTACGCAGGATGTGCTCGATGAGGAGAAGAAGATTCTGGTCGCACAGATGGATAACGACGAAAAGATGGCCTCCAAGCCCCAGCAGGTCAAGGAGAAGATTGCCGCCGGCAGACTGAACAAGTTCTTCGAGGAGAACTGTCTGCTCCAGCAGGCGTTCGTTAAGGACGGCTCTGTGACCGTCGAGCAGTATATCGCCGCTGCCGCGAAGGAGCTGGGCGGAAGCGTCAAGTTTGTCGATGCGGTTCGTTTCGAGAAGGGCGAAGGCATCGAGAAGAAGCAGGAAGACTTCGCTGCCGAGGTTGCCAAGCAGATGAATCAGGGCAAGTAATTGCCTGCGAAAAAAGTGCCTCCCGATGGGAGGCACTTTTTTAATTCCCTGCTTGGGTTCGGTGGTACAATGCTCCGAATCATCAAGCCGCGGGACTGCCGCTACGGTTTTCAGCCGGCTAACCGTTTTGATTATTCCAACAGATCCTCTATGAGCCGGAGAATATGCTCCCGGTGCCGATGATCCAGACGGTCAATGGCCTGTAGAAGCTCTGCAGACTGCTGCGGTTCGGACAGATGTTCGTCAAAAAAAGCCTGCGGCGTGACGCCGAGATACTCACAAATATAGAAAAAGCCGACCATGGAAGTGAACCGCACCCCATTTGTTAGACAATGTGGTATAATGTCTAACGAATGGGGTGATTTTTATGGCAAAGGGA
>CAKUDE010000015.1 GCA_934645175.1 uncultured Oscillospiraceae bacterium
TCCATCGTCAACACCTTTTGATTTTTCGCAGTCGTGTTCTGGACAATGGTTTCGGCAATCTTGTGCTGTGCGCCCTCGATGGTCAGTACACAGGGCAATTTCAACTCGTCCACTTTACCCGCAAGGAACGAAATGGTTTCAAAGCTGGCTTCGGTTTCGGCAGAGCAACCCACAAAAGCGGCATAGTAGCTCAGACCATAATCGTCCACCATATAACGGAACGGAAAACGGTCGCCAAACAGAACGGTCTTATAGGTCGCAGCGTCCACGGCAGCCTGATAGTCTGCGTCAAGAGCAGACAGTTTCTTTACATAAGCATCGGAATTTGCGGAATAGGTGTCCTTGTTGTCGGGGTCAAGCTCCTGCAAGGCGTTGGAAATTGCGCCGACCAGCGTTTCAGCGTTCTTCAAAGACAGCCAAACATGCTCGTCATACTCCGCTTCTTCCTCGTGGTCGTGTTCTTCTGCATCGTCATGTTCATCACCATCTTCGTGGTCGTGGTCGTGTTCCTCCTCCTGCATACCCTCAACGGTTTCTTCCGTTTTCACGGAATCTCCTAACACTTCCAGCAAATTGATGACCTTCATATTCTTGTTGGTGGCATTTTTCAGGGCATCGTCCACCCATTCGTCGGACTCGCCGCCCACATAGATAAACAGGTCGCAGTCGGAAATCTTGACAATATCATCAGCGGTGGGCTGATAGCTGTGCAGGTCAACGCCGTTGTCCAGCAGCATGGTGATCTCAGCATTGTCGGCTTTGTCACCGAGAATTTCCTTGACCCAGTCATATTCGGGGAAAATGGTGGTGACAATGCTCAGTTTGTCAGTTTTGTTGGTATCATTCTGCTTTCCGCAGCCGGCGAGAACGCCGACGATCATTAAAAGCGCAAGCAGCAGCGCAGTTGTTTTTTTCATAGGGTTTGTTACCTCCGGATTATGATAAGAACTTAAAAATAGGCGCAAAAATACAAGGGTAACGGCAACACCGCAAAAGCCTATCCGCAAAAATAGATAGACTACACCCTTGTAAAAAGTTCTTATTTAATCTGTCAGCTTCACCTTGAGCGAAACCAAAGTATAGCTTGGGATAACAGCTGCACAGGAAGAAATACTCCTGCACAGAGTATATGTAAACGCAGCAGCAAAGGCTACGGCGGATACGGCAAGTGAAAGGTTTTTTAGGGCGTTCTGGCAAACACTGATCTGATAGCAGATCGGGCAGTTCTCGCCCACGCAGTCGTGGTTTGCTTCTGCTGCAATATAGAGGGCAGAATAGAGCATGACAAAAAAGACCGCAACAGCGACTACCAAGGATATAATGCGCTTTTTCTTTGTCATCATGCTCACCTCCTGCTATTTTCTGCAACCCTCACAGACACCGTAGAGGATTGTTTCGGTCTTTTCAATCTGAAAACCCGTGTTTCTTAAAGTGTTTTGAATCAGTTGTGTTGTGTCTGCTTCATCCAAGTGGATGCTTTTTCCGCAGACTCGGCAAGAAAGATGCAAATGCTCCCTACATTCCTTTGCCGCAATATATTGATAATAGACTTCTCTGGTATTCTCTCGGATACTGCGTTTCAGTATACCATCTTCCTCCAAAGCGGATAGATTACGATAAACAGCGCTAATACTGATGTTATCTGCCGTCAGTGCGTCAGCTATCTGCCGTGCGGTCATCTGTTCGTCTGTATGCTCTGAAAGATATTCTAAAAGCCGCTTCCGCTGCCGTGTCAGATACTTTGCCATCAGCTGCACCTCCAATTTGCAACCTACTCGCAAATTATTATACATCAGCGTTGCGCATTTGTCAATATGCGAATTTGTCGCAAATTAAAACTGCTGTTATAAGGATTGAACTGAAAACATTTGCACAGTCAGATAAGAACAACTGCTAAGAAAACAATTTGATCTGTATACCGGATATCGGAAATATAGTATTACACACTGCAACAGGCAGAGGATATCACAATCCTTTGCCTGTTTTCTTTTTGCGAATAGCCCTCGGAATTTTGAACATTTTGTAAATTTCCTGTTTTTCAGGGAATAGAACACCCGATTTTTCGGCTGAAAAAGTGAGGGGATAAATTTTCAGCGCATAGCCGGGTGTAGTCTTTCCTTTGGACGAGTGAGAAAAGATTTTGGTTGTAGCCCATAGGATTTTTTCCTTTGGATAAGTGTAGGGGTAAAAATTTTGGTTGTACCCTATCCACTTTTTTGCCATGAAAAGTAGAGGGCGAAATTACATAACCATTCGAAAGGAGTTGGTGCAGATATGATTGCAGCCATGCAAAAAGAAAATTTCAAGGAGGAAAAAGTGACAGAAAAATTTTCAATCATCTCAAACCGCATAAGCGACTACCGATTAAAGCCGAGAGATCTCGCCGTCTACTGCTGCCTCGTAAAGCACAGTGATAAAAATGGCGCCTGCTTTCCGTCACGGCGGCTGATCGCCGCGGAATGCTGTATTGACAAAAAGACAGTGGACGCAGCGATTATAAGTCTTGAAAAAGCAGGGCTTGTGAAAAAAAAAAGCGCCGCAGACAGGACGGATCAAACACAAGCAACGCCTACACGGTCAAGTTATTTCAGTAGTGTAATTTTTTCGTACAGGGTGGTGTAAGAAACGGTATCGCAGAACTATACCCATAGAACTAAACCCACTGAGTATATATTACAGCAGAAAAAGAAATAAAGAGTAAATCTTTTCTCTACCGAAACAACCGCAGGAAACGCCCTGTACGCCGACCAAACGAAAAATCGAGTAAACACCCGACAGGACCGCACAAAGGCGAAATACGGCGCTGTAAACAGCGTGTGCGCCCCCTTTTTCTTTTCTGCCGTGGAACTGAAAGTTCTGCATAAATCAGCTGTTGTTTTTGAGGAATTACGCCTTATTCCGTCAAAAGCCGCAGCGGTACGAAAATAAGCAGGAGAAAGCCGAGGGGTTGCGCTGCTTCCCCTCGGCGGCTCACGGCGGACGGCAACGCCGACCGCTGGGGGGGCTTTGTGCGATATTTTGAAGCTGCTTATAAAACTATGGTTTAGGGGTTGCTCCAATTTTATCCTCGCTGATTTAGGGGTTGCACTTTTTACAGAGAAAAATAGTGGCATAAAAAGAAACCTTGCGGTCCTGTTATGGGCGGAATGTAAAAATACCGAACAGCCTTACGGCGGAAAGGAATCTATGGAAAATACAGATAAAAACGATTTCAAAAACATGGTGGAAAAACTCAAACTTCTGCCGGAAAGTAACATAAAAATACAATCGGGCGATGAGTTTGATTCTAAAACCTTCAGGTGTCTGCAGCGAAGGACATTTCACAGTGTTTCTGAAAATAAAATGGTGCAGAGCAAAAAATATCGGATTGGTCGCATGAACTATATTGTCAATTCCTGCTTTGAAATTGAGCCGCAAAATACGGTCGACAACGGTATCCGATACCTTCTCGGAATGGAAATGCAGGACGGTAAGGTTTCTTAAAAAATCGTCTGGACTTTTCAACCGATTGAGAGTATATTGAGGTTGCGGAAATTTTCCACAGCTCTCAATCGGTTTGGCTGAAAACAAGGAGGTAAACATGATACAGTCAAGCCAAAAAATAACCGCTCTGTACTGCCGACTGTCCCAAGAAGATATGCGGCAGGGCGACAGCGACAGCATTGTCAACCAAAAAATGATCCTTGAAAAATACGCAAAAGAAAACGGCTTTGAAAACACACAGGTGTTTGCGGATGATGGTTACAGCGGAGTGAATTTTGAAAGACCCGCCTTTCGCCGTATGCTCGATCTGATTGAGGACGGAAAAATCGGAGTCATCATAACAAAGGATCTGTCCAGACTCGGAAGAAATTATATTGAAGTGGGTTCATATACCGAAATATACTTTCCGAAAAACAATGTGAGGTATATCGCCGTCAATGATAATTTCGATTCAATGTATACGGACGGAAATGAGCTTGCCCCGTTCAAAAATTTGTTCAACGAATGGTTTGCGAGGGATACAAGCAAAAAGATTCGTGCCGTAAAACGGGCAAAGGCGGAAAAAGGCGAACGCATCGGTTCAAGACCGCCTTACGGCTATGTTAAAGACCCGAATAATAAAAATCATATTATTGTAGATGAGGAAACGGCACCGGTGGTTCAAAAAATCTTTTCCATGTGCGTCGCAGGACTCGGTCCGACGATGATCGCAAACAGACTGAAAGAAATGCAGATACTGACGCCCGTGATGTATGAATACCGCAAATCCGGAACAGCGGTTACGGCGCTTGATACCGACAGACCGTGTGACTGGAACGCAAAGACGGTTGCGGATATCCTTTCGAGAGAGGATTATATCGGCAACACGGTAAACTGTCGGTTTACCGTGCCGTCATACAAAGACAAGCGTAAGATGAAGCGTGATCCGTCCGAGCATATCCGTTTTGAACATACGCACGAACCGATAATTGATATGCAAACTTGGGAAACCGTGCAAAAGCTGCGTCAGGGTAAACGGCGACCGACAAGCATAGGCGAAACAAGCAAGTATTCCGGTCTGCTGTTCTGTGCCGATTGCGGCTCGAAATTGTATTTTAATCACAAGCGTGCGGATGATCCGAAAAGCTATTCCTTCAACTGCTCGCATTACCGCAATAATGCAAAAGAAAAATGCACGCCGCACAGGATTCGTGAGGTGGTACTGGATGAGATTCTCTTGGAGGAACTGTGCCGTATTACTTACACGGCAAGAACAAAAGAACGGCAGTTTGCGGAATTCATCAACAAAAAAGCTCCACGGAAAATCGACGGGAGCTTAACGCCAAGCAGCGTGAATATGAAAGATTGTCGAAAAGAACGGCGGAGCTTAATGCATTGTTCAAGCGGCTGTATGAGGACAATGTCCTCGGAAGGGTAAACAACGAGCAGTTCCGTATGCTGTCCTGCGGCTATACGGATGAGCAAAAGAGCATAGACGCCAAGTTACCGGAGTTGGAAAAGCAGATACAAAATTTGCAGCAGGCGGCAAGCGATGTGGATAAGTTCATAGGTCTCGCTAAAAAGTATACGCGTATAACCGAGCTTACACCCGAAATCCTGCACACCTTCGTTTCAAAAATAGTCATTCACGAGAGGCGTGAGCGGTTCAAGCAAAACGCCGAACAGCAAATTGATATTTATTTCCATTATATCGGCAATACAGCCGGATAATAACGAAAAAAGCCAACGGACAGGCAACACATAAGCATCACCTGTCCGTTGACTCCCGATTAACAAAGGTGTCTTTATGGGAACCTTGTTAAATCAAGGGTTTTCGGCACTTCGCTTTCACAGGTTGTTCTTTGGTGGTCGTACCATCTGCTGCCATATCCTCCGTCAGGTCAGCGATCGGATCGCCGAGAACCTGCATTGTCGCCGCGGACCACGGCGTACCACCGGCCGACTGCGGATAGACACCGGCGGTGTGGTCAACAAAATACTGCGCGAAGCCGTCCGTACGCTGCTGCTCCGGCGTGAGCTTGCGCGTAAGCTGATGCACAATTGCGCCCACCATCTCGAGGTGACCAAGCTCTTCTACCGCAATGTCGGTCAGGAGCCCCTTCAGTTCGGCATAGGGCATGGCATAGCGCTGCGACAGGTAGCGCAGCGAGGCGCCGAGTTCACCGTTCGGGCCGCCGTATTGGCTGATGATGATACTGGCAAGCTTCGGGTTCGGATTCTGAATGCGCACCGGGTATTGCAGTTTTTTTTCATAAACAAACATTGCTCAGCCCTCCTTATTGTCCATGCCGGTGCAGAATTCCCACGGCCACGGATCGTTGAGCCATGCATAGCGTTCGCCGCCTGCGGCTGCCAGCTGTGTCAGCGGGCCGCACATCTGCTCATAACGCTCGCGGCCCGTACGGTAGAGCTCCGCATAGGAGCGGAACATGGAAAATGCCTCCGTATCGTCCGGATGTGTGTCCAGGTATTCCCCCAGCTCTATAATGGCAAAACCGAGCGCCTGAAGCTCATGCAGAGGTCGGTCGGACAGCTCCTGCTCGTTGACCATACCCATGAAGGGCAGATCCAGTCCCGGAAACAACGTGCCGCGCACAACTCCTTTTTTGGCCGGGTACATCTGCGGATCGTTCTGCTGGAAAGGAACGAAGGGCACGCTCAGCGGCGCGCAGGACGGCAGACTTCCCTGCCAGTTCGCGCAGTCAAGCGAGCAGTTTTGCCCGCGCATTGTTTCATTGGTGCGGGTGATCGGTTGCGATCTCATCTCCATAAAGAAGCCTCCTTCGGGGGAAATGCCCCCGATTCAGCTTATGACGATCCTCTTCGGGGCGTTCCGCCTTTCTTCGTCTTCACAATTGATGCAGCGGAAACCTTTTTGTTACGTCCGTGCAAATCCGGTGCCCGTGCCGGGGAGGCCCCGATAAAAAGAATCGGCCTCCCGCACGGGAAGCCAATTCTTATGGGAGTGATTTCATAAAATACCACAACGCCAGCAGATCTGCGCTGCCGCCGGGGCTGAGGTTTCCGGCAATCAACTTGTCATCCATACATTCAAGCGCCTGTGCCCACTGTGCTTCCGGAAGAAGCAGGATATTTTGCGCGGCTCGTTGGACGGTCGTCAGCCCGGCGATCCCACCGCGGAAGACCAGATTACTGTCGGCAAGGCCCGCCATCGCCGTCAGCAGCACGCGCTGCGGATCCTCCAGAAGCAGCAGCCGCCGCAGCGTCGGAAAGCCGGCAATCGCCTCACTGCGTGCACCGGGAAGCGCATACCGCTCCCGAACGGACGCGCCGTGCGTCCCCTGCGGAACGGGCAGCACAGCGGCAATCTGCGCCGCAATTTGGAAAATATCCCCCTCCTGCCCTGCGAGGCTGCGTCCAAATGCGGAAAGCAATAGCGCCAGAGAATACAGAGCTCCCTTATGCGTATTGACACCACCCGTGGCGCGAAGCATTGCCGTCTCAGCCTCGATACCGTAATCCCGAAGCTCGGACGCGGACGCATCGTCCAATCCCCGACGGACAAATCCGGCAAAAAACGGTCGCAGAACCTCCGCACTGCGACACATCAGCGCCGTGTCCATATCGCGGTGCGCACCCGTATTTCTCCTATCCACAAGACCGGGCTTCGGCGTCTGCTCTGCTTCGCGGCAAAGCGCCTCCGTGGCGCGGCGCGCCAGATCGTCCTGCGCAAATTCGCGCAGTCTGCGCCGTGTCTCGGCGAGCACTGCCTCCAGCCCGTGTCTTCGGCTGCGCGCGCAATCTGCCGCGGAATGGTCGCACAAAAGACATCGCCGCGGCTTGCCACGCGACAGTTTTTTTCCCTCCGCGTCCAATACATCCAGATCAAACAGACGTCCGACGGCACTTCCCTCCACCACGAGGCAGGCTGTCTTCAATGTCTGCGCAGGCAAATCATAAACCAGAAACGCCTCACAGCCGGTCTTCCGTTCCTCGCTCTCGAAAAAGATCGGTGCGCCAAGCCGCTCACGGAGCATGGAAATGCCCGCACGAAAGGCGTAGCCGATCAGCGGAGAATTCTTGACCGGTCCGGCGATATTCATCGTAAAACAAACAAGCGGCAAAGCGTACTCGCCCAAAAGCATCCTCTGACGCGCCGCCCGGCGCTCACGGGCATCCAGTAATTCATTCAGAGAAACCGCGTCGCACATTTCCTTTGCTCCTTTCCGGAAGTCGATTGCCATTCTTCGAGTCCCGCAAGATATGCCAAAACCGCCCACCCTAAAGGGTGGGCCCCTCTTTCCATCGGAAGGGACCCGGCTTGTTGTATGGATGCAGCTACGGCAAACTGCCGCAGGCAGTTTGCTTTTGACATTGTACATATCCCGGTGCGTTCTGTGGATCGATATTCGATTGCCATTCTTCGAGTCCCGCAAGATATGCCAAAACCGCCCACCCTAAAGGGTGGGCGGTTTTGGCACGCCAGAAGGGACTCGAACCCCCAACCCTCAGAACCGGAATCTGATGCTCTATCCATTGAGCCACTGGCGCATTTACTCGGGTATTATAGCAGGTTTCCTATCAAAAGGCAAGCCTTTTTCCTGCAGTAAACGGATTTTTTATCGGCGGAATTCGACGGGGAGTCCCTTCATTTGCAGTGGATTGATCTCCAGCCGCACTTCATCGCCAGGACAAATCTCCATCCCGGTCACGTCAACGGCACAATGCAGCATCCCCACCACGCCGATCACACGACACCTTCTCCCGCCAATTGTTACATAAGTGGCATTCCCATGAAAAAATGCACGAAAATCGCCCAAAATCGCCCGCAGGCAGTCGCGTTTTCGATTCAGGTCAACCTTCATGCCAACGCGCAGGCCATGGTACCAACCGACTGGCACGATCGCCGCAACAGTATCGCGCTTTGCCTTCCAGACGGCACTGTAGCCGGTCGTCTGTCCCTTTTCGAGCCGATGAAGCTCATCGACTGCACTCAGGCAATAGCCGACCGGACGCAGCGTATTCCGAACGGTTACGCGCCCAAGCAGTGCCGAGCCGAGGCGGACGGCATCGCAGTGCATCTCCGGAAAGCGCAAAAATGCAGAGGAATTGCAGCAATGCACCATCCCCGGCTCCAATCCTGCCGCACGCAGTGAGGCGACCGTTTCCCGGAATACGGCAAACTCGCGCCGGGTCAACTTTTCGTCTCCGTAAGCACAGTTAAAGTGCGTAAACACGCCGCAAACACGCAGATTCGGGTCGGCAAACACACTGCGCATGGCTTCGGTCTCGCCCGGTGCGAAGCCGAAGCGGCCCATGCCGGTATCGACCTTCAGATGAACACGCGCCGAGGTGCCACCCTCGGCCGCAAGTTCGGAAACGGTCGCGGCAGATTGCGTGCTGCCCACGGTCAGGATGACGCCCAGCCCGAGCAGTGCGCGCAGCAGCGCGGTATCGTTCGTCACGCGCAGCATCAGGAGCTCCGCGTCGTCAAAGCCGTTTTCACGCAGCAGCGCGGCCTCGCGCAGCTCGGTCACGCAAAAGCGGTCGATTCCTTCGCTGCGCAGCAAACGAGCCAGCGGAAGCGCGCCGATGCCGTAGCCGTCGCCCTTGAGCACCGCCCAGATCGGCACGCCGTTCGCCAGACGCTTCAGCTCCCGGATGTTATGCAGCAGCGCGTCATGCTCTACGATATAGGCGTTCATTGTGCACTCTCCCCGGACGATTTCCGATGCTTCCAGCGGAATACACGCGATATGACCCATTTAAATGCCAGGCTGCCCTTTTCCGCGACAAATTGCGCGGGCTTGCTGAGCACATAGTCAAATTCGCCGACAAATTCCGTAAACTCGCCGCCAAAGCCCTTTTTGAAGCGGTACAGGCCGTAATGCGGACTGTTTTCGTCCAAGTCTCCCGATACGCCGCGGAAATCATATACGCGGCTCCCGGTCTCAATCGCCCACCGGATCATGTTCCACTGCAGCAGATAGTTCGGCATCAGATTGCGGTGCGCGTTTGAGCTGGCACCGTAAAGATACCAGACCTTATCGCCGTAGTGGATGGCAAGCGTACCGGCAATTGGCTTGTCCTCGTAAAACGCCATATAGAGTCGCGCGTGCTCGCCGAGGTTGTCCAGCATGGCGGAGAAATACTCCGCCGGGCGGACGGCAAAATGATCGCGCACTCCGGTCTCCACCATAATTCTGGAGAATTCCGGTACCATCTCCTTGCCGCAGATGCGTATTTCCACACCCTTTTTGACGGCAAGGCGAATATTGTAGCGCCATTTCTGCTGGAAGGAGGCAAGCATTTCCTCTTCGTTACGTCCGTTCAGGTACAGCCGGAACACATATCGCGGCTGGACGGCCTCAAAATTCTTGCCAAGGTCACGGCGGCAAAAGCCGTTATCCTCCAGCATTTGCGCAAACGCCGTCTCTGACGAAGGCACGTCGGGGTCGATCTTGATCACATAAGCATGCTGCTCGGCAGCCAGTCGTTTGGCGGCGGTCATCAGTTCCGCAAACGTCTCGCGATCGTCCAGATCGCAGACGGGGCCACGGCAGCCGTAAAGCATCGGGCGGCGAACAACCGGCATTTTGCGGATCAGAAAGGCGATGCTGCCCCGTATCCTTCCGTCGTCACCGCGGCAGATAATCGCCTTCCATGTCCACGCGGGTTTCTGCTTCGCCCAAAGCGCGCTCTGCATAAATGTCCCCTTCGGGTGGCCCTGAACAAACGCCTCGTATTCGGCCAGATTGGCCTCATTGACATATTCCGTCATGTCTGAAAATCTCCATGTCCTGTAGCGTATTTATTCTCCCGCGTAGACGGTCTTATCCGCATCGGAAAGACTGCGGGCGGTCGTTGAATTATGAAAGATCCGGTCTACGGCAGGTGTCAGCGCAAAGAGCTTTCCGCGCGTCGCATAAACCGCATAGCTCTTAAAAACCAGCGGGCAGATCGGCGCCTGCTCGAGAAGCCTGCCGTAAAGCGCGGAATAGTCGCCCGAGTTGGCTCGTGCAGCGGTACACAGCGCACTGAGCGTCGAATCGGAGATCCCGCCGACACAAAGGCTGCCGCCGGGGGTGAAAAAGTCACTCAGATCAAAATCAGAGGTCAGGCGCACCTCGCCCAGATAAAGGTCAAATTCCCCTTTCTCCAGTGCGGTATGGTACTCCTCCGCAGAGAGCGCACTCAGAGTAACATTTAATCCCGCATCGGTACAGACCTGCACAATCCGCTGCGCAGCCGTCACACGGGCAGGGTCTTCTACACAAACCAGAAACACCGCGCTTTGGTTCGGATCAAACGAGGGAAGATTCCGCACGGCACTGAGAAGCGCTGATTCCGCGTAATCATAACGCGCGGCAAGCGTCCGGTCATACAACGAGCTGTTCGGAGAACACGGCAGAACCGAAGCCTGCGCAAAGCCGCCGTAGCAATCGTTGACCAGTGCGGTACGGTCAATGGCTCGGCCGAGCGCCACGCGGAGGGAGGTATCCGAAAAATAACCGCTCATATTAAATCCGAGGTAGTGCATGACCGTCGTCGGCACCTCCCAGACCTCGTAGTCGCAGCGGAAGCTGACGGCGGCTGGAGCATTCGGATCACAATAGACCATATCCGCCCCGCCGAGCTCAAACGCATCGCGCACCTCCTCTGCCGTCGCCGCGGAACGCAGAGGAAGCGTCTGCTGCATCAGCGGCGCAGCGGCATCCTGCCACCAGTTGTCGCAGCGTACCAGAGCGGCGTATGCATAGCGGTAAGGCCCGGAACCGGTCGGATAGGACGCGGAAACCTCCGCTTCCTTCACAACGGGAAAATCCAGTAAAACGGCCGGGTTTTCATAGACCCTGTTGAAGCGGATCGTCAGCTCCCGCAGACCGGTGGCTTCAACGGAGTCCACACCGGCCAGGCGGCCGGAATAAATCGGACCCGCCTTAGCCGCCTTCAGACTGGCTGCCGCATCGGCCGCGGTCAGCGGCGTGCCGTCGGAGAATTTCGCATCGGCGCAGAGCGTGATTGTATACTGCAGGCCGTCCATCCCGATTTGGAAGCTCTCACAGAGCACCGGCTCGGCGCGGAAGCTGCTCGAAACGGCAAACAGGCTCTCATAAAGCAGAGAAAACAACGCACGGTTCAACGTCGCCGTGCAGGTATAGGGGTTCAACCCGTAGGCGGGCAGATAGACCGGCGAGAATGTCACCTCTCCCGGCTGCTCTGTCGGGGAGGTCGTCTGCGTCGGCTCAATCGAAGTCGGAGCTGTCGGCTGTGTCTGCTCAGTTGAAACGGTGCAGCCCGACAGTAGCAGCGCGGTAAACATCAGAAGCACAAGCAGTCGCCTCATGGCTCCTCCTTTCGCAGTGCGATGATCGCCGCCATCGCGCCGCGGCGGCCATGCGTGCGGCGATGCGACCAATAGCGGTCACACAGGCACGCGGTACAGTCCTCGGAAACATCGATGTGCTCTACGCCCGCACGGCGCAGCCAAAGCGCATTGAGTCCCTTCAAATCGACAAAATACTTTTCTCCGCGCGGTGCGATATGGTCCTGCGCCGCGCCGCCCAATGCGGCAAGCATGGCCTCCGGAACATCCGCATCGGTCTCAAAGCAGCAAGGCCCGATGCACGGGCCAATGGCCGCACGGATGTGCTCCGGCGCACAGCCAAACTCCTCCGCCATGCGCGAAACGGCCTTTGCTGCAATTCCAAGCGCCGTGCCGCGCCAACCCGCATGAACCGCACCGATCGCGCGGCGCATGGGGTCATAGAGCAGGATCGGCGTGCAGTCCGCCGAAAATACGGTCAGAACCACATCCGGTTCATCGGTAATCAGGCCGTCGCGTCCCTCCGGCGCCTCAATGACCAGTCCTTCGCCTCGGTTTTTGCGGCCGACGCGGGCAACATGATCGCCGTGAACCTGTCTGGAAAATACCATATCATGCTCCGATACGCCGACGGCCGCGGCAAAACGGCGGTAGTTTTCCAGTACGTTTTCACGGGTATCACCCCGGTGTGTACCGAGATTCAGACTGGATAAATAATCCTCACTGACGCCGCCCAGGCGAGTTGAAAAGCCGTGCGGCGTCCCGCGCAGCAGATTGGACGCCAGATATTCCAGCGTTCCGACACGATTGACAAAGCAGCCGCTCACTTGGCTTCATCCTTATCACGGCAGCAGTTTTTGTACTTTTTTCCGCTTCCGCAGGGGCAGGGGTCGTTTGCACCGATCTTAATCTTCTTGACTGGCTGTTTACGCACCGCCTTTTCGGGCGCGGCCGTATCGGTAATGGTCGCGACCTGTTTGCGGCGAACCTCCTCATTCGGCCGCAGGCGCACCAGGAACAGGCGGCGCACCGTCTCCTCACGGATGGCGTTGATCATTCCGTCGAACATTTCAAAGCCCTCACGCTTATACGCAACGACGGGGTCGGTCTGGCCGTATGCACGCAGGCGGATGCCCTGCTTGAGCTCCTCCATCGCATCGATGTTGTCCATCCAGTATTCGTCCACGACGCGCAGCAGGATGATTCGTTCAATCTCGCGCATCATCTCACTGCCGAATTCGGCCTCGCGGCGGGAGTAATTCTCACGCAGCAGCTCCAGCAGCGTCTGCTTTGCCTGCTCCTTCGTCATCGACGGATCCGGTCGGAACGCACCCTTGGCAAAATAGATCCCTTCAAATTTCGCAAGCACGCCGTCGAGCTGCGACAACTCCTGAAGATGCTCCGTCGAGCCGTAGGCGTTTTCGACCTCGGAATCGACGACGTATTTCATCATGCCCTCAATGGTGGCGGAAAGATCCTCGCCGTCGAGTACCTTCCGGCGCTGCTCGTAAATCACCTTACGCTGGGTATTCATCACATCGTCGTATTCCAGAACGTTCTTACGAATCTGGAAGTTCCGGCTTTCGACGGTTCGTTGGGCATTCTCGATTGCACCGGAGAGGATTTTCGCATCGATGGGCGTATCCTCATCCACGCCGAGCGATTCCATCAGATTCATCACGCGTTCCGAGCCGAACAGCCGCATCACATCGTCCTGAAGCGACAGATAGAAGCGCGATTCGCCCGGATCGCCCTGACGGCCGGAACGACCGCGGAGCTGATTATCGATCCGGCGGGACTCATGACGCTCCGTACCGACGATAAACAGTCCGCCCGCTGCGCGCACGCGATCCGCCTCTTCGGCAATCTCCGACTTGTATTTTGCCAGCAGGCGTTTGAACTCCTCACGGATCTCCAGAATCTCCGGCGCCTCCGTTTCGGCATAGGAATTGGCCTCGGCGAGCAGCTCATCGGGCGTGCCGCGCTTGCGCAGATCGTTGAGCGCGAGGTACTCGGCGTTGCCGCCGAGCACGATATCCGTGCCGCGGCCGGCCATATTGGTAGAAATGGTCACGGCGCCGAACTTGCCGGCCTGTGCAACAATCTCCGCTTCCTTTTCATGGTGTTTTGCGTTCAGGACGGTATGCGGCACGCCTTCGCGCTTGAGGAGCTTGGAAAGCTGCTCGGATTTTTCGATGGAGATCGTGCCGACCAGCACGGGCTGACCTTTTTCATGACATTGCTTGATCTGCTCGATCACCGCGCGGAACTTCCCCGCCTCGGTCTTGTAAATCAGGTCGTGGTGATCAATGCGAATAACGGGTTTATTCGTCGGAATTTCCACAATATCCAGCCCATAGATCGCAGAGAATTCCTCTTCCTCGGTCAGCGCAGTGCCGGTCATACCGGAGAGCTTACGGTACATACGGAAATAATTCTGGAACGTGATGGTCGCAAGCGTTTTGCTTTCGCTGGCAACGGACACGCCTTCCTTGGCCTCGATGGCCTGATGCAGACCCTCGTTGTACCGGCGGCCGTACATCAACCGGCCGGTGAACTCGTCAACGATGATGACCTGACCGTCCTTGACCACATAGTCGATATCGCGCTTCATAACGCCTCTTGCGCGCATGGCGATGTCAATGTGGTGCATGATGGTCGTGTTCTCCACATCGGCAAGATTTTCAACATTGAAGTATTTCTCGGCCTTGGCAATGCCGGAGGCCGTCAGCGAAGCGGTGCGGGACTTTTCCTCGACGTAGTAGTCGTAGTCCGCGGCGTCGTCAAGCTCGACCTTTTCGTCGGTCGTTGCAAAAACCTTTTTGCGCAGCCCGGCCACAAAGCGGTCCGCAAGCTCATAAAGCTGCGTCGATTCCTCGCCCTTACCGGAGATAATGAGCGGCGTTCTGGCCTCGTCGATCAAAATGGAGTCCACCTCGTCGACGACGACGAAATTATGCCCGCGCTGCACCATATCGCGCTGATACAGCGCCATATTGTCACGCAGATAGTCAAAGCCCAGTTCGTTGTTTGTCCCGTAGGTAATATCGGCGGCATAGGCCTCACGGCGCTGTGCGGGCTCAAGGTCATGGACGATCAGACCGACGCTCAGGCCGAGAAAGCGGTGCACCTTCCCCATCCATTCCGCGTCGCGCTTGGCAAGATAGTCGTTGACCGTAACGATATGGACGCCCTCGCCGCTCAGCGCGTTCAGGTAAGACGGCAGGACGGCGACAAGCGTCTTGCCCTCGCCGGTTTTCATTTCAGCGATGCGCCCCTGATGCAGGACGATGCCGCCGATAAGCTGCACGCGGTAAGGCCGCATTCCCAGCACGCGGTCGGCAGCCTCCCGGCAGACGGCAAAGGCCTCCGGCAGCAGCTCGTCGAGTGTCTCGCCGGCACGGTAGCGGCTGCGGAACTCATCGGTTTTCGCGCGAAGCTGCTCGTCCGTCAGCTCCTTCATCTGCGCTCCGAGCGCCTCAATGCGCTCAACGGTGGGCAGAAGCTTTTTCACCTCGCGCTCCGAGCGCGTTCCGAACAGTTTCGTAAACAGACCCATAATTCCAGTTTTCCTCTCCACAGGATGGCAGCAAGCTGCATTTTTCTCCGATGATAACATACGGATATGTGCAATTGGTTGATCGGTGGTTACATTTTATTAAACACTTTTATTTCCGATGCCGCGCTGCGCGGGCACTTTCGCAAAAGATACGTTTCGTCCGTGCAGCCCTCTGCGGCGCACCCCCCGCCGCCGACAATGATATGTTGGATATTATACCACTTTTCCGGGACGCAGGTCAAGAACAGTTAGATTACATTCGGTGGGGTGTGCGGCAGGCAAATCGCTGCGATGGCACAAAGCAGGAATTTGCCTCCCCCCGTCGGCAGCGTCGTTCACCTCCCGGCACTCGGAAAAGCAGCGTCTTATACAATATTGTGCAATTTAATGTATATTTCCGTATGGCATTTTTGTGCGAATTCACGTTTTACAGCTTTCTATCGGATTTGCATTGACTCAGACACGAAGGCACGATATAATGAAAATGAAAGTGAAAGGGGGGAACGGACTTTCAGGGAGTTTATTGGTCTGCCAATCTTCTCGGCAGTCGAGTTTTTCGGCACATATAACCACAAATGATTCTAGGGAGGAATTTTTTATGAAAAAAATGCTTCGAATTCTCGCATTGACCATCGTACTGGCAACGGCAATTTCCTCTGTGGCCTTTGCGGCCATCACCGACCCCGTGCTACCCTTTGAACCCACGGATGATGAAATTTACTATGTTGTTCCAAAACACAGAGATATTTGTACGAATCGCGTACCCGTCTATTATGTTCCTGATGCCGACCAATCTGCAGTGCTCGAAAACCTCGATTATTTCCAGCAGGTTTATACTGTCTCCGGAGATACCGCCGTCATTAGCAGCACCTACAAGAGAATTCGCCTTACATACGACAGCAATGCTTTATCCGGTTATGTAAACGGTCTAAACCTCATCCCGAAGAAAAAGGTTTTCCAATCGAGTAACACCCTAAAGCTTTACTCATTTTACAAGCTTCAGGACTCTTATTATTTGAAATCCGTCCCTGCCGGGACGTATGTAAGAGTTGTCTCACAAATCAATGCCTACTGGCAAGAAGTTGTCGTTTATACAAAAAACGGCAACTTCTATGAACACTTGAATGCGTACATTTATAGTGCGTGAAATCTCCAGTAATTCTATGCAGAGCTGTCGCAAGGAGATGATTCAGCATGAATTGTAAATTTAAATTGTTAATTGCTTCTGTGACCCTTCTATCCCTCCTCGTCACCGGCTGCGCCTCCTCGATTGTCCCGACCACGCTGACCGCCCCGCCGTCCACGCAGCCGCCGTCTACGGAGAACACTGGTCCGACGCTCAGTGACGTCGGGATTCTCTGCGACATTGCAGAGTATGGCGACGGCTATCTGCTCCTGACGCACACCGGACTGTATACGACGGATGCAAACTTCCGGAACCTGAAAAGCGCGGGAGAGGAATGGGAAAAGCTGTTCAATCCCGAATTGAAGGATGCAGGAGAGCGTCTTTTCGATGAGCACGAAGAATTCTTTCTCCGTCTCAAACTCTACCAGAATTACGATGAGCCTTTGTTCAAAAATCTCACCGTCACCTCCAAAGGGATCTTCTTCTGCACGACATCGGAAGGGGACTCCTATCTCAACGGGAAACCGTGGGCGCTCTCTCTGAACGCCTCCAACGGTTCGCAAGCATCCGAGGAAGTCCCCGCAATCCAAGTCGCCGACTACGCCGGTTCGACTTTCTCTTTGTTTAGCACAAAGTTGTTCAAAAATGACGAACTGGTAACAACGTTCTACCCCTACTGGGGCGATTCGACCTTCCTGTGGTTGCAGGGGAAGCTCTATGTCCATATTACCCGTGCGTATATGGATGAAACCGTCAACGGCTTCTATGCCGTCGGTGAGGACGGTTCCATGGTAAAAGCCTATGAAGATCTGGACTGGCGGCTGACCGTTTTAAGCACCGCCAGCGACGGGAATTATGCCTATTTCCTCATAAACGAAATGACAGACGAGGAAGATCCCAATACCGGCCGCATTTACATCCGCCGTCTCGTGCGAACGGACGGCACATGGGTGGAAAAACGCGACCCGGAAAGCGGCGAGTTGATCTACGAAGGACTGAACTACGAATTTCTGGACTGTCCCCCGCTTCTGCGCGACGACATCCGCGTCCTGCGTATGATTTCCAAGGGCAACAACACCATTCTTTTCCTCACCGAGGCCGGTAACATCCAGACCGTGTCCTTCACTCCCCTTGGCTACGGATACGGCGACAAGCTGCCGGAGGAAACAGCGCAGGAATCCTGAAAAAGAGCGCATCCCGTCACGGGATGCGCTCTTTTCCTATTACTCCGCTTATACCGTCCAGCCGGAGAGATAAGCCTCCTGCTCCGGGGTAAGCGTGTCGATTTTCAGTCCTGCGCCGGCAAGCTTGAGACGCGAAACCTCCTCATCGACCGTCTGCGGCAGGTCATAAAGCCCCGGCTGCAGCGTCCCGCCGTTGCGCACCAGGTATTCCAGCGCCAGAGCCTGCACGGCGAAGCTCGTGTCCATGATCTCCGCCGGATGGCCGTTCCCGGAGGCAAGATTCACCAGCCGTCCCTCAGCCAGCAGGTTGAGCACCCGTCCGTCGGGCAGCTCATAACCGACGATTTCCTCGCGGCGCGGGAAAACGCGCACGGCCATGCGCCGCAGCGCCTCGCCGTTGACCTCCACATTGAAATGCCCCGCATTCGACAGGAAGGCATTGTTTTTCATGACGGCAAAATGCCGCTCGGTGATCACGTCGCGACAGCCGGTGGTGGTAACAAACAGGTCGCCCTCCCGCGCCGCCTCGTCCATCGGCATCACACGGCAGCCGTCCATGGTTGCTTCCAGTGCCTTGATGGGGTCGATCTCGGTGACGATCACGTTTGCACCCATACCCTTCGCGCGCATTGCCACGCCCCGGCCGCAATAGCCGTAGCCCGCAACCACGACGGTCTTACCCGCAACGAGCAGGTTTGTCGTGTGCATAATCGCATCCCAGACGGACTGACCGGTGCCGTATTTGTTATCGTAGTAGTGCTTACACTTGGCGTCGTTGACGTTCATCATCACAAAGGGCAGGGCCCCGGCCTTGGCACGCGCACGCAGACGATGAATGCCGGTTGTCGTTTCCTCGGCGCCGCCGATCAGATTCACGCCCAGCCCTGCGGCTTCCCCGCTGAGCAGGTCGATCAGATCGCCGCCGTCGTCAATGATGAGATCCGGCTTGCACGCAAGTGCCTCCAGAAGCAGTCCGCGGTACTCCTGCTCGGTCACGCCGTGGATGGCGTAGGTCTCGACGCCCATGGAAGCAAGTCCCGCCGCGACGTCATCCTGTGTAGACAGCGGGTTGCAACCCGTAGCGTGAACCTCCGCGCCGCCTGCCGCCAGACAAAGCGCCAGGAAAGCAGTCTTGGCCTCCATATGAATGGAGATGGTGATCTTCTTCCCCGCAAAGGGCTTTTCACGTTCAAAACGCTCGCGAATGGCAACCAGTGCGGGCATGAAGTCCCGCACCCATTCAATTTTCATCCGGCCGTATTCGGCAAGGGCCGTATCGCGTACATGGCTCATGGCATCATGCCTCCCGATTTTCTTTTTTCAGATTGTAGCATACCCTGCGGAAAAATTCAACCGCGTCGTAAAATTCAGAGAATCTTTATGGACAAATCCCCCAAAATAGGTTAAAATAGCAATACCGACCAAAGTAAGGGGGGCTGCATATGCGCCAACTGAGAAAGAAGTACACCACCTTCCTGCTGCGTAACCGCGACAAGGGAATCCCGAAGCTCATGCTTTGGGTTGGCCTTGCCAACATGGCAGTCTATCTGATCTGCCTTCTCGGTAACGCGATGGCAAGCGGCAGTGCGTTTTCCAACGCCGCAGTCAATCTTTACGACTGGCTGTGCTATGATGCAACGCTGATTCTGAAGGGTCAGGTCTGGCGTATGTTCTCTTTCCTGCTGACCTACATCTCCGACGCCGCCGGCACTACGCTCTATGGCGTGCTGATCGCTGCGCTCAACGTGTTTTTCTATTACTGGCTCGGTTCGGTGCTGGAAAGCAGCATGGGCAGACTACGGATGAATATCTACTATTTTTCCGGTGTTCTGATGCTGGGTCTGGCGGGCGTTCTGCTTGAGCTGTTCTTCCCCGGCTCCGGCTCGCTGTTCGGCTCATATGTAAGCGCCGCATATATCAACATTTCGCTGTTTATCGCCGTGGCGACGCTGATCCCCGACGAACGGGTCTATCTCTTTATGTTCATCCCCGTCCGGATGCGCTGGCTGGCGCTGGTCGATCTGGCTCTGATGGCAATCGAGATCGGCGGAGGCGTTCTGAACGCCGTCGGTCTTGGCTCCTACTATGGCGTCAAGATCTTCTGGGTTGGAATGCTTTATGCGCAGTTCCCGCTGATCGGCCTTGCAAATTACTTCCTCCACTTTGGGCGCAACGTTTCCCGACTGTTCCGCCGCAGCGGAGCGCCGCAGACGCGTCGCAGACAACAGCCGCCCATTCAGGCCGTGCCGAATCCTTCCCGCTCGACGGACGGCACGGGCACGCAGCGCCCTTACCGCCACAAGTGTACCGTCTGCGGCCGCACGGATACAGACTACCCCGATCTGGAATTCCGCTACTGCTCCAAATGCAAGGGTTATTTCTGCTACTGCATCGACCATATTAACAACCACACTCATGTCACATAAATCATAGTTCTGCCGGCCGGCCAACTACGGGCCCGTCAAAAGAGTCGTTCCGGTGCGAAGAAAACGCGCAGGGAGGCCAACTCGGGCTTCCCTGCGCGTTTTCATCATCCGCCTGTCCTGTGCGGGCAGTCTGTTTATTCTCTTTCATTTTCATACAAAAGGCCGCCGAAGCAGGCGGGAAACTGCTGCGCAGCATAATCGTTCAGCTCGGCGCAATATCTCTCATAGGCGGAGAGTAGCTCAAAAGCCTTGCCGGACAGTGTAGCACCTCCTCCGTGTTTTCCGCCGGTCGATGAGAGAAGCAGGGGGAAGCCGAGAATCGTCTCGGCATTTTTGATGACCTTCCACGCCTTGGAATAGGCCATGCCCATCGATCCGGCAGCGGCGCGCAGAGAACCATGCTCCTGCACGCGGCGCAGAAGCTGCGCCACGCCCGGCCCGAAGCACTTTTCCTCGCCAAAGATGCGGATCGACAATACGGGTCTGAATTTCGTTTCCATATCACGATTATACCATGCAGGAACAAAACAAGTCAATTGATTTTTTCAAAACACTTGCTTTTGAAAAAACCACATGATATACTGTCGGTAAGGAATCTCAAAGATACAGGAGGGTTTTCCAATGAACGAACCTTACGAATACGACATTTCCACGCGTCCCGTCTATGAGGCGCAGCCCGTGACGCCGCCGAGCGGCACGCCGATCCTTGTGTTCGGCATCCTTTCTCTCGCGTTTGCGCAAACGTTCTACCTTGCTTTCCTCGGCATCATCTTCGGCGCTGTCTCCAAGTCCAAGCTGCGCAGCTACCTTGCCTCCGGCGGCTCGCTCACAGGCACCGCCAAGGTCGGCCGCATTCTCGGCAAGATTGGCTTTATCCTCGGCATTGTCCTGACCTGCCTGTTCGTGGTCTGGCTGGTCGTTATGATCGTTGTCGTTTTCAACAGCGGCAGCTTTCCGTACGACGGCTGGTATCAGTGGCGTATCGATCTCTAATCAAGCACCCGTCAGCCGCCCAGCCGGGCGGCTGATTTTTCGCAAAAGCACTTGACGCATCCACGGAAAAATGGTAAAATGGCCGGGTGAATGTGCCGCTGTGGTGGAATAGGTAGACACAAGGGACTTAAAATCCCTCGCCTTATCAGCGTACCGGTTCGAGTCCGGTCAGCGGCACCAACGAGGCTCTGAATTGCTTTGATTCCGGAGCCTTTTTTATATGTTTTTATGTGGAGGACACGATGCGTATCACGGTCAATCTGTACTACACCGGCAAAAACGGAGCCGCCCGTAAATCTTTCGAAGGCGGAAAAGGCTGTCCTGCCGCAAGGCCTTGACATTGCGGGTCGAAAGCTGTAAAATTACTTAAAAAGCAAACTTTTTATTACCGCACAGGAGGCAATTATGAGCAATAACATTGTGTTCCCGGCAGGCGACGGTGCGCGCTACGTGCCCTATGCAGAGCGCAAAGGCGAGGAATCGACCGTATGGTTCACACGCGACCTGAGCGCTACAGGGCTGGAAAAGCTGTTTGATAAGGTCGGCGGCAGACTGACCGGCAGGGTTGCGATCAAGCTGCACACCGGAGAACAGAACGGCCCGAATATCATCCCCCGGCCGTGGGTCAAGCGACTCGTCCGCGATCGTCTGCCACAGGCCGCTATCGCAGAGACAAACACCTATTACGACGGAGATCGCTACACGACCGAGCAGCACAGAAAAACGCTGGCAGTCAACGGCTGGACCTTCTGCCCCGTTGACATTCTTGACGAGGACGGAACCGCGATGCTGCCGGTAAAGGGCGGGAAATGGTTTTCGGAAATGTCGATGGGCAAAAATCTGCTGAATTACGATTCGCTGCTTGTTCTGACGCACTTCAAGGGACATACAATGGGCGGCTTCGGCGGCTCAAACAAAAACATCGGCATCGGCTGCGCCGACGGCCGCATCGGCAAAGCGATGATCCATACCGTGGAAGGCTCGGACAATCTTTGGAGCATTTCCATGGAGGAATTCATGGAGCGGATGACGGAGTCCGCAAAGGCCGCGGTCGATCACTTCGGCGAGCACATCGTTTATATCAACGTAATGCGCAATATGTCCGTTTCCTGCGACTGTGAAGGCTGCGCCGCCGAGCCGGTCGTAACGCCGAACGTCGGCATTCTGGCATCAACCGACATTCTCGCCGTCGATCAGGCATCGGTCGATCTGATCTATGCCATGAACGAACGCGACCGCCATGCGCTTGTCACGCGGATGGAAACACGCCACGGTCTGCGCCAGCTCAGCTACATGAAGGAGTTGGGAATGGGCAACGATCGCTATCGTCTGCTGGATGCCGACCACGGCGACGAGCGGATTGAGGCGGCGGACGCCGTGCGCGGCGTAAAGCCCTTCGGCGCCGAGTGAGCCGAAACCACAAGGCATCTTTTCATACCACCGGCAATGCCGGTGGTATTTTTTCGCGGCGGATCCATATCGGATCCGCCGCCGCTTATATCTCACCAATGTATGCAACCGTTTCGGTCGGCACGACAAGAAGCCCTCCCGACGAAAAGCGGTCAAAGATCGCATTGATCTCCGCCAGATAATCCGAAAAGCCTTTCTCGTCCTCTCTCAGGGAATACGAGGAGGACAGCACCCGGTCGGTATAGCCCTGCCGATCGTAGGTCTGCGGATTGTCGGCGCGGAAAACACTACATCCTTTCGTGAAAAAGGCAGTACACCCGGCATCGCTCATACCATTTGAAAATCCATGAAATTCGGGATTGTATTTCTGCCGCAGCCGCGCAAGCGCCTCTGTGCAGGCCGCGTTTTCCAAACGGGCGTTGTAAACGAGCATAACTCTCCCGCCGGGCTTCAGGATACGCCGACACTCCTTTTTGAACGCCGCAGCGTCAAACCAGTGAAAGGCCTGCGCGGCAGTCACACAATCGACGCTCGTATCCGGAAGCGTCGTATGTCCGTCGCAGCCGTTGACGGAGACGAAATCTCCGTTTGCGGAAAGCCTTTCCTCCGCCCTCCTGCGCATATCGTCGTTCGGTTCCACTGCGAACACATGATAGCCGCAATCAAGAAGCTGCGCGGTAAAAATACCCGTGCCGGAGCCGACATCCGCGAATATGCTTCCGGCAGGAAGCCTCCATGTGTTTCTCATAAAATCAAAGAGCTCTACGGCATATCGGGGCCTTGCCTTCGCATAAAGGGCCCCCTTCCCGTCGAAACGCCTTGTATGATCCATTTTATCCCGACCTCCCATTGTTTGTTTCGTGCTGCGGCTCTAAGTGCCTGCCGCCTCCGCACGTTGCTTCGCCTGCAGCGAGGCAAACCGTTTCGCCGGATGATAGCAAAGCAACGCAATCAAAATCAGCAGCATCGTTGTAGACAGGCTGATCGGATAGACCGTCATAATCGTCCGGAAGGTCCGGCTTTGCGGAAAGACAAAACGAATCCACGCAATCCGTATACCGCAAACACCGAACGTCGTCAGCAGTGCGGGTACCAGCGAAATTCCGAAGCCGCGCAGATACCCGCTCATCACCTCATACAGCAGGCTGAACGAATGTGACAGCATAACCAGCATCAGGCGAATATAACCGGTCTCCACCACCTCCGGGTCGCTGTTGAAAACCGCCAGCAGCGACTTCCCGAAGAACAGAAGTGTCGTAATGGCAGCGGCAAGCACAACGATCCCCTCCGCCAGACAAAGCAGGAGCGTTTTTCTGCAGCGCCGAAGTTCCCCGGCGCCAAAGTTCTGACCAACGAAAGTGGTGCAGGCTTGGGAAAATGAGTTGAGGATGTCATAGGTGATGATCTCAACATTGAACGCAGCGCTTGATGCCGCCATGGCCACAGTACCAAGGCTGTTGATAGCGGACTGGATAACAATGTTGGAAAGAGAAAACACTGCGCTTTGGATCCCGGCCGGCAGACCGATCCGCAAAATCCGCTTCAGGATCGCCGCATCGATCCGCAGACGTTTCGGGTCAAGCCGGATCTCCTGCGCGGTTCTGCGCAGTCTTCGGTAAAGCAGGGCGGCGCTGACCGCGTTTGAGAGCACCGTAGCGATGGCGACGCCGCTCACCGTCATATGCAGCATGGCCACGAAAAACAGATTCAGCAGCACATTCAAAACGCCGGAACTTGCCAACGCGATCAGGGGGATTCTTGTTTCGCCCACGCTACGGAAAATCGCAGCTTCAAAATTATACAGCAGAATCACCGGCATTCCCGCCAGATAGATCCGCAAATAAAGCAGCGCCATGGGAAGCACTTCCGCCGGTACATTCAAAAGGTTCAGCACCGGTGATGCAACCAGTTCCCCCACCAGCGCCACCAACGTGCCGCCAATCAGCGCCAAAAGCACGGAGGTGTGAACCGCCTTGCCGACATCCTCCCTGTTGCCGTTGCCGACGGCGTGGGCGATAACCACATTGGCGCCGAGTGCTATTCCGATAAAAAGATTGACAATCAGACCGATCAACGGACTGTTCGCACCAACCGCCGCCACGGCAATCGTCCGTTCGGCGCCTGTAAAGTTACCGACTACCGCAATATCGGAGGCATTGAAGAGCTGCTCCAGAATGGCGGTCGCCGCCACCGGCAGCGCAAACTGCGGGATCTTATTCCAGATAGCGCCATGCAGCATATCCAGCCGCTTTTTCCCTTTCACTTTTCCATGCTTCTTTCTGCCTGTCCTTCGGCTTTATTTCCGCGTTAGTATAGCGCTCCTTTTTTCTTCTGTCAACATACTGCGCCGGAATTTCCCGCTGCTGTGCCGAGCGAGCTGCATTTTGGGGCTGACTTCCTCTCCTCCTATTGACAAGAAAATGGTTGCAGGGTATAATGCTTATATGCATCATACGATGCATATCGCTTGTTTTATTTTGAGGGAAACACATATTGACCATAGCATCGCTCGGATGCGCACAGTATATTTGTCTGACCTCAGGGGGCGCTTCACAATTGTCCAGATCAGGTTATTCAAAACTATAAGTTCAGAGATCGGTACGGAGGTAGAATGAAAATAGAAACAGAACGTCTTTTCCTGCGGGAAATGACGCCGGAGGATTTTAACGCGCTGTACGCCGTGCTTGCTGATTCCGACATCATGCAGCATTACCCTTACACCTTTGACGAGGCCCGCGTTGAAAACTGGATCAGCAAAAATATCGAGCGTTACCGTGTGTTCGGCTTCGGCCTGTGGGCGGTTTGCCTGAAATCTACGGGTGAGATGATCGGCGACTGCGGGCTGACCATGCAGAACATCAGTGGTACGATTCTGCCGGAGATTGGCTACCATATCGCAAAGGCATACCAGCGCCAAGGCTTTGCGAAAGAAGCGGCGCAGGCAGTTCGTGACTGGGCATTTACACACACGACCTTCGGCGTGGTGTATTCCTACATGAAAAAGGCAAACGCTCCGTCCTCCGCCACCGCCCGCGCAAACGGCATGACGCTGCGGAATGCATTTACCGATGATGAGGGCGAGCAGACTGTTGTATATGGCATCAGCCGCGAGGATTGGCGGAATCAACCAGCAGCATCGTTTCCCGGATGCATTGAGAGGTCCGGGTGCGAAAGTTACTAGAGAACGAGCGTCTGAAAGAGCGCGGCCTATATACTGTCGTCCTGCACTCCAGTGCTCCAATTTTTCGACCTGCTCTTGAAATTACCGCAGCCCCATGCTATACTAATAGTAACCGATCAGTCAGTTAAGAAAAGGAGCGGCATATATGAAGGTGACAGAGCAGCAGCACAACGAGCGCAAACGCGAAATGATGGAAAAATGCTTTGAATGCTATGCCGAAAACGGTCTGACAGGTACGGGCATCAAGGCTTTGGCCGCGGCCTGCGGCTGCACAACCGGAAATCTGTACTCCTATTTCAGCGGTGTAGACGAATTGATCATCGAATCCACTGCACATTGCATGGCAAAGGTCGAGGACGACTTTATGAAAAAGGCCCCGACCGATCCAAAGGATGTAATGCGCTTTATTGAGGAAGTCCCCTACTGGACGGCACGCGAGCACGGCAAGAAATATCGGCTGATGTATCAGATTTACACCCATCCGAAATATATTGAATACGGCAAGCAGTTTTTTGACGGCGTGAACGAACGCTATACCGAGTATGCAAAGCAGCTTGAGCCGAAGATCGGCATTCCGTATACGACCATCACGCCGCTGATCTTCATATTCGTCCGTGCCTGTGTACACTTTGCCATGTTTGAGGACGAATACTACCTAAAATCCCAGATGGAGATCTTGAAGCAGGGAGTTGACCTGTTTGCAGATAAATACCGCTCGCAATACTTGAACGGAGGTAGCGCAAAATGAAGAAACGAATACTCAGCATCCTGCTTTCCCTATGTATGGTACTCTGCTTTATACCGGCAGGAGTATCGGCCGAGGGAGAAACCGTCAAAACCGTCGCAACTGCGCAGGAGCTGACCGACGCATTGGCGGACAGCGCATACGACATCGTACGTCTGGTCAATGATATTGAGATCACCGGCACGATGCGGATCTCAAAAGGTCGCGAGGTTATCCTCGACCTGAACGGCTACGTTCTCGACTTGGGCGGGAATAAGATCTATGTCAATGATGCCAGCCTTGCAAGCAAGCTGACCATCATCGACAGCCGTCCCGATGAACCCCATAGGTTTACCCCCAACACTGACGGTCTTTGGGTGCGGGATGAAGCCAACGGCACAAAGGCCGTCAAGGGCGGCGTTATCACCGGCGGTCACAGCGATGCTTCCGACTACTGCGGCGGTATCGATATCGGCAGGAACGGCACGGTCGTTATGAAGGCCGGTCATATCGTGGGCGGCTATGCCGACAGCAACGGCGGCGGTGTACATCTGGCCAGCGGCGGCATATTTACCATGAACGGCGGCAGCATCACCGGCTGCAAGGCCGGCAGCATGGGCGGCGGTGTGCACATGGACAGAGGCACGTTCACCATGAACGGCGGCAGCATTACCGACTGTGCGGCACGGGACGGCGGCGGTGTGTTTGTGGGCGGCGGCACGTTCACGCTGAACAACGGAACGATCCAGGGCTGCACGGCAAATGAAGCGAATGGATGCGGCGGCGGCGGTGTGTATGTGGACTGCGGCTACCAGTTTACCATGACCGGTGGCAGCATCACCGACTGCAAAGCACAGGACGGCGGCGGTGCGTTTGTGGGCGGCGGCACGATGAGCGCAGGCGGCGGCACGGTGGACGGTACGGTCGTGGTCAGTGCCGCTTACGATTATAGCAGCGGCAGCTGGATCTCCGGCGTCATCCAAAGCGCTGCGGGCAGCACCGGCGCCACCGAGTTCAAGCAGGACGTGACCAACCACGGCGAGATCAGGCACGGCACGTTCTCCGGCACAGTGACGGTCAACGGCAGTGATTCTCCCAGCACGATCAGCGGCGGCGTGTTCAATGGGCCGGTAAATATGACTGGTGGCTCGCAAGGCAATAGCATAAGCGGCGGCACGTTCAACGATACAGTGACCGTCGGCATAGGAAGAGTCAGCGGCGGCACATTTGAAAAAGACGTGGTGGTGAACGATATTGATGGGCGTACACAACCCGAGTTCGTAGGTGGCACATTCGGCGGACTGATAATAAACAACAACGAGAGGGCCATATTCGCTGGCGCATACAGCCCGCTAGGCATCGTTGGGGAAGCACCGAAGGGTCAAAATTATACCTACTGCAAAGTCACCTTTGACCTGGCGGGCGGTGAGATGGACTATCGGGTGCGGTATTTCCGAGAGAACAGGGAAATCTCCGGCAAAATCGTACCCAGTCGGGCAGGCTACCTCTTCAAGGGCTGGTATAACGGCAAGAATCCGTGGGATCACGTCAACGACACGGTCATCGGAGACATGACCCTGACGGCCAGGTGGACGGAGTGCGATCACAGCGGACACACCGGGGTGCAGCCTACCTGCACAGATGCAGTGACCTGCACCGCCTGCGGCGGGACAATCGCTGCACTGGGACACGACTGGAGTCCGTGGACAGGCAACGGCGACAACACCCACACCCATAGCTGCCTGCGGGTCGGCTGCGGGTACACGGAGACGTTTGGCTGTGCGGACGGGAATAACGACCATACCTGCGACGATTGCGGCAAGACCATCTCCAACCACGAGGATACGGACAAAAACCACGTCTGCGATTTCTGTGGTAAGGTGATCAGCAACCATACCGGAGGAGTGGCGACCTGCGCCGACAAGGCGGTGTGCGAGGTCTGCGGAGACGCCTACGGAGAGCTTGATGCAAGGAATCATGCAAACCTGATACACTTCCCTGCAAAGGCAGCGACAAAGGAAGCCGATGGCAATATCGAATATTGGTACTGCGACGGTTGCAATCAGTATTACGGCGACGCCGCGGCGACGAACGAAATCACCAAGGCGGACACCGTAACCGCGAAGTTGCCGGACAATCCGAAGACCCCCGAGACCGGCGATCAAAGCAGCCTTATACTGTGGATTTCATTGCTGTTTATCAGCGGCAGCGCCATGATTGGCACGGTGGTTGTACGCGGAAGGAAAAAGCACAACAGTTAACAGCACGAGGACGGTAAAGCGATGGATATATGGGAAAAGCTCTATCAACAGGCAAAAAAGGAATATCACCCGGAGGAGGTTACGCCATTCGTCTATGCGCACCATGTGGTATGCGCTCTGGAAAGCGAGGACGGAACGATCTATACGGGCTTCTGTATTGAGGCCTGCAGCGGTGTGATGAACCTGTGCGCAGAGCGTGTGGCTGCGCTGAATATGTATGTGAACAGCGGTCAGACAAAAATCAAACGACTGATCGCCTTCCGGGATCAGGCGCCGTCCGGCGGCGGGAGCGGAATGCCGTGCGGTGCGTGCCGCGAGTTTTTGTACCAGCTCAACGAGGAAAACGAAAGCACGGAGATTATGGTAAACTACGAAGCCCGTGAGACCGTTACCCTCAAGGAGCTGATGCCGGGTTGGTGGGGAAAAGAACGCTATTTGAACGGATGATTCCATGTAAGCGAGAAAGAACAAGCCGAGAATGGAGGCGTTGAAAACCGTCATGTGCGATTCATTGACCGTGAACGACACAGAGTACACCATGCTCCGACTCCTTGGGAGGGGAAAGGGCGGCTACTCCTACCTTGTGACAGACGGGGCGACGCCGTATGTCTTAAAGCAGATCCATCACGAACCGTGCGACTACTACACCTTCGGCGACAAGCTGCAGGCCGAGCTGCGCGACTATGAAACGCTTTGGAGGCTCGGCATTCCCATGCCCAAGCTTCTGGCTGCAGACGACCGGCAGGAACGTATTCTGAAAGAATACATCGCCGGGCCGACCGTTGCGGAGCTGCTCAAAGCGGGACGGATGGAACCGGCGCTTACGGAGCAGGTACGCGCCATGTGCCGTCTGCTTTACCCTGCCGGATTGAATATTGACTACTACCCTACCAACTTCGTCTCCCGCAGCGGAAAGCTTTATTATATCGACTATGAATGCAATTCCTACATGGAGCAATGGGATTTTGAGCATTGGGGCCTCCGCTATTGGACGGAGGCAGCAGGCGAAGTGTAATCCCGCCAATCGATAAAAGCCGCCCCATATCGCCGGAAACAGCGATATGGGACGGCTTTTCTGTCCCGGAGGGGGGGCTCCGGAGCTTCCGATTATTTCAAATTGAGTCAATACAGCTTCGCGCCTGCCGGAATGTGAGGATCGACCATCAGCAAATGCAACTTTTCTTCGCCGTTTTCGTGATGCACAGCGGAGATCAGCATACCGCAGGAGTCGATGCCCATCATGGGTCTGGGCGGCAGATTGGTGATGGCGATGCAGGTCTTGCCTACCAGCTCCTCCGGCTCATAATAGGCATGAATTCCGCTCAAAATTACGCGATCGGTGCCGCTTCCGTCATCCAAGACGAATTTTAAGAGCTTCTTGGACTTCTTCACAGCCTCACATTGCTTAACCTTCACGGCGCGGAAATCAGACTTGGAAAAAGTCTCAAAATCGACAAAATCCGAGAACAGCGGCTCGATCTGCACATTGGAAAAATCAATCCTCTCCGCAGTCACAGGCTGTGCGGTCTCAATCTTGTCAGTCTTTGTTTCCTCCCGTCTGGACTGCTTGATCGGCTTCATCGTTGGGAAGAGGATGACGTCGCGGATAGTCTCGGAGCCGGTCAAAAGCATGACGCAGCGGTCAATTCCCATGCCCATGCCTCCCGTAGGCGGCATACCGTACTCCATCGCGTTGAGGAAATCCTCGTCCAGCATTTCCGTTTCCTCGTCACCGCGCTCACGCTGCTCGACCTGCTTTTCAAAGCGCTTGCGCTGATCGATCGGATCGTTCAGCTCGGAATATGCATTTGCCATTTCCGAGTGGCAAATAAACAGCTCAAAGCGCTCTGTCAGACGTGGGTCGGACGGGCTGCGCTTGGTCAGCGGACTGACCTCAACGGGATACATGGTGATAAAGGTCGGCTGAACCAGGAATGCCTCGACCTTCTCATCGAACACGGTATAAAGCGCGTTGCCCCACGTCGGCTCGGCAGCGGGATTCAGCTCCACGCCGACACTCCTTGCCGCAGCAACGGCCTCGGCATCGTCCGTGATCGCGCCAAAATCGACACCGACATACTCGCGCACGGCCTCGATCATGGTCATCCTGCGCCAGCCGGGCGCCAGCGAGATCTTCTCGCCCATCCACTCCACATCGTAAGTGCCGAGGATCTCCATGGCCGCGCCGGAAAGGACGCCCTCGGCAATGTCCATCATATCGTGGAAGTCGGCATAAGCCTGATACAGCTCTACGGTCGTGAATTCGGGATTATGCTTGGGGTCCATCCCCTCGTTGCGGAAGATGCGCCCAACCTCGTACACACGGTCAATTCCGCCGATAATCAGGCGCTTCAGCGGCAGCTCGGTGGCAATACGCAGATACATATCGATGTCCAGCGTATTGTGGTGCGTCACAAAGGGGCGAGCCGCCGCGCCGCCGGCAATGGTGTTCAGCACCGGCGTTTCCACCTCCATGAAATCTCTCGCATCCAGATAGCTGCGCAGGAAGCGGATAAAACGGGAGCGGACGCGGAAAGCGTTCTTCACCTCCGGGTTTACCATCAGATCGACATAACGCTGGCGGTAGCGGGTCTCCACGTTTGTCAGGCCGTGGTACTTGTCCGGCAGCGGAAGCAGCGACTTCGACAGTAACTGCACCTCATGGGCGCGCACGGAAATCTCGCCGCGCTGCGTGCGGAAAACGTCGCCGTGAACGCCGACAATATCGCCGATGTCGAGCTTCCGGCAGTCCTCAAAATCGGCCTCGCTCATCTCGTCGAATTTCAGATAGAGCTGAATCCGGCCGGTATCATCCTGAAGGTCACAGAACAGCACCTTGCCCATGCCGCGCTTGGACATAATGCGGCCGGCAACGGCGACATTCTTCCCTTCCAGCGCCTCAAAGCCGTCGCGAATCTGCGCCGACTTCGTATCAAACGCAAAGCGCGTCCGCAGGAAGGGGTCCTTCCCTTCCGACTGAAGCTGCGCCAGCTTTTCACGACGAACACGCGCCTGATCGACCAGCGACAGCTCCTCCTGGGGTACGAATTTTGCCACGGGAATGCTCCTCCTTTTATCTCTCTACGGCAAGGATTTCAAATTTTACAATTCCGACGGGCGCCTCCACCTCAACAACGTCGCCGACGTGCTTCCCGAGGATCGCACGGCCGAAGGGCGAATCGTCGGAAATGCGGGACTCCATCGGGTTGGCCTCCTGCGAGCCGACGATGGTATACGTCGCTTCCTCGTCAAACTCGATATCACGCACGGTAACAACCGCGCCGAGACCGATACGGCCGGTGTCTTCCTCCGCAGCCTCGTCGATAATAACGGCATGGCTGAGAATGTTCTCGACCTCCGCAATGCGGCCGTACAGCTTGGCCTGCTCATTTTTGGCTTCGTCATATTCGCTGTTCTCGGAAAGGTCGCCGAAGGAGCGCGCCTCCTTGATCAGTTCGGCAACCTCCTTCTCGCGCGTTGTTTTCAGATACTCCAGCTCCGCTTCCAGCTCCTTGAGCCGCGTACTTGTCAGTTTAAACTCTTTTGCCATGCCTTTTTCCTCCATGTATCATTTGTGGAACATTATAGAAACGTGTCGTGAAAATGTCAAGCGCTTATTGCTGCTTCCTGTCGATGCGCTCGCGAAGCGCGGAAACGGCCGTTTTGAGCTGCTCGTCGTCCGCCTTGTCGAGCTGACCGTAATAAATCTTTGAATAGGTTTCGTCGTCCACCTCGACGGGGTAATCCGGCGTCACGCCGATATCCTTGAGCGTCACGCCCTTCGGAGTCTGGTAGTGACCCGTCGAAACGCCCACGGCGGAGCCGTCCGGGAGCTGATAGGTCTGCTGGTAGTTCGCCTTTCCGCAGGTCTTTGTACCGATAACGACACCGGCCTCATATTCCTGAATTGCGGCGGCGAAAAACTCGGCGGCAGAATAGGAATCGCCGTTGACGAGCACGGCAAACGGCAGATCAACGAAGCTCGCATCGGAATAATCGACGGATTCCTTGCCGGTGTAGTCCACCGAGCGGAACAGTGGACCCTCGGGAAGCAGGTAGTCGAGAATCTTGACCAGCTCGTTTTTCATCCCGCCGGGATTGAAGCGCAGATCAAACACAATTCCCTCCGCCTTACGGGCGCGCAAATCGTCCACGGCCGCGATGGTCTCCGCAGCGCAATTCGTATCAAAATTGCTGATCTTGATATAACCGATATTGTCGTCAAGCATCTCGTAGCTCACAACGGGAACCTGAATGGTGCGACGTGTCACGGTCAGCTCCAGTGTCTGTCCGTCGCGAAGGACGGTCAGCTTGACCGTCGTCCCCTCGGTGCCGCGCACGAGCTTCTGCGTCTCGGCAAGCGTCAGCGCGGAGGTATCGTTTCCGTCCACGGCGGTCAGCGTATCGCCGACCTGAAGCCCCGCCTCCTCGGCAGGTCCGCCGGAGGTAACGGCGGCAATCAGGAACGGGCCCTTTTGTTCGTTCGCACTTGCCTGAATGGTCACGCCGATGCCGACGTAGGCGTTGTTGAACTGCTCAAGATACTTCTGGTATGCCTCTGCATCCAGATAATAGCTCCATCGGTCGCCGGTCGCGTCGATGACCGCCTGCGCAAGGAGATCCTCCAGCTTGTCATAGTCCAACCCATCAATGTGGCGCTGCTCGATCAGCGTGAGGATGTAGTCCAGCTTGCGCATATACTGCTCGTCATGCGTTACTTCGTTCGTAAACGCGCCCTGTGTCGTCTCCGTCGGGTCCTGCGTAGGCAGCGGGAACTGGCGGAAGATGCATCCGCTCAAAATACCAAGCGCAAGGATGAGCGCGGCTGCAATGATAATCTGCTTTTTTGTCAGGCTCGTTTTCATGGCTTCCGTCCCTCCGTTCAGAACGCCTGAATGACCATCGCGACGATGCCGATGAGCAGCGACGCGACCAGAACGCCCGCGATTGCCATAATAATCACTCTGCGGTGTTTATACATACTCGTTCCTCCTTAAACCTTCAGGAAACGTCGGATAGACATCAGGCTTCCGAAAACGCCGATCACCAGGCCGGCCACGCCGCACAGCGCCGCAACGGGCAGCCAGAGCTGTTCAAAGGGTATGACGGTGAAGAAGTCCATATTCATATCCGCGATGGCAGAGCGGAGTGCCTCATACAGTCCCCATTCAATGAAAAAGGCAAACGCACCGCCCAGTATACCAAGGAAGAACCCCTCGACAAGAAACGGCAAACGGATAAATCCGTTCGTCGCACCGACCATCTTCATGATACCGATCTCCTCGCGGCGATCCATCATGGCCAGTTTGATTGTATTGGAAATAATGATTAATGACACGATCACAAGCACGCCCGCAATGGCCAGAGCCGCAACATAGAGCACATTGCGAATCGTGGCGAGCGACTTTGCAATCTCCGGATTTGCGTAAATATCCGCCACACCCGGAACATCCCGAAGTGCAGCAATTGTCTGGTCGATCCTGTCGTTATCCTCCAACGTTATCACAAGTTGGTCACGCATCGTGTTGGGGTCCACGCCCTGAAAAATTGACTGATCGTAGTCTTTGATAAAGTCCTCGAATGCCTGCTTCCGGGAAACAAACTCCACATTAGCAATATTGTCCAGAAGGTTAACCTGTGAGCCGACGGATCTTGCCTGCGCCTCTGTGTAGCTCTCGTCAATGGCAACGCGAATACGGTTTTGATCCTGTGCCTTCTCGACGGCGATATTCATATTGTAGGAGATCAGCCCAAAGCTGGCAACGATAACCAGACACGCAACCGTGATACAAATCGCAGCGAAGGACATGAAGCCATGCTTGAACATGGCGCGTGCGCCCTCGCGCAGCAGGAAGCCGAAATTCGTATGTTTCATATTGAGTACCCATCCATTCCGTCGCGCACGACCCTGCCGTCGTCGATAGCGACTACACGCTTGGTGAAGCGGTCAACCAGACCCTTTTCGTGGGTCACGACCATGACGGTCGTCCCGAGGGCGTTGATCTGCTCCAGAAGCAGCATGATCTCAAAGGAGCGCGCGGGGTCAAGATTTCCCGTCGGCTCGTCTGCAATAATCATCGAAGGATTGTTGATAAGCGCGCGCGCAATGGCCACGCGCTGCTGCTCGCCGCCGGAAAGCTCGTCCGGCAAGCGGCGCGCCTTGTTCTCCAGCCCGACCAGCTCCAGCACATAAGGCACGCGTTTTTTGATCTCGCTCGGCTTTGCGCCGACGACACGCATGGCAAATGCGACGTTCTCATAGACCGTCTGATTGGCGATCAGTCGGAAGTCCTGGAAAATGACGCCCAGCGTGCGCCGGAGGTACGGCACATTGCGGCGGCGAAGCTTTTCAAGCTGATAACCGTTGACCATAATGGAGCCGGAGGTGGGCTTCAGCTCCGCCGTAAGCAGCTTGATGATCGTGGATTTTCCGGAGCCGGACTGCCCCACCAGAAATACAAACTCTCCGTCGTCGATATGCAGATCGATACCGTTCAGGGCGTGCGTTCCGGTCTCGTAGGTTTTGGTAACGTTAATGAGATCGATCATAATTCAGCACTTTCTCAATAAAAACTCTGGCGTGTCTCGCGCGAAGAAAGGTACTTCTTGACCATCAGCGCGACCTTGAAAATGATCGCGTCGTCAAATTCGCGCAAATCCAGTCCCGTCAGCTTCTTGATCTTTTCCAGACGGTAGACCAGCGTATTGCGGTGAACGAAGAGCTTCCGGGAGGTCTCGGAAACGTTCAGGCTGTTTTCAAAGAACATATTGATCGTGAAGAGCGTCTCCTGATCGAGCGTGTCGATGGTGTTTTTCTTAAAGACCTCAGACAGGAAGATTTCACACAGCGTCGTCGGGAGCTGATAGATCAGGCGGCCGATGCCGAGGTTTTCGTAGTTGATGATGGTTTTTTCGGTATCGAACACCTTACCTACCTCAATGGCGACCTGCGCCTCTTTATAAGAGTCGGCCAGCTCACGCAGATGCTCGGCCGGGGTGCCGATGCCGATCGCGGTACGGACATAGTACTGCGACTTGATGCGTTCTTCCAGCTCGCGCGCCATCTGATTGAGCTCATCGGTGGTAATATCCGGCACAACCTGACGCACAATGGCGACATCCGTCTCGTTGATACCGATCACGAAGCACTGCTGATCGTCCTTGATGCAGCCCTGAAGCACCTCGGTCAGCGACAGGTCGCTGTGGCCGCCGGTCTGCCGGATCAGGAACACGACGCGCGTCAGCTCTGCGGGGAAATGCAGCTCCTTGGCGCGAATGTAGATATCGCCGGGCAGAATGTTATCCGTAATGATGTTTTTCAGGAACGTGCCGCGATCATGCTTTTCCTCATAATAGCTGCGCGCAAGGTTCAGAGAGACCTGAGCAACGCGGCAGAATTCCGCGGCACGCACATCCGTGCCCACGGTAAAAGCGGTGTAGCCAAAGGCAGGGTTCCAGCCCTTGAGGGCGAGGAAGGTTTTTCCGTCGGTGCAAAACAGCTTCTCCGGCTCACCGGCAACCATTGCCGCCGCGCCTGTCAGGCGCTCGCCGAGCATGGAAAGATCCGAGGCGGAAATGACCGTTCCCTCGGCGTCGATCACACCGAGCGGCATCTGCGCGGCCTCGCTGAGCTGAAGCACGATACCTTGAAAAATACGACTGGACATAGGGCGTCCTCCTTCAATGAGAGATTGTCACGGGGGTTTCGGCATTATTATGAATCTATCATACTCTGTTTTTCGACGAAATGCAAGTGGGTTTGGACATTTTATTTCAAAAACTCTCTGTGTTTTTATGGAATATGGATAGCGTTTCGTCAGAATGGACAAAAGAAACGCGGCTTTTGCCGCGTTTCAATTCATTTTTTTGCTTCCCTCTCTTCGTCAAATTTCACAGTGCAAATACCGGAAATTTCTTCTTCCGTCACCTCACGGTACTTTCCGAGTGGTAGCCCGTCAAGCGTAAGGCCTCCCTCGGCAATTCGCCGAAGAAAGCACACCGGCATTTGGCGGCTCGCCAGCATCCGTCGTACCTGATGGTATTTCCCTTCCCGCACACGAACGAGACTCTTTCCCTCTCCCAGCGGCTCAAGCACTGCCGGAAGGCAGCGCGTCCCGTCGCGCAGCGTCAGCCCTTCGGCAAACGCAGCCACATCGCCTGCGTCCGCCGTGCCCTCGTGCTCGGCATAATAGATCTTTTCGATGTTCGACTTTGGTGAGATCAGACGATGCGCCAGCTCTCCGTCGTCGGTGAAGAGCAAAAGTCCTTCCGTCTCCTTGTCCAGACGTCCGACCGGAAACAGGGCGCGGTATTGCGGTGCGAGGAGCTCCATGACCGTCCTGTCGCGGGGATCATCCGTGGACGTTACATAGCCCATTGGCTTATTCAGCAGCAGTACGGTGCGCTTTTTGGCCCCGATCCTCCGGCCGTCGAAGCAAATCGTGTCCAGCGCCTCATCGATCTTCTGCTCCGGCTGTCGTACCACGACGCCGTTTACCGTGACGCGCCCTGCGCGGACAATTTCGCGCAGCTCCCGGCGCGAAGCAACACCTGCCTCGGATAAAAACCTGTCCAGTCGCTGCATAGCAGCGCCTCCTTTTTGTCGTTTTTCCGGATTTTATCACACCTCGCGCCCGCAAGTCAAGAGGCGCGGGAATGGATAAATAGATGCGTCCCCCGACGCAGGGAGAAGCCCTGTGCCGGGGGACTTTGGATAGACGATTGTTATCCGCCTTGCTCAGTGCAGATCAATCTTCGGAAAAGCGTGCAATAATCTGTGCAAACTCGCAGCGCAGGATTCTGCCGCGCGGGTTGAGCTTGCCCTCGTCGGTACCGATCACAAGTCCGTTGGCAACCGCCCAATTCATGGCCTCAAGCGCCCAATCGGAGATTTCCTTCCGATCGGCAAACTCTGCCAGATGATCCTCGGTAACGGCTTCGCCGTCCAGGAAGCGGTAAATCATGCAGACGACCTGCTCACGGGTAGCGGGAGCGTTCGGCTCAAAGGTCGTTGCGGTCATGCCGTTGACGATACCGGCCTGATAGGCCCATGCAACCGCCTCGGCATACCATGCGCCTTCCGCAACGTCGGTAAAGGGCGTTTCAAGGGAGTCCGTATGCTCGCCGGAGATCCGGTAGAGGGTCTGCACCAGTTCGGCTCTCGTGAGCTTCCCGTAGGGTTCGAATACGCCTTCGCCGTAGCCGATCATGTATCCCTTCTCGGTCACATAATCGACGGCGTCATGGAACCATGCGTCCGCAGGGACGTCGGTATAGCTCTCGTGGCTGGCGCAGTGCGCGGGAAGCACTTCGCCTTCCTTGACAAGGTTGCCGCATACCAGGCAATACAAATCGCCCGAATAGCCGTCCTCATCGCAGCCCGCGGGTCTCGCATCGCGGAGCTCCGTGGACTCGTGCAGGCAGGACAGCGTGATATTTTCGGTGCTTTCGGGGTAAAGCTCATTGGCCTGCTTCGTCGTCACCTCGATATCGGTCTGCTTCCCGCTCAGGCGGCGGAAGGTCAGAGTAACGGCCGTATCGCGGTTTTCCGCACCGGCATAGGCCAGGAGCAGGCAGCCGTCGGTCTGACGCATCGCGGAATGCGAAGCGGAGGCGGCGATGTTCTCGAGCACGAGGCTCGCCGGGTCATAGCGGATCTCAAGCAGTCCGTTATGCGTGGGAATTTCCTTCCCGTCCGTATCCGTCGCGGAAACGGTAACAGTCACATGCATCGGATCCTCTTCGTCCTGACGAACATGGCTGTCAGGAGTTTCCGGTGTGGAGAAGTCCAGAACCTGCGCTTCGTCGGCGCTGACAACGCCCTGCGCGGAAAGCGCATCGGATGCCGACGGAACGATGTCCGTGTAAAGTGCGGTCGCACCCTGCGCGTCAAGGTTGCCCAGCTTCCCGCAGACGGGCGTCTCACCGGAAAGATCGGCGAAATAGAGCTCCGCCTTTTCGCCGGATACGGCGATCAACAGGCCCTTATGGCCGTTCTGCTCGGTGTAGATCATGGAAAGGTTGCGGTAATCGCCGAAGGAGCGGCCAAGACTGCCGTAAACGCTTCGCTGCAGCTCATAAGCAGCCGCGCCTGTTTCGGGGTTGTAACGGGCTACGATGCAGAAGCGATGCAGCACGCCGTTCGCCCCCAGGACGAGATACTGATGGGCAGGGTTGCCGTCCACCTCGGTCTGGCCGATATAGGCCACGGCCGAAAGATCGTTGTAGTAGATCCAGAGATTACTCCAGCCAAGCGCGTTTCCGTTGGAATAGTTGGTCAGCAGGAAGAAGCTCTGGTCTGCGGTCAGCAGGACAGGCATTCCGAATGCGGTCGCCTCGGCGGGATTGCCATCGCTGTCCGTTCCGTAGACCATAAGCGCCGGTGCGGTGGCAGCATCGATGACCGCCATTCCGGCTGCAGCCTGAGCGCCTCTGCGCTCCGCAAAGCCGTGAGACGGATCGACCTCCATCAGGCGGCACGGAGCCTTGAAGTCGCCGTTGCTGCCGTAGATCAGTCCGTCGTGCAGGCCGCCGCCCGTGAGCGCGGTCTTTGCCTCGGCAAGGCTGACGGCGCTGATCCCGTCCGCCGTGGATACGCTCGCCCAGAAGGCGCCGTTTTCATTCTTGAGCTGTGCATTGAAGCGCAGATCGGCTTTCGTCAGAGGCAGGACGGTGACGGCGCAGGAAGCGCTGATCTCACCGACCTGTGCGGTAATGATGACGCTGCCCTTTGCATGGGCGGTGACACGTCCGTTTTCGTCAACGGTGGCAATGGACTCATCGCTCGAGCGCCAAACCGGGGCCTGTTCGCTCTTCGCTCCGATCAGTCGTGCCGTGATCGTCATGTCGTCATCGACAAACATCTCGGCCTGCGTGCGGCTGAGCTGGAGCTGCGCCTGTGCGGCGCGGTCATAGGCAAACAGACTCACAACCGGCCAGACATCCGCGCCGAAGTTGCCGAGCTTTGTCACGAAGCCCGTCTCCGGGTCAATGGCAAACAGCTCCGCAACGTTGCCTTCCGTGTAGCGCGAAAGGAAGAGATATCCGCTGGTGGAATCAAAGTGCAGACTGGCATAGGCGCTGCCGTTGACCTGGCTGACACCGGTAAGCGTCAGACCTGTTTCGGCCAGCAGAACCGGTTCGGCCAGAGAATAGCCGCCCAGAGCGTTGTAATACTCGATTCTGTAGAGCTTGCCGCTCTCGGTCATGCCGTAGAAGAATTCCGCCGGGAAATCTCCGAAGGGCGGCACGGAGTGAACGCCCTCATGGCTATACGCCAGCACGGCCATGGGATCGACGTTGAAGCTCAGACCCAGCAGTGCCGAGGATATCTTCTTGGCATCCATGTCGATAAGCTGGAGCTTTGTACCGGATGCCGCGGTCGTTGCCAACATACCGAAGGCGCCGCCGGAGGTCAGAGGCGCGGCCGTGGCGTCCGACCAGAGCTGAGCCGTGGTAAGTCCCGCCACAAGCTCCGCGTTGAAGGTTTCCGGATCGATGGCGTAGGCATTCTGCCCGTCGTGGGTATAGATCATACCGTTGAGGAAGCCGCCCGCAGCGTAACTGCGCTGCTTTTCGCTGAGCGACTGCCAGCTTCCGGGCTGACGGACATTGAACTGCGCCCAATAGCTGCCGCCGTCCGGCGAATAGACGAGCGCGTTCAGAGAGAGATCGGGCACCTCGGTCACAGTTACGGTACACGACGCGGTCAGCTTCGGCTGTGCGTTCGTCGTGACGGTAACGGTCGCCGTACCCGGCGTATGTGCGGTAATCATGCCGGAGCTGGACACGGTCAGCACCCGCTCGTCGGAGCTTGTCCAGTGGAGGATCGTATCCGTCAGCGCCCACGGGTACAGGTCGGCAACGATCTGTGCCTGGCAGCCCTGAAGCACGGTCACGCTCTCGCGGCGGATCTCAAGGCCGGTCGGCGTACCGGTGGAATAGTCCGCCGTTTCGCCCTCGGGAATATAGACCAGCGTCCAAAGAGTGGGCTGGAGCTTGCTCGCCTCAGTCTCTTTCTTGTAGTAGTATGTGCTGTTAACCTTAACTGCCTTGCCCGTCTCCAGATCGAAGGTCACAAGGAACTGCGTACCGCCGCCCGACGCGGAAGCGCTGGAGGCAAAGAGCAGACGGTCGTTGGCTTCGTCATAGGTCATGGCGCCGTAGCAAACGCTGTACTGTCCCGTATAAGCGTCCGCTTCGTTGACGATAGGCGGCAGGTCGACGATCTCGCCGTCAACTACGTCGTCCAGCGTCCAGCGGTACAGGAAGCTGTAGAGGTTGCTGGTCGAACGGTTGACGGAATAGAAGTTTCCGTCGGCGTCAATGGCCAGCGAAAGCAGATACTTGAACGTGTCGAACTGCGCCGGCGTAGCCTTGGGGTTCGTGATGCTGACGCTGAACGCCTTTTCCATCGCACCGGTGAGAAGATCGACGGTATAGATGTTATTCTGGTTGTCCAAAGCATAGAGCTTACCGTCCTTGCGGTTATAAGCCATGTCGCGGATTACCATATCCTTGCCGTACCACGCAACCTTACGGTTAAGCGACCATTCGCCGGGCTTCATGACATAGAGGTAGCCGTCGTTTGCCGCAGCGTAGAGATAACCCTTGACATACTCTGCGGCGGTCGGAGCGATCTCCGTGGCGCCGGCAGTCTCAATGCCTTCATTTTTCGTGGAGGAGTTGTAGTAGAGCTTGTCGGGATCAACGCTGACCCAACGGTAGCCCGTGCCGAGATAGGTGGAATCCGTAAAGGCAAACAGACGTCCGGAATAGTCCTCCGGCTCGCCGCCGTAGGTAACAAGCGCCTGCGCGGCGTTGCCCGCGTAGTCGATGACCTGAACGAGGCAGGTCTGACCCACCTTCACACCGCTCAGATCGATCTTTGCGGTAACGGTCTGGCCGGGCTCGGTCTGCTCGACGGCAGTCTGCGCAAGCACCTTGTCGCCGGTGGGGTTGCAGACACGCACGGCTGCGATGTACTGATTGTCCTTCGCCGTTATATGCAGACCGCCGGTAAACAGGTCCTTCGCAACGGAATACAGCTCGGGATCCGTATTGTCCACGGTCAGCGTGCTGCTGAGGCTGACGCCCTTGCCCAGCTCGCCGGAGGCGATCAGTGCACGCATACGCTCTTCGGTAATGTCGCCGCCGTCTTCATAATATTCCGGCACGGCATAGAGCGTAACCGTAAAGCGCTCACCCTCGGCAAGGCCGAGCGTTCCGACACGCTTATCGATGGTGTAGGCAGCGGAAAGATTTCTCCACTGAGCGGTATTCATGTGGTAGTACGCACTGGTTGCAGCCGTCGTCACGGGTCCGAAGTAGAGCTCTCTGCCGGACTCATCCCGAATGACGCAGGTCAGCGCAGCCGCGTTGCGGATCAGGGTAAACTTGTACGCGTAAATGGTATCGGCAGCATTGATGGCCGCTCTGCCCTCAGGCAGAACATCCTCAACCAGGTAATTGTTGACGGTATTGTAGTAAGCGGAGGTCAGTCCGGCAAAGCGCGTAATCAGCGCATTGGTCGCAAGAACACCCGTATAGGTGGGCGTTTCGTCGCCGTAGAGCCGGTCAACGTAGGTACCATAGTCATACATGGAGGGATCCGACCAGTTGCCGTAGAAGCCCAGGATCGGCACGGAATGGGCGGGGGCGGAAACGCCCTCCTGCGTCGTAACGGGCCGCAGGAACGTATAGCCCTCAATATATGCGCCGTTGACATAGTTCTCATCGAGCTCGGCCTTGAGCGAATCGGGCAGGGTGATCTCCACCGTAACGGTAGCCGACGCACCGGGTGCAAGCGTGAACTCACCGGTCTGCATACCGTACAGAATCAGATAGGCATCGTAGCTGTCGATGCTGCCGTCGGCATTCACGTCCGCTGCGGAATCAATGCTTTCCGACAGGCCGGCAGCGTAATTCAGAATGATCTGCGCGTCCGTGCCGTCGGTACGGCCGTCGCCATTCAGATCGCAGGAGACGAGCGCCTCGGGGATAAACACCTTGCCGTCGACCGTATAGGTGATGACGGCAGGCAGCGCCGTTGTCTTGGTATCCAGATAGCGGTAATCTCCCTGCGTGAACAGGCCCTGCGTAAACAGGTTGGAAGAAAGCGTATAGGTTCTGCGCTCCTGCGTCAGGTTCGTCGCAGCAAAGGAGAAGCAGTATACGCCCTTGCGCTCCGGATCGTCGCCCAACTCGGCCTTGATCTTGCCGTCGTTCCAGCTATCCGTCGCGTCGGCATTCATGGTCAGAAAGCAGTCGGCGGAGATCGCGTCGTTCGCACTGGCCAGACCCGCGCCCTGCTTGAGCACGGACCAGAAGCTGCCTTCCGACTGTTCCAACGGCGTAGCGGTGGACATCAGCAGGCTCTGCGCCAGTCGGCGCACGCTCAGGCCGGTCTGCGTGTCAAGACCTTTTTCGCGGATATACTGCGCAACGAGCGCAACCATGCCGGCCATCTGCGGCGCAGCCATGGAGGTACCGGACATATTCTCGTAGCTCTTACCGCCCTCGACGGAGCCGTCAACGGACCAGATGTTGCCGCCGGGCGCGGTGATCTCCGGCTTCAGACGCAAAGAACCGGGAACGCCCCAGGACGAGAAGTTGCTCATGGACTTGTACTCCGGCAGCTCAACGACGCTGTGCGGCACGGTGCTGATTGTCATTGTGCCGGTGTAGTACAGAATCTTTCCGTCCTTATCGGTGACGGGAGTGGACGCCGCCTTAATGCGCTCGGCGTCTGCCTGCGAAATATTGATGCAGGGCGCGGTGCCGGTATAATCGGACAGGTCCATGTTGAACATACCGTCCGTATTGTTGTAGACAACGGTAGCGATGGCGCCGTATTTGGTCGCGGCAGTCGCCTTTTTGCTGAAGTTTGTCGAACCTCTGGAGCAGAAGGCAACCTTACCCTTGACTGCGCTTTTCACCGCCTTGAACTGCGCGTCCTTACCGGCGTTATCCAGGAAAATATACTCCTGCTCTCCGGCCAGCGTCGTAATCGGTTCGTTGGTGAACGTGGTCGGTTCGTTGTAATAGATGATCATATCGCCGATCTGGATGTACTTGCGGGTAAAGCCCACATTATCCACGGAGGCGACAGACAGAGAGTTGTTAAAGCTACCCGGCTGGCCGGTGGTGGAGAAGCTGACGTCTCTGTCATAGAGCGATTTTGCTTCGTTCTTGGCACGGTCGGCCCACGCATAAGCGTTGCCTGCCGAGATGGTAACAACGGCATCCGCCGTTTGCAGACGCTCCAGGATCTCCGTGTAGGTACGACTGCGGGAGAAACCGGGACTGCCCGCGCCGAGGGAGAGGTTAATGGAGTCGCAGCCGAGGAGGATAGCGTCCTCAATAGCAATCATGTAGTCCGAATCGTACGCGCCGCCGCCCTTGCCAAAGACCTTCATAACAATGAGCTGTGCATCGGGCGCAACGCCGACGGCCTTAACCGCGTCAAGCGCGCCAACAAAGTTCTCTCCGTCGGGGATATAGGCGTTGGCCGCGGCAATGCCTGCAACGTGCGAGCCGTGCTCGCCCTGCAGATCGTTGTCATGCGTCACATCAAGATCGCTGTCAACATAGTTGAAAGCAAAGGGGATCTTTTCACTCAGATACAGATCCTCCGCCGTATAGCCGCCGGCAATGCTCAGCTTGTCCAGAATTTCGGCCAGCTCCTGCGTATCCAGGAGCTTCGGCTGCTGGGCCAGCTTGTCGAGGCTGTAACGGAAAGCCGCAGCATCAAAGGACTGATGATCAGTATCGATGCCGGTATCAATGATGGCAATACGCGTGCCGGCGCCGGTATATCCGGCCGCCCAGGCCGCGGTGGAACCGGTCAGGATGGGAGAAATGGAAGTATCCGGCGACTCCTCCGGCTCATAGCGCATTTCCAGCTCCACGGAGCGCACGCCGGGCAACGCACGGATCTCATCCAGACGCCCGTAGGGCAGCTCGACAGACATCAGGTTGGCCGTCAGCGTAAGGCTGCGGCAAACATGGAGCTTTTCGCCCGTGAGCGCCTCAATACGGCTCGTGAGGCTGCGCTGTTCGGCCTTGCGCTCCTCGCGGTAAGCCATGGCCTTGCGGTTTTCGGCAATGGACTGTGTGCTGTAGCCCATTTCCAGAACACCGGGGGTATCCAGAAGAATGCTGACCCGGACGATCTCGTCCGGTGCGTGAGTCTGTTCGTCTTCACCGGCCGCATAAAGCGGGTTCGGATGAAGGTTCTCAACCTGCTTCATGTCGAGCGCTGTGCTTCCGGAAGAGAGTGCCTGTGCGGGCGCAACGATTCCGATCAGCAGAGCGAACGTCAGCAACAGGCTGAGCAATCGATACTTCTTCATTTTTGGGGCTCCTTTTATTCGTTTTTTCTCGCGGGAGTGCGAGATTTATCGATATAATCGTATCATATCGGCCGAGAAAAAGCAATGTTTATTACATGTAATATTGATATGTTAGCATCAGTTTTTTCATTTTTTCGACTGAAAATGTTCATATTTTCGGAAAGCAGGCCAAAGCACATGAAAAATAAAGCGGCAAGAAATGTCGAATATTCATACATTGAAGACAGTCGACGATCCACCCTGCTCTTTTCGCATATTTGTCCCGTTCGGAACATAGAGTGAAGCACAACAAAACCGTATTCGGAGGGAGTTCAATGTTTGTTCTGACAGCCAAAATATCCAAGCCCAAGCTCATCGCAGGTGCAGTTGCACTGGCGGCGGTCGTACTGCTGCTCGTGCTGCTGCTGCGCGGCGGTACGGAAAACCCGATCGATCCGAGCGTAAGCACACCTTCAGGTGCATCCAATGACGAGCGTGTCGCCTACCTTGCCACCTACGGTTGGAGCGTCAATGCCGAGCCGGTCAAAACGCAGAAAGTCAAGGTACCCGAGGGATCGGAGAACCGTGTCTTTGCCCGCTACAACGAATTGCAGATCAGTCAGGGCTTCGACCTGACCCAATACGCCGGCAAGGAGATTCAGCGCTTTGTGTATGAAATCCTCAATTATCCCAACGCCACGGCTCCCGTCTATGCGACCGTGTTGGTATATGACGGGCAGATCATTGGCGGCGATGTCACCGATTCGGCGCCGAACGGTGTGATCCACGGCTTCAAAAAGCCCGCAAAAACACCTGACGTCAGCCAGTCCACCGCACCGAGCGAGACGCAGGAGCCGACGGAGCCGTCCTCCTCATCGGCAAGCTGATATGGGCGCACGACGTCGCTGAGGCCCCCTGCGCGGATTCTGATATTCTGCCGGGAGGCAGAATATCAGAATCCTTCTTGCATTTGCCCGCCTGCCTTTGAAATGGCCGGGCGCACCCGATCCGCAGCACACGCATTCGGGCACACCCGGCCGATTTTTACGGCACTGTCCGCCCTGTCCCCTTATCGACAGAGAACGACGACATTTTCGGACACGGAATTGACATTTCCCGATCCTTGCCCTATAATAACAGGCGAAGCGGCCCGGCGCGGACGGAGCTTCCGCAAAGCCGCCGCTTTATTCTATGCCAATGGCCCCCGGAGGTTCTTATGGTCAAGGTTGCCCCTTCGATTCTTTCTGCGGATTTTGTCAATCTGGAGCGCGACATCCGCGCGCTTGCGCCCGCCGGAGCGGACTACGTTCATGTGGATGTGATGGACGGCATTTTCGTTCCGAATATCACCATTGGCATTCCCGTGGTCGCCGCCATCCGGCGCATCACCGCGCTGCCGCTGGACGTTCACCTGATGATCGACCGGCCCCTGCGTTATGTCGAACAGTTCTGCAAGGCCGGAAGCGACATTCTGACCGTCCATGTGGAGGCGGACACGGCGGAAAACACCCTGCTCGCGCTGAAAAAGATCCGTGAATACGGCGTGCGCGCCGCTCTCTGCGTCAAGCCGAAGACCCCCGCCGAGGCAGTGCTTCCTTTCCTGCCCTACTGCGACCTGATCCTCGTCATGACCGTCGAGCCGGGCTTCGGCGGGCAGGCCTTCATGGCGGATATGATGCCGAAGCTGAGGGCCATCCGTGACTACATCGACGCACAGAACCCTACCTGTGAGCTGGAAGTGGACGGCGGTGTCAACCGCGAAACGGCAAAGCTCTGCCGAGAAAACGGCGCGAATGTTCTCGTTGCCGGAAGCGCTTATTTCAAATCTCCCGACCCGGCGGAGTTCGTCCGCGCAGTCAAAGAATAAACATGGAAAAGCCGTCCCGAAAGGTGAAGTAGTCAATAGTTAGTAGACACAAAATTTCTTAAGCCACCGGTTCTGTTCTGAACAGGACTGGTGGTTTTC
>CAKUDE010000016.1 GCA_934645175.1 uncultured Oscillospiraceae bacterium
AAGTGCATCCCTTGCGGAATGCACTCATTCGTTAGGGCGTTACATTTGATAACAATATTTCTAACTTAGTGACATTGAGCTGACGCTGCGCCGCTCCGCTTTAGAGCCGGTATTTTCTACTCGGCGGGTTTTATACTGTCCGCACGGCGCGGGGTAATTCTATCGCGCCGGGGATATTCCTACTGTTTTGAAAAACGGCGTCGCGACTTAGCTGTTCCAAGCAGCGATAAAGCCGTTCTCTTGGTTAATCGCCTTCCAGTTGGTTACTTTTTTACCATCAGTAGTTTCCGTAGCAGCATCCTTCCCCTGATTCAGGCCGTAGAAGCCGTATGTCGCCCTTGCCTGTCTGTATTTGTTTGTGGTCTTGACGCACTCTTCGCCGTTGACTTTCTCAACAACAGCATCCGATTTGATAACAACCTCGGAGGAGCTGTCAATACTACAGCCGGTAATCGAAATGGAGCAACCAGCGAGACTCTCTTGGCTATTGCTCCCTCCGGTTACAACACCAAACAGCAGACCGGCCTCGCCGCCCTTGGTGTAAACCTTGGAGTTTTCAATCTTGACGCCAGAAATACTGACATTGTAACCGTCTTTGGGCATAAAGGCAAACAGCAGGCCGAGCTTGTTATCGCCGTAAACGCTAGAGTTTTTGATCGTTACATTGGAAATATCGACTTTTCCGTATACCTTAGCCGCAAAGAAAGCTGGCTGCTTTGCCGTGTAGGAGCCAGCAACGGAGGATTCTATCGTCAGGTTTTTCACAGTCAGATTGTTGACTGCCGAGAACATGGCTGCGCCGTAGTTGCCGTTCTGCTTGCCTTGCGCATCGTTGCCGACGCCCACGTGCTTATCCGAAATGTAGAGACCGGTGATCGTTTTTCCATTACCTTTAATTGTCACATTGGGGAGAGTATCCTTGTCATTCTCCCCAAGGAAGCAAATATCCGCACCATTCAGATTGATATCAGCAGTGACATCGATCGTAATATCTGCATCTTTGAGACTGCTTTTATTCTTGCTCACATACTCCGCAACCTTGACAAGGTCAGCAGCGCTGCTTACAGAAACCCGAAGAGTTTTATCCTTTACCGATTCAGTGAGGTTAACCGTTGCGTTAGAAGTATCGATCAAGCCGCTCAGAGAGTACCACTGGTGGCCGCCGTCTGATTGCTCCGATTTGGACTTTACGTCCTTATATTCTTCAGGGTAAATTACCTTATTATCCTTATCGGCATAAAGAACGCGGTTGAGCTCGCTGTCCCAGAAGAAATAAGTATCGGCGACAAGCGGATGATAGTCCTTTGTAGTCATGCCGCCGGCTTCCAGCGCGTCATAGACATCAACGATGGTTTTTCCCTTCGTCACTTCGTTGATCGCCAGTTGGGTATTCATCTGGCGGCAAGCCTGGATATCCGCAGAGGCGTTGGCCGCGCGGGTCAGACCCACAAAGGTCGGGATGAGCACCGCCGCCAGAATGGCGACGACGGCGATCACGATCACCAGTTCGACGACCGTGAAGCCCTTCTTATTTAGTTTTAACATGATATTATCTCCTTTTAAATTTCATCATGTGCGCCGATGGCGCGGGTTGGGGGAGTAGTAGTTTGATTGTCATTGCGAGGAGGGCGAAGCCCGACGCGGCAATCTAATGCAAGGTTTTACAAGAGATTGCCACGGGCGGCGTTGCCGCCCTCGCAATGACAGCTTTCGGTGCATGAGATTGCCACGACTTGCTGGTGCAAGTCTCGCAATGACATATTGCTCCCAGCGCCTTCGCAATGACATATCGTTCCTACTGCTCCATATGAACTTTTAAAAGGAAATATCAACAGTTATATCGACAGAATATATATCGAGCTGCGCGTTCAGGGGGGATCGGCGCAGCCGGAGAGAGCCAAAGCAGTTTTTTCTGCGTGGGACGTTCGGAAAACAGCGAACGCAGCTTCTGCGCGGCATAGCGATAAATCCGCAGCGCCAACAGCGCCACGGCCGCACAGAGCATTGCAGAAACGAAAATCGCAACAACAAAGGAGAAGGTGAAGAACGGCGTGGCAAGCACCAGCGGCTCGTTCAGCGTCTTTTCCAGAATCTCAAGCGCCAGCTCATGCAGGAAATTCGACATGAAACGCAGGATCAGTCGGCTGCCCGTCAGATACGGCAGATAGGCCAGCAGTACGACAAACAACAGCAGATACAGCACATAGGCAATCCGCAAGCCGTGCCTTTTCAGCATACGGAGGGTAAACAGGCCGCAAATGATATATAAAACGCACAAAGCAACGCTCGTCATATTCACAAGCCCGTCTCCTTCCCCGTAAAAACAACAGAAAAACCGCCGCAAGGGCGCACTAAGCCCTCGGACGGTTTCAGAATTTTATGCCCTATTAATTTAAATCGAAATGAAGTGGGGGGGGGTAATATTTTTACTGTTTACACAACTAAATACACAGGTATTGCCGTTCATTCTCTCCTCCCCTTTCCTTTTTCAAAGCCTGTCGATATGTTAACATATTTTTTACAGCTTGTCAAGCCCTTTGGTAAAATCTCCCAACCGCCCGCGCATTTCCCGCCCGCAAGCTTGCAAATTGCCCGCAGCTATGGTAAAATATTCGCGCCGCTTTGCAGCGGCATACTCAAAAATCGATTCGGAGGATTCGTCTATGAGAGGCATCCCTTCCCTGATTACCGACATCCGCAAGCGGGTGTTTACCGAGGTCGCGCGCCTCGCCTATGAAAACAGCGACTACCACTGCGCCGAGGATCTGCCCTACCGCATCATTCCCGGCGAGGACCCGCTGCACCGCGAGTCCATTTTTCTGGAACGCGCCATCGCGGGCGAGCGCGTCCGGCTGGCCATGGGACTGTCGCTCCAGCCCGTCCAGCAGCGAATGCTCATCACCGAGGGCATGGATCAGGCCGCCATCGCCGAGCAGTATTACGAGCCGCCGCTCATCAATATCATCCCCTATGCCTGCCACCGCTGCCCCACAAAGCAGTATATTGTAACGAAGCTCTGCCAGAACTGCCTGGCCGCCTCGTGCCACCAGGTCTGCCCGAAGGACGCCATCCGCTTTGTCAACGGGCGCAGCTTCATCGACCGCGACAAATGCATCAAATGCGGCAAGTGCGCCGCCGCCTGCCCCTATCATGCCATCAGCTTCGTCGAGCGCCCCTGCCAATCCGTCTGCGGCATGGACGCCATCGGTGTGGACGATCACGGCCGCGCCACCATCGACCACGACAAGTGCGTCGCCTGCGGGCAATGCCTCGTCAACTGCCCCTTCGGCGCGATCGTCGACAAGGGCCAGATCTATCAGGTCGTGCGCGCCATGATGAGTGGCGAGGAGGTTATCGCCATCGTCGCTCCCGCCTTTGTCGGTCAGTTCGGAAAGGCCTGCACGCCCGATAAATTCGTTGCAGGTATGAAACAGCTCGGCTTCTCCCGTGTGGTCGAGGTTGCCATCGGCGCAGACATCTGTACCATCGAGGAAGCCAAGGATTTTGCCGAGAAGGTTCCGGCTGAACAGCCGTATATGGCCACCTCCTGCTGCCCCGCCTGGCATTCAATGGTTCACAAGCTCTTCCCGGATCAGGCGGGCAACATCTCCATGACGCTCACACCGATGGTATTTACGGCGCGTCTGCTGAAAGCCGAAAACCCCGGCTGCAAAATTGTGTTCGTCGGCCCCTGCGCCGCAAAAAAGCTCGAAGCGATCCGCGAAAACATTCGCAGCGACGTCGATTTCGTCCTGACCTTTGAGGAGCTTCAGGGAATGCTGGAGGCAAAGGGCGTTGACTTTGAGGCGATCCCCGGCGACGTCGTTCTGGAAGAGGGTACGGCGGCCGGACGCGGCTTTGCCGTCTCGGGCGGTGTGGCGCAGGCCGTAGCGGATGTGCTCAAGCGCACCCATCCGGAAATGGAGGTACGCACGGAACGCGCCGAGGGACTGCGCGAATGCCGCAAGCTCATGACCCTTGCCAAGGCGGGAAAGCTCAACGGCTGCCTGCTGGAGGGTATGGCCTGTCCGGGCGGCTGCGTTGCGGGCGCCGGTACGCTGCTGTCCGTAGAACACGCCTCGCGCGTCGTTACACGCTATCAGACCGAGGCACGAAGAAAATCACCGCTCGACAGCGACTACAGCGAGTCGGGCGAGGCTTTAACAAAGGATCTGGCACATGAACATGAAAAATAAGCTTCTTTGGCTCACGCAAACCGCGCTGTTTCTGGCGCTGCTCATCGCGCTCCAGGCGCTGACCAAGGCCGGCGGGCAATTTGTCACCGGCTCCTGCGTCAACGCCGTGCTGGCGCTTTCCACACTTCTGTGCGGCTGGCTCAGCGGCGGTGTGATCGCACTCGTCTCCCCCTTTATGGCCTTTCTTCTGGGCGTCGGACCGGCGTATTTCCCCGTAGTCCCTGCCATCGCTCTGGGCAATCTCGTCTTTGTGCTCCTGCTGCATCTGCTTTCACGCAGCGGCGCGTTCCGGAAGCGCTGCCTCGGCGTGCTGGCGGCTTCGGTCGCAAAGGCGGGGCTGCTGTATCTCGTCATTGTCGTAATCCTTTGCCCGCTGCTTTCCGTCCCGGAGAAGCAGGCGGCGGTATTTTCGACAATGTTTTCCTGGCCGCAGCTCGTGACCGCGCTTCTCGGCTCGGCCGTAGCGCTGGCAATCCATCCGCTGTTGAAAAAGGCGCTGCAGCGATGAGCTTTTCAAAAAGTCAGCGCTCTCCACAAAAAATGCCCTGATTTTTTGAGATTTTCCTTGCATTTTCCAAGAACATCCTGTATATTAGAGATAGAAATCATTTTTTCGTTGATTCGATACATTTTGATTGCAAAAGTGTTGCATTTCGGCGAAAAAGTGTAACAAATCTTTTTTATTTGGGAGGCTCAATATGAAACGTCTGCTTCTTGTCCTGTCCGCGTGTCTGCTTCTTACACTCGCGCTGAGCGCGTGCAACACAAACGATCATCCTACTGCGCCAACCTCCCCCAGCAATCCAACGGTCGATCCGAAGATATTCCCCACCCCCGAGGAGGTCGGCCTGTTCTGCGACATCATCCCCGACAGCGACGGCTATATCCTCATGACCCACAAAGGCTTCTACCGCCTTGACAGCAGCTTCCGCTTTGCCGACAGCAGCGATCTGAAGGTCTACAATGACCTGTATAAGGGCGTTCGGGACGATAATCCCTTCCTCCGGATGTCGGTAGACCCGGAGCAGGATACGCCCCTGCTGACCGCGCTGACCAAGACCGAGCAGGGACTTTTCTTCTTCTGCTATTCCAACGGCACCATTTATCGCAACGGAGAGCCGTTTGGCTGCGTACTGCCGTTCCTCATGGCCGAAGATCTGGCTGCCATGGGCGGTTATATCTCCCCGGACTGCCATGTGCAGATTGTTGAACACAACGGTTCGATTTTTACACTGATTACCGGAACACACTGCAATCTCCTTGTGCAGGATGGAAAATACAATCTGTCCATTCCGCCGGCCGATATTCTTGCCACAAAAACCGTCCAGCGCTTTGACGGTCTGGTCAAGCTGGGCGATAAGCTCTATGTCGGCGTGTCCACCTACCCCGAGGCAATTCCCGAGGCGCCCATGCAAAGCGCTCTGCTCCCTCTGGACAAAACCACGCTGCGCCTGAGCTATGAAGGCAGCCGCACTCCCGTCGGCATTGCCTATACCTCCGAGAACAAGGACGGGACGTACTACTTCTTCGGTCCGCTCGGCTTCATGAGCACGGACGGCAAAACGCTGGAAGCGTGGCACACCAAGGGCGTGGCCTATGAAAAGCTGCGCTGCCTGCACCCGCTCGGAGACGACAGATTGCTTGTCATCGACAAGGACGATCAGATCCTCGTCTACAAGCGTGAGCTTGTCTCGTCCATGGAGCTGGTCACGCTCCGGCTCGGCTACGTCTGCACCGAGGACGACACCACTATTCCCTGCCTGATCAAAGCGATCAATATCTATGGCAGAGGGCTGAATGTCACGGCAACCGCTTATGAAAACGCCGAGGCGCTGGCCGAAGCCGCTGCCAGAGGTGAGCTCGACCTGATCGCCTCCTCCGAGGAAGCGCCCGCTGCCCTGCTGGCAGAGCGCGGCCTGCTCGCCGATCTGAAATCGACAAACGCTACCCTGCTCAACGAGAAAAAGCTCCTCCCGGCGCTGAAAAGCACCTACCTTTCCGGCGACAAGAGCTACTATCTTCCCGCGCAGATGTCCCTTTACCAGTACATATACACTCGCAGCGCCGAGCTTTCCCCGTCGTCCTTCCTTGTCGGCGAGGGCGACACGCGGGATGTCATCGAGCTGCCCGTAACGCTTGACGAGCTGACCACGCTGATGGAGGAATCCGTTTACTCCGGCTGGAGCGCCTTCGATCTGCACAGTGCAGACACCGTCCTGCGCGATATGCTCAAGCTCGTTCTGATCAACTGCACCGACCCGAAAACCGGGAAGGTCACGCTGTCCGAAACGGACTATGCTGCCATTCTGGAATACTGCAACCGCTTCACCTACAAGGCCGAGGGGACGCTGTCCTACGAGGCGATCTATCAGTACACACTGCGACTGCCCGTCGTTCCCGGCTATATGAGTCCCGTCCATAACTATGGCGATATGCTCTACCTGATGACAACACCGTACACACGCAGACTTCCCCTGCAGCTGACCGATCCGAAGCTCAACGGCTCCGTTGCCGTCCCGCAAAGCTTCTTTGGCATCGTCGCAAACACGAAATATACCGTGCAGGCGGCTACGCTGCTGGAAGCCGCCGTCAGCGACCCCGTCGTACACTTCAGCTTCACAATGAACGGCCCGCTGGACAACGACGTCACGCTTGCTCTGCCCGTAGAACGGGACTGTCTGCGCAATCTTGCATCGCTTCAGAGCTACGCCGTATCGAGCGGCGAGGCTCCGGTGATCGACCCCCGCGCAACCGCCGTCTATGCGCTTCTGACTGCCTTCGATAAAAGCGAGAAGTTCTATGTGCCGGACGAGGATGCGATTCTGCAGCTCAGCAACGCTCTGAGAGAGGTCGGCGCAGAATACTTCGCCGGACAGATCGACATTGGGGAGGCCGTGAAGCAGTCGCTGCAAATTGTTGAGGAACAAAACCGTACAAAATAAATTCTCACGGAGGAACCCCATCTATGAAAAAGCACCTGCTCCTTTGCAGTGCCGTATGTCTTCTGCTCGTACTGCTCTGCGCCTGCGGAAGCAACGACCTGCCCACTGCACCGTCCACACCGACGCCCCCGCCTACAACGGAAAGTCCATATCCGTCGCTGGAAGGGCTTGGCACCTTCTGCGATATTCTGCCCGACGGCGACGGCTATATTCTGATGACGCACACGGGCTTCTATCGGCTTGACAGCGAGTTCCACCGCACGGACAGCAGCGATCTGCGTGTGTATAACGACCTTTACGTCGATGTCAACTCCGACAACCCCTTCTACCGTATGACGCTTGAGCCGGATCTGGACACGCCGCTGCTCACCGCGCTGACAAAGACCTCGCAGGGCATTTTCTTCTTCTGTTATTCCAACGGCACCGTCTACCGCAATGGCAGTCCCTGGTTCAGCGTATTGGAATACCTTGAACAGGGTGTCCTGAACGATATGGGCGGCGTCATCCACCCGGACTGTAATGTGCAGATCGTGGAATATCACGGCGCCATCTTCACCATGATCTACGGCTTCCGCTGCAACGTACTGATTAAAAACGACGATACGCTCCTGCGGCCGGCCAGTAACGGAGGCTCGCCGTTCTACCGCGGCATGATGCTGCTCGGTGACCGGCTCTACGCGGGCGTTTCCTTCTATGACGAAAAGAGCATGCACACACCGCTGGGCGGCAACGCACTGTTTTGCCTCGATGAAAACAGCACGCTGCCGCTGAGCCGCGACGGAAGCCGCGGCCTGATCGGCAGCTTCGATCACTCCGCCGTCGCGGACGGTAAGTTCTTCTATGAGCAGGACGGCAAGCTGAAAAGCACGGACGGCAGCATCGTGGAAACATGGGAGCTGACCGGCTTCAGCGAATATGGCGTGCTGCGCGGCCTGCACGCGCTTTCCGACGGACGGCTGCTGGCCGTTGACAGCAAGAACCGGATTCTGGCCTTCTCACGCGAGCTTGTCTCCTCGACGGAGCTGGTCACGCTGCGCCTTGGCTATCTCAGCCATGAGGGCGACGAAACCTTTACGCTTCTTGCCGACGCCGTCAACGGAATCAAAGAAGCCGTCAGCGTAGAAGCCATCGCCTACGACAGCGCCGACGCGCTGGCAAGCGCCGTTTCAAAGGGCGAGATAGATCTTGTCGCCTCCGGCGACGAAGCCGTTATGCGGCTTTTGGCCGACCGCGGTATGCTGGCCGATCTGTTCACAACGAACCCCGACCTGAAGAACTCCGGACTTGCGCCCGCATTGATAACTCGCTATCTCTCCGGCAAAAACGCCTTCTATCTGCCCGCGCAAATGTCCATATATACCTGTCTCACCTCGCGCGATCGCGGTTTTAACCTCCGTGGGCAGATCGATGACGCCGGAAACGTCCGTGTACCGATTTCCCTGAAGGAGCTCGGCGAGCTGCTTGCCGGTTCCTCCGCCGGCGGAAACGGCGCATTTGCGCTGTATTCGCCCGAGGAGGTGCTGGAGCAGATGATAAAGCTCCTTCTGCTCAATCATACTGACCCCGAGACCGGTAAGGTCACATTGCCGGAAAACGACTATGCCGCAATTCTGGAATACTGCAGGCAGTTTAACGGCAGCACCGCTGCGTCGCTTGCACAAGACGACCTGCTTGCCGCCCGCGAAGCATTGCCGGTCATCCCCGGAAGGATGTACCTGGTCAGCAGTTACGACGAGCTGTATAAGCTGATGTTGCATCCATCCCAGACGACGCTTGCGCTTGAGCTGAACGATCCCGCGCTCAACGCTTATACGCTGGTACCGCAGACCTTCCTCGCCGTCTCGGCTCATGCGTCGGACAGCTATGCGAAGCAGGCCGCCGCGCTGATTGACGCGGTTATGACCGATACCGACACCCAGTATCTGTTCACCACGAGCTGTCTGAAGAGTGAAAACGCCTCAGCCGGTTTCCCGGTCAACACAAACTGTCTTGTTTATGTGAGCAATATGCAGGCCTCAAATCCGCAGCTCAGCCCCCGGACTGATATCGACTACGCAGTCGCCTTTAGCGTCACGGACATTCTCTCCGCCGCGATACGGGTCGCCGAGGTCATGTATCAGCCGGATGAGGCGGTTATGACGCAGCTCACCGCATCGCTGACAAAAATCGGCGCGGAATATTTCGCCGGCCGTCTGGATGCTGCGCAGGCCGTTCAGCAGTCACGGCAGGTGATTGAAGCGCACAACGCCCGCTGAATTTCCCCTTCGCCATGCCCCGGAAGCAAAACAATGCTTCCGGGGCTTTCTCGTCGAAACCGTATCCAATGAGTAATGTAACAAGTCTCTTTGCCTCGAAAAGTTTTACATTCAAAAGTCACATCTCGGCAATACGACAGGAGGATGAACCGTAAGCCGCGGTTTTTTTATAAATATTTTTCAAAAACCTGTTGACTTTTCACAAATTTCTGTCAAAATAATAAGCAGCAGTTCTACTACATACTTAGGAGGTACGCACCTTGTTCCAGAACATTGCACAGGCGAAGTCCTTCATCCGCGACAACGGCATTGAGATGGTGGATTTCAAAATGACCGATATTGACGGCCGCTGGAGACACATCACCATTCCCGCCGAGCGCTTCGATGAAGGCACCATGACCAACGGTATCGGCTTCGACGGCTCGAACTACGGCTACGCCCCCGTCGAAAACAGCGACATGGTCTTCATTCCCGACCTGTCCACCGCTGCGGTCGACCCCTTTGCCAAGGTCCCGACTCTCTCCATGTCCGGCGATGCAATGGTCATCTCCCGCCCGGAGAACAAGCCCTTCGACCAGTACCCGCGCAACGTCATCAAGAGCGCCGTCGAATATATGAAGCAGTGCGGCATTGCCGACCGCATGGTCATCGGCCCGGAGTTTGAATTCCATGTCTTCGACAGCATCCAGTTTGAGTGCCGTCCGAACAATGTCCGCTGCGAAATCGACAATGCGGAGGCCGACTGGAACACCGGCTACGGCACCGACGGCTACCAAATTCCCCACAAGGGCGGCTACCACATCGACAACCCCAAGGATCGGTACTACGACCTGCGCAGCAAAATGTGTATGCTCATGGACGACTGGGGTGTAAAGGTCAAGTACCATCACCACGAGGTCGGCGGCCCCGGCCAGCTCGAGATTGAGGTGGAGCTGGACGACGTCGTGCGCATGGCGGACAACACCATGGTCACAAAGTATATCATTCGCAATACCGCCGCACAGGAAGGCTGCACCGCCACCTTCATGCCGAAGCCCATCTATGCCGAGGCCGGCAACGGTATGCACGTCCATATGCTGCTGACGAAAAACGGCGAGCCGCTGTTTTATGACGAAAACGGCTATGCACAGCTCTCCGAGCTGGCGCACTGGTTCATGGGCGGCCTGCTGAAGCACGCCAAGTCGCTGTGCGCCATTACCAATCCCTCGACAAACAGCTTCAAGCGTCTCGTGCCCGGCTTCGAGGCACCCGTCACAATCGGCTACGCCACAGCCAATCGCTCCGCCGTCATCCGTATCCCGGCCTACGCCAAATCTCCGCTGCATAAGCGCTTTGAGCTGCGCAACCCGGACGGCACCTGCAACCCCTACTACGCCTACGCCGCCATCCTGATGGCCGGCATCGACGGCATCAGGAACAAGATCGACCCGTCCGCCAACGGCTGGGGGCCCTATGACTTCAACCTGTTCGATCTGCCCGAGGAGGAAAAGGCAAAGATCGATGCGCTTCCCACCAGCCTTGACGAAGCGCTCGACGCGCTTGAAGCCGACCATGATTATCTGACGGCCGGCGGCGTGTTCCCGGAGCGCCTGCTCAAAATCTGGGTCGCCCGCAAGCGCAAGGAGGCCAACGGCATCTCCCGCATCCCGCATCCGGCAGAATTCGAGCACTACTACGATTTGTAATCTTCCGCCATACCCTCTCGCCACGGCCTGCACGGCAGGCCGTGGCCTTTTTATCCTGCTCCGCTGAATAATCATACGCACAGAATGAATTTTTCTTGACTTTTCGGGCGTGTCATGTTAAACTGGATACAGATTTGTATAACCTAACTCATTTTATAAGGAGAACGCCCATGAAATTCCGCGAAATGCCCTATTCCCGTCCGGATCTGGCCGCGCTGAAGGCCGAATGCTTTGACCTGATCGAGCGACTGAAGAGCGCCCCCGACTACCCTGCCGCCCGCGCCGTGTTCCTTGAAATGGATCGGGCGCAGCGCCATGTTCAAACACTGTCTACTCTCGCCGAGGTGCGCAACACCATTGACACGCGCGACAAATTCTACGATGCCGAGGTCAACTTCTGGAACGAGGCCGGCCCCGAGCTGAATGAGCCGATGCAGCTCTGGACAAAGGCTCTGCTTGCCTCACCGTTCCGCAAGGAGTTTGCCGAAGAGTTCGGCGAGCTGATGTTTGTCAACGCCGAGTTGAGTCTCAAGACCTTCTCGCCGGAAATTATTCCGCAGCTTCAGCGGGAAAACGCCGTTGCGCAGGAGTACACCAAGCTCATCGCGTCGGCGCAGATTCCCTTTGAGGGCGGAGTCTACACCCTCTCGCAGCTCTCGCCGTTCAAGACCGACCCCGACGACGCACGCCGCAAGGCTGCATGGATTGCCGAAGGAAACTGGTTCAAGGAGCATCAGCCGGAGCTGGACGATATCTACGACCGCCTCGTCAAGCTGCGCGACGGCATGGGCCGCACGCTCGGTTATGACGGCTACACCCAGCTTGGCTACTACCGCATGACCCGTAACTGCTATACAAAGGCCGACGTGGAGAAGTTCCGCGCCGCCGTCGTTAAGTATATCGTCCCGCTGGCCGACCGCATCAAGCGGGAAAGCGCAAAGCGTATGGGGATGGAATATCCTCTGAGCTTTGCGGACAACGCTCTGGAATTCCGCAGCGGCAACCCGCGCCCCGCCGGTACGCCGGAGGACATTCTCGCACAGGGCAAGAAGTTCTATGATGAGCTGTCGCCGGAAACAAGCGAGTTCTTCCGCACCATGCTCAACGGAGAGCTGCTCGACGTGCTGAGCACCGAGGGCAAGGCCGCGGGCGGCTACTGCACCGGCATCCCCGACTATGAGGTTCCCTTCATTTTCGCAAACTTCAACGGCACACAGCACGACGTCGAGGTCGTAACACACGAAGCCGGTCATGCCTTCGCTTACTATATGAACCGCAAGCGTGTTCCGTTGGAATATGCCTGGCCGACGATGGAAGCCTGCGAGGTTCACTCCATGTCGATGGAATTCTTCGCATGGCCCTGGGCGGAAGGCTTCTTCGGCGACGACACGCGGAAATTCCGTTACAGTCACCTGGCCGGTGCGCTGCTCTTCCTGCCCTACGGCACGATGGTTGACCACTTCCAGCACATCGTCTACGAAAAGCCGGAGCTGACGCCCGCAGAGCGCCGCGCCGAATGGCACCGGCTGCTCGGTATCTATATGCCGTGGCTGCGGCTTGACGGCGAAATTCCCGTCTACGGCGAGGGCGAGGGCTGGCAGCGCCAGACACACATCTATGAGCGTCCGTTCTATTACATCGACTACTGCTTCGCACAGACGGTCAGCCTGCAATTCTGGGCAATGATCCAGCGCGACCGCGCCGATGCGTGGAAGCACTACATGGCCTACACCGTCCAGGGCGGCAGCCGCACCTTCACGGAGCTGCTCAAGCACGCCGACCTGCGCACGCCGTTCGACGAAGCCTGCCTGCGCGACGTTGCAGAAACCGCCTCGAAATTCCTTGCGGAATATGACCTGAGCGGAATTCAATAAAACGCCGCACGCGAGTCGGAATCGCGCCGGACATACGAAAACCAAGCGCCTCTCCGAACCCGGAGAGGCGCTTTTCGGTACTCCTGCCGCCTCGCACCGACGCTTATGGTCATTACGAGGGCGGCAGGATGATGGGATTGTCATTGCAAAGACGGCGGGAACGATATGTCATTGCGAGGGCGGCTTGCCGCCCGTGGCAATCTTAATCATCGCACACAAAGCCTCCCCTTATACAAGGGGAGGTGGCGAACGAAGTGAGCCGGAAGGGTTGCCGAAAACGCAACGCTCTATCCCCCCCAGTCAGCTTCGCTGACAGCCCCCCTTGTCACAAGGGGGCCTTGATGGAGCGCACAGCAATTGCGCGCGCCTACTGTCATTGCGAGGGCGGCTTGCCGCCCGTGGCAATCTCGTGTACCGCGCCCAAAGCCTTCCCCTTGAGGGGAAGGTGGCCACGCAGCGAAGCGGAGCGGCCGGATGAGGTGTCCGCCGAAGGCGGCAGGATTTCGACACGCCCACATTCGTGGGCTACACCTCATCAGTCAGCTCGCGTTGCTCACTGACAGCTTCCCCTCAAGGGGAAGCCTTTGCGCCGCGTGGCGGCGCAAAAAAGCGCGGGGCGGCATGCCGCCCCGCGGGGGAAAGCGAGAAGAATTACTTGATTTCGTACTTTGTGTATGCGGACTTGCTATCATCCAAAGACGGTGTACCACCGGGATAGTTCGCTGTGTAATCAATGACGAGCTCATGTCCTGCGGGGATTTTCGTTTCCTTGTCGCCAATCTTGCCGTCAGCCGTTCCCGTCGCGTGAATCACTACGTCCTTGCCGATGGTGGCCTTGCCGGAGCGGACGAGAATGCCGACGCCGTTCGCGATGTTAAACGTGCCGCCGTTGACGGTCAGCGTGTCGTTGTTGGCAAGGTAAATGCCACAGGCGATGTAGCCGTTCGTCGCAATGCTGCCGTTGAACGTGCCGCCGTTGATGGTGATGGTATTGTTGCCATATTCTTTAGAACCGTTTGTGCCGATGACAAAGTTGTCCTTCGACGTAAATTCACCGCCGTTGATTTCGACTACGGCGTTTTTGTACATACCGATGCAGTTTTCGTTGGACATGAATTTGCCGTTGTTGATAATCACATTGCCATGACCTTCGGAAGCACTAACAGTGATCAGTGACTTTTTTACGTTGTTGCCACTTACAATGAATTCGCCACCGTTAATTATTAAGGTTGCATTTCTAACGTCAAATATTGGAGCACCTGTCGTCGTTTCAAGTTTTCCGATTCCCTCAATTGTCAACTGAGCATCATCTTCTAATGCAAACATGTACTGGTTGATACCTTTAAATGTCAGCGTGTGCCCGTTCAGATTAATCGTTGCCTTTGCGGGACCTTCTCTCATTGTGGTTTCTTTCATAAAAGCAAAGACGCTAGTCGAAGCGATGTCGCTGTTTATAATCGCTGTCTTTCCATAATATACAGCGCTTCTTAAATCTGCAATTGTATTTACTATGACAACTTCCTCTTTTACATTCTTTCCATCCTTCACGGCGAGAATGCTTGAGTCATCGTTCTTGGTCATTTCGGTGTTATTCAGAGTAACGCTCGCAGCGTTTCCGCCAAAGTTAATCACAAGCAGATCGGTACGGGTGGTATCGATCTTCACGCCTGCGCCGAGGACGGTAATGTTGGAAATCATGCCGGTTTCGTCTACAAAGCGGCCTGCGCTGATTTCGATCTTGCCGCTCACCTTGCCGAATTCGTGGTAGGAGTCGCCTGCGACCGCCGTAATGGTCACGTTATTGACCTCGCCGTAGTGCTTTACGGTGTCCTTACCCGCGTTCACGGTCAGGTCTCCGCCATTGGTGCGGAACACAACGGTCTGCGCCTGTGCGGCCTGCGTATATTCCAGCGCGGAAATGCCGCTCTTGCCAACGTCAAAGCCGACCTTCACATTGACCGTCGCAAGCTCGCTAGAGCCGTTATAATACACGGAGTAGCTCTGATCGTCAAGCACGGGCACTTCGTCATAAATCTTCCAGAGGGTATGAACCTCATTGGCTGTGTACACCTTTTTGTCCTCTTTTTCCTTGCTGTAAAGGATCTCGACGCTGCCGTCCTCAACCTTCTGCACCAGCGCAAAGCGGTCGGCGCTCTGATCCCAAACGATGTCATTGCCGTTCGAGGTGGGCGTCAGCCTGGTTACGTCGTAGCCGTTAGCGGCGGCGTCTGTAAGGGCATCGTGCATCGTGGCATTATGGCCGTCCAGCGCGTCCTGCATGGCCATGATCTTGTTCAGATTCGTCACGAGCTGGATGTCCGCAGAGACGTTCGCTGTCTGCACCAGCGTAAGGAATGTAGGGATCAGCACCGCCGCCAAAATGGCGACGACGGCGATCACGATCACCAGTTCGACGACCGTGAAGCCCTTTTTATTCAATTTTAACATGATGTTTCTCCTTTTAAATTTCATCATTCGCGCCAATGGGCGCGGGTTGGGGGAGGAGCAGTTTGATTGTCATTGCGAGGAGGGCGCAAGCCCGACGCGGCAATCTGACGCAAGGTCTTACACGAGATTGCCACGGGCGGCAAAGCCGCCCTCGCAATGACAGTGAGTGTGCGTGTCATTGCGAGGAGGGCGAAGCCCGACGCGGCAATCTAAAGTCAGGTTTTGCACGAGATTGCCACGGGCGGCAAAGCCGCCCTCGCAATGACAGTTGTCGGTACACTAGCTTGCCACGGCCACCGGCGTGGCCACGCAATGACATAACTGCCGCTGCGCGGCGGACACCTCATCCGCCTCGCTGCGCTCGGCACCTTCCCCTCAAGGGGAAGGCCTTAGGTGCGCCATTTTTGCATTCCTACTACTCCATATGAACTTTTAAAAGGAAATATCAACAGTTATATCGACAGAATATATATCGAGCTGCGCGTTCAGGGGGGATCGGCGCAGCCGGAGAGAGCGTAGCAATGCTGTCCTCGCGCGAAATTTCACGGAAGGCAGACATCATTTTTTTGCGGACATAGCCAATCAATGTCGCGGCCAACACGGCCAGCGAGCCGCAGAGGAAGGCAGAAAAACCGATTGCAAATACGAACGACCATGTAAAGAACGGCATCGTTACCACAATCGGCTGAACAAGATTTGCCTCCATGATGGAGACCGCACGCTCATGGACGAAAATCTCCAGCAGACGGTACATCACGCGGCTGCCCGCAACATAGGGAATGTAAACGGAAAGTGCTGCAAAGAGGATCAGATAGAGCGTAAACGCAAGACAGTACCCGTTTTTCTTCAAAAAACGCAGCGTGAAAATACCGGAAATAAAATAGATCACGAACAGCGCGACCAAATTCGTAAGCTCCATACCGCCCCTCCTTTCTGCAATCCGGGCCGCCGTACAACGTCGTTACAGCGTCCCTAATCCGAATTTTACTGCAAATTGCGGTAAAAGTCAATACCGCAATTCACACTCTGGTAAAGTATAGGTGGAGGGGTGCGCCTATGGTATGTTACACGAAGCTCCGCGACCTACGCGAGGATCGTGATCTGAAGCAGCGTGAATTGGCCGATCTGCTGCACTGTTCCCAGCAGGTCTACAGCAACTATGAGCTTGGACAGCGCGACATCCCAACGCAGACGCTCATTTTACTCGCCGATTTTTACGGCGTCTCCGTCGATTACCTGCTCGGCCTGACCGCCAACCCAAAACGAAACAAATAAAAGGAACCCCCGGGGGGTTCCTTTTTTAGCCGCTTGCGGTGCGTGCGGCACGTCGGTAAGCGCTCGGCGTACTGCCGACAACCCGGCGGAACTGCGCCGAAAAATAGGCCGGGCTGTCAAAGCCGCAGTCAAGTGCAATCGCCGTGATCTCGCGTTCGGTCGTCGCCAGCAGCTCGGCCGCCGCAAGAATTCTGCGGCGGCGTGCATATTCCGTCGGCCCGTAGTGCAGGTATCGGCGGAAAATCCGCTGGCATTCACGCGGACAGATGCTGGCCGCGCGGGCAATCTCCGCCAGCGTCAGCGCACGGTCGGTATTCTCGTGGATATACAGAACCATCTGCTTCAGTCGCGCCTGGCCGACGCTCTCCGGCAACACCGGCGCCGCCGTGCCGCCGCGCCGGACAAAGAAAAATACCAGCTCGCTCAATGCTGCGCGCACAGCAAGCTCATAGCCGGGTTCTTCCGACGCGCAGGCGGAAAACGCGCGGTCGAAGGCTGCAAAAAATACCGACTCCGGTGCGCCGACGGTCTGCCACGGCGCACCGCACAGCAGCGGCCGGACAAACTTTGTGTCGAATATGCTGCCGGGCGCACCCGCGACAAGCCCGGGATCAAACACGATCGAGCGATACGGGCACGGGTCACTGCACGCGGTAAATCCGTGCAGCGTGCTGCCGTTAATCAGGCAGCCTTCCCCCGCACGAAGCGTGACTGTATCGCCGCCTGCGCGGATGCGCACCTCTCCGCCAAGCAGGATAAACAGCTCCGGCTCACGATGCCAGTGCGTCGGGATGCAGCCCGCCGCATAGCGGCAGATGTCGCCCTCGTTTGCCGCCAGATCAAAGGGCCAAAGCTCCTCGCTCAGCCGCTCCTGCCCCTGCGGATCAACCGGCACAAAGTTTCGCCTCCGAATCATCCGGTCATCTCCCTTTTTTGTCGCTTTTGTGATAGTATACACCGTTTTTCCGCAAGCGTCAAGAGCAAAGCCGTGCTATCATTCCTCTGTTTTTTTGAGGCGTTAGGAGCCGGCTTTTTCCCGGCTGCCGTTTCAGGGGAGGTTGTTATTGTGTCGAACTCCGGAAAAAGCGGGTTTTTCGCCCGGCTTTCACATCCCGTCGCGCTGACGGAGGGTACGCCCTGGCGCGTGATCCTTCGCTACGCCGCGCCGATCATTCTGTCGTATCTATTGCAGCAGATCTACACGCTGACCGATGCGATCATCTGCGGGCAGGTGCTCCCGTCGCAGCAGATCGCAGGCGTCAACGATATCTGGCCGCTGACCTTTATTTTTCTGCAGTTCGCCTTCGGCTGTACGGCAGGCTTCAGCGTGCTCACCGGCAACAGCGCCGGTCGCGGCGATACCAGAGGCGTCCGCCGCTCCTTCTGTGCGCAGGTGTGGCTTTCTCTGGTCATTTCCGCCGTCCTGACGGTTCTGTCCATTGTGCTGCTGCCGCAGTTGCTCGGCTTTATCGAGGTCACGCCGGAGAATCCCGTGATCTATCAGGCCGCGTATGATTACTGCTTCTACATTTTCCTCGGTACCGCCGCGCAGATGGGCTACAACTTTATCTGCGGCGTGCTGCGCGCCTACGGCGACTCCGTAACGCCGCTGCTGTTTTTGCTGATCTCAACGGTGCTGAATATCGTGCTGGACCTGTTCTTCCTTGTGACCCTGCGTATGGGTCCGGCGGGCGCCGCCATTGCGACCGTGCTGGCGCAGCTTCTGAGCTGCATCGGCTGCGTGATCTACACCTTTCTGCGCTACCCCGAGCTCCGGCCGACGCGTGACGACTGGAAGCTGCGCGGCGCAATTCTCTCGGCACATTTCCGACAGGGCTTCCCCCTCGGGCTGCAATTCTCCGTGCTGGCCATCGGCGTCATCATCATGCAGGCGGCCATTGTTCGCTTCGATCTCTCACCGGACGGCGTCATGCTCCCCTCCGCACCGGCGCAAAACGGCTTCGGCGCAGCCAACAAGCTGCATAACTTTCTGTCCGTGTTCTTTAACGGTCTCGGCGCGGCCATTCTGGGCTTTAATGCGCAGAACTTCGGCAAGGGCGACTATGAGCGCGTCCGCCGCGGCACGCTGCAAACGCTGTTGCTGATGATGATCTTTTACGTCGTCACCCTGTCGGTCAGCCTTGTGTTGAGTGTGGACGGTGCATATCAGTATGTGTTCATGAGCGCCGACAAGGTCACGGCGGAATCCATCCGCTACGGTAACCGTTTTCTCTACATCACACAGTTCCTTTCCTTCATTCTGGGCTATCTGCTTGTCGTCCGCAGCGCCGTACAGGGGATCGGCGGCTCGGCCTATGTGCTCGGCGCAGGTGTCGCAGAGCTGGCCGCACGCTGTCTGATCTGCGGTCTGCTTGCTCCGATGCTGAACGGCGGCACAATCAGCACAAACGCCTCGCTCGGTATTTTTACCGTGGTCAGCCTCGGCCATCCCGGCGCATGGCTTGCCGCCTCGCTCGTTCTGACCGTTCCGCTTCTGCGGCAGATCATCGGAAAACGTTACCGTCTGCGGCCGTGAAGGCATTTTCTTTGCGGCATTACAGGAGCATAAAAACCCGGTCGGGAAGCCATAGCTTCCCGACCGGGTTTCCGTTTTTCTCAACACTCGGCGATGACCTCAACCTCAACGAGCGCCCCCTTCGGCAGCGCGCTGACCGCTACGCAGCTTCGCGCAGGCTTTCCGGTGAAATAGCGGGCATAAACCTCATTAAAGGCGGCAAAATTTCCCATGTCGGTCAGGAAGCACAGCGTCTTGACCGCACGCTTGCATGAGCTACCCGCCGCCTCCAGCACGGCAACCAGATTCTTCATCACCTGCTCGGTCTGGCCGGTGATATCCTGTGCCTCAATGGCGCCGGTCGCCGGATCGATGGGTATCTGACCGGAGGTGTAGACCAGTGCGCCGACACGCGCCGCCTGACTATAGGGTCCGATGGCCGCGGGGGCCTTTTCCGTATAGAGCTTTTCCATAGTTTCCTCCCGTATTTTATGCTTCAAGCTGCATTTTGCTTCGAATGTAGTCCGGAACCTCATGCGGCGAGATCTCCAGCACGGCGGCGAATTCATCGTTCAGCAGCCGCTCCGCATCTCTCAGGAGCTGGTCGTCGCCGGAGCGAAGCTGCTTGCCGCTGCCGCGCAGGAAACGCCGCCGCTCATACAGTGCGCGGATCATCCGCATCAGTCCGGCACGCTCACCCTCGGCAAGAATCTTCTGGTACTCGGCCTTCCGCTCGGAATTGTCCTCAATCCACACCGTTTCCTCCTGCGTGACCGAGCGGATCAGCTCCTCGATCTCCGAAGCGGAAAGCAGACGCCGCATTTTCGGGCGCAGCGCCTCGTTATCCTTCGGAACGTATACGGTAGACGACCCGCGCAGAACCGGCTTGAGCACATAATACTCGCGCCGCGTCGTGCCGACCTTCATCGTTTCGACTGCCGTAATTCGACATACGCCCTCCGTGCCGTAGATAACCAACTCTCCGATCTGAAACATGCTTTCCTCCTGACGATGCAGGCGCAATTCGCGCCGTTTTTCCAACTCTACGCCTTTATTCTATCATATTTTCGCCGAAAATCCCATAGGCAAAGTTCACAAAAATTTAAAAAGCAGGGAGACTGCGCTCCCTGCTTCAGGACATATTCAGATATCGTTCCGCGCTGAATGCGGCATTGGCGCCGTCGGCAACCGCCGTAACAAGCTGGCGCAGCGGCTTCGCTCTGACGTCGCCTGCCGCAAATACGCCGGGCAGCGAGGTCGTTCCGTTTTCTCCGGCAATCACATAGCCCGCCGCATCCAGTGCAAGCTGGCCGCGCACGCAATCGGTCGCCGGCCGGCGACCGATACAGACAAACGCGCCGTCGCATTGCAGATCATGCACGCCGTCGTCCGTTTTAACGCGCAAACCCTGCAGACGGCCGCACGATTCCAGCAGCGCGATAACCTCGCTTCCCGGTATTCGCGTGACGTTCCGCGCTGCATCGACCGGCGCGTGGTAGAGCCGCGTCGCGCGAAGCTCCGTTCCTCGATGGAGCAGCAGAACCTCCGACGCAATCCGCGCCAGTGCCAGCGCCTCGGAGGCGGCTGTATTCCCGCCGCCAATCACCGCGACTCTCCGCCCACGGAACAGCTCCCCGTCACAGGAAGCGCAGTAGCTCAGGCCGCGTCCCGTCAGAGCACGCTCACCCGGAAGTCCCAGCGGACGCGGCTCTGCACCGGTGGCCAGGATAACCGTGCGCGCAAACAGGTCGCCCGCATCGCTGCGGACGCGTTTCGGCGTCGTATGAAGCTCCGTTGCGTGCAGCCGGGCAAATTCCGTCCGCGCACCGTATTTTTCCGCGCCGAGACGCATTTTCCGCGCCAGCTCGTCGCCGTCCACCCCGGTATCAAAGCCCGGGTAGTTGTCGATACGCCGCGCCTGCGTGAGCTGACCGCCCGCAGCCGTTCCCTCCAGAACAAGCGTATCCAGACCGGCGCGCGCTGCATAAAGCGCGGCCGTATAGCCCGCTGCGCCGCCGCCAAGAATCAAAACATCGTGTAATTGCTGCATGATCGTCCCTCCCCGGGCAGTTTTCCCGCATTTTTCCTCGATTATGCCGCAGGCTGCGCATTTTTCGCTTGTAAATGCGTCGCGGATATACTATAATGTGGGAGCATTCTTTGGAAAGCAGGGATCCGTTATGGCAAATTCCGTGAGTTTAGAGCGTTACCTTGTACCGGGGACACATGTCCACCTGGTCGGTATCGGAGGCGTGTCCATGCGGCCGCTTGGCCTTGTGCTGCGCGGCATGGGACTGACCGTGACCGGCTCGGATATGAACGCCTCCGTCTCGACCGACGAGCTGATCGCTCAGGGCATCCGCGTGAGCATCGGTCATCGCGCCGAAAACATCGAAGGCGCAGACTGTATCATCCGCACTGCCGCCGCACACAACGACAACCCCGAAATTGCCGCAGCGCGTGCCGCAGGCGTGCCCGTCTTTGAGCGGGCGCAGGCATGGGGGCTCATCATGCGCGCTTATAAAAACGCCGTCTGCGTCGCCGGTACGCACGGGAAGACAACGACCACCTCCATGCTCACGCACATCTATATGGCAGCGGACCGCGACCCGACCGTCATGATCGGCGGTTATCTGCCGCTGCTGCACGCAGGACACCGCGTCGGTCACGGCGACACGATCATCGCCGAAAGCTGCGAATACTGCGACTCATTTCTGAACTTTTTCCCCACCGTGGCTGTCATCACCAACATTGAAGCCGACCATCTGGATTATTTCAAGGATCTTGACGCCATTAAGTGCTCCTTCCGCCGCTTCGCGCAGCTTGTCCCGGAGGGCGGACGTGTAATTGCCAACTTCGACAATAAAAACGTCCGCGAAACGCTCGGCGACCTTAAGCCGCTTCGCTTCGGCTTCGATCCGTCGCTCGACGTCTACCCGGAGCACGTCTCCGAGGATTTCCGTCACTTTGACGTCGTATGCTTCGGAAAATTCTATTGCCATATCGACCTGCAGGTCTATGGCAGGCACAACGCCTATAATGCGCTGGCCGCAGCCGCAGCCGCATACGTCGGCGGCGTTGACGGTACGGCAGTCACCCAGGGGCTCGCAGGCTTCACCGGTGCGGGTCGGCGGATGGAGTTCAAAGGTAAGTTCCACGGTGCGGACGTCTACGACGACTACTCCCATCACCCCGACGAGCTTCGCGCGTTGATCGACACGGTGAAAACGCTCGGCTACAAGCGCATCGTGCTGGCCTTCCAGCCGCACACCTATACCCGCACGGCGGCACTGTTCGGCAGCTTTGTACGCGAATTGCGCAGGGTCGATCTTCCCGTGTTGGCGGAAATCTACGCAGCACGCGAAACCAACCTGCTCGGCATTTCCTCGCGCGATCTGGCCGCACAGGTACCCGGCGCACGCTACTTTGAAACGCTTCCGGAAATCACCGATTTTTTGCGTAAGACGGCGCAGCCCGGCGACCTGATCCTGACGGTCGGCGCGGGCGACATCTACAAGGCCGGCGAAGCGCTGCTGAAATAAATCAACGTCTCCGGGTGCTCTGCACCCGGAGACGTCGTCCGTTTAACCGCTCCCAGTCGCGGCCACCGCAGCTACCGGCGGGAGGGGGCGTATCATCACAACGTAACACATACAAAAGCCGCCCTTCGGGCGGCTTTTGTCAATTCAGTTCGTTTTCTCCCGGAGCGGTGTCGATGCGATCCACATGCCCGAAATAGGTGTCAAGGATCGGTACGGCAATTGTACCGAGCCGCGAGGCGGAGGATCCCTTTTCGATATAGATCGTAATGGCGATCTGAGGATCGTCCGCCGGTGCATACAGCACGAGCGAAACATGGTCAGAGCCACCGGAGCCGTGCTGCGCGGTGCCGGTCTTTCCCGCAACCGGGATGCGATAGTTTCGCAGCGCGGCGCCCAGGGTGCCGTAGCTTGCAGAAACGGCCTGCCGCATTCCTTCCATATATGCGTTATACGCCGTATCGGAAATCTGCATCCGACTGAGCACCTCCGGCTGTGTCTGCGAAATGAGCGTCTGATAGTCCGCGGAGATCACACGCCGCAGGAAGGTGGCGCGGTAGCGCGTGCCGTGGTTCACCAGCGTAGCGATATAGGAGCAAAGCTGGATGGGCGTGTAGCGATGCTCGGACTGACCGATGGCGGCTGCGATCGTATCGCCCCCGTACCACGCCTGGGAATCCGGATTGGAAAACATCAGCGCCTTCGTCTCGGGATTGGCGCGGTAGCCGCTGAGCTCGCTGAGCTCGACGCCCGTTTTCTCGCCGAGACCGAGCGCCTTGGCAACGGCATCGATCTTACTGATACCGGTCAGATAGCCGACTTCGTAGAAATAGTAGTTGCAGGATACGGCCAGTGCCTTCATCACATTTACGCTTCCATGCGTCAAATGCCGCGTCGTATAGAGCATACATGCGGGCGTGTAGCCGCTCGACTCAAATCGGCGATAAATGCCCTGATCCTCGATCGAATACTCGGGATAGATGATTTCATTGTCAATTCCGGCAATCGCCGTGGTCATTTTAAAGACGGAGCCGGGCGGATAGGTCGATTGCAGCGCACGGTTAATCAGCGGATGATAATCCGCTTCCAGAAGCGCAGTGTAGTCCTTGTAGTAGTCCGCCAAAGAAAAGGTCGGGTAGCTCGCACAAGCGAGGATCTCCCCCGTGTCGATCTTCATCACGACCACGGAGCCGCCCTCGACGTCCATTCCGGCCTGAGAGCCGGTTCCGAGACCGTTTGCGCGCAAATCCTCAATGTATGCCGCCAGTCCCTGCTCGGCCACGCGCTGAATATCCAGATCGATAGTCAGTTCAACATTATTTCCGATACCGGGTTCGGTTTTATAATACTCCGAAAGCACCGTTCCGTCCGCCGCAACGGTGGTCACACGCAAGCCGTCCGTCCCTCGCAGCTCCGACTCAAAGGCCTTTTCCAGGCCGAATACGCCGACGGAGGCATCGAGCGAATAGCCCAATCCCTTATAGTAATCCACATCGGCAGAGGGAATGGGTCCCGTCCTGCCGAGGATATGCGCGGCAAGGTCGGTATAATACTCCCGCACGGAGCTGGCCTCAACGCTCAACCCCGGAATGTTCAGCTCGGTTAACGCCGCAAGAGAGGCCGCATCGGCATCCTCCAGCAATACATAGGTCGGCAGCGAGGTACAGCGGCGCAGATCCAGCTCATACCGCAGAGAAATGACCTTACGGATTTCCTCCTCCGACCACTCATCGGACAGATGATAACGGTCGCGGAGATTTCGGATGAGCTGTGCGGCGGAAATATCACTGTCCCAGCCGCGGTAATCCAGAAACTTCTGAAAATAGCCGTTCCATGTGGCGGAATACTGATCGGTAGTATACGCAAACGGCTTCTCCATCGTAACGGGAAAATGATCCGCATACACAATTCCGAGCGCATCGCAGAGATTCACAATACGGCGAAGATTTTCATTCGGCGTCTCCGCGGAGAAGAAAACGTCGTTAATAATCGTAACGTTGTAGGACGCGCGGTTGCCCGCAAGCACCTTACCGTTGCGATCGACGATCTGTCCACGCGCCGCTGCAACACGGGTGGTATAGGTGAAGGTGTTTTTCGGGCGGCTCTCCTGCTGCGCCGCCTGCGTGATCTGAATGTTCTGTAAAACGATGACAAACGCACCGACGATCAAGCCCACGGCAACGATGACCGCCGTCAGGCGAACGGTAAATCTATGCGGATTCATAGGCATCTCCGATCTTGGAAATCAGGTGTACGAGCCAGTAGACGAGCGGCTGCACCGCCGTTGAGACCGCCACACACGGCAGCACGCGCGGCAAATACAGCGCTCCCGGAAGGCCGGCAAAAAAGTGCTTGAGTAAAAACATTGCGTTCTGCCGCAAAAAGACCGTCAGGAATGCAACAAGTAGGCAGGGCAAAAAGCGCTGGTTTACCCATTCGGTGCAGATCACACAGCCCAGAACGGGTACGAACGTCATCACGGCAATGCTGACGCTGCCCTGATCCGCACCGGTCAGATACCAGCCGACGGAGGCCAGCAGGGCAAACAGTCCGCCGCGCTCCGGCCTCTCGCACAGGCAGACGCAGGCAATGACCACGGGTACAAAGTCCGCCCTGGCGCCAAGAATCAGACGATTGCCCAAAACGACCGTCTGCATCAGAACGGCAAAGAAAAACAGCAGCGCGTACAACGCCCAGCGCAGGATGCGCAGCCATTGACGCGGCGTGATATAGAGCTTGTCAAGCAAGGGGCAAACCTCCTTCCAAAAACAACCGGCTGCGTGCGCCGCGATGAGACGGGCAAAAAGGACCGGCACCTACCCACCGGAGTAATTGGTAATGATAAACACCTGCTCCAGCTCGTCAAAATTCGCCGCGGGCTTCAAAACGGCATATTTGGCGACGCCGGTTTCGTCGATACCCGCGTCGGCAACATAACCGATGATAAGGTCGCGGGGATAAACGGTAGAGCCGACGGTGACGACCTGATCGTTGTTGCGGAGAACCGCCTCGGTCGCGATATAGTTCATGCGGAGCGTACCTGCGGAATCGGAGGTATAGGCGCCGCGCACGACGCCGAGATGGCCGGTGGAGGAAATGCAGGCGCTGATCTCCAGAGAGGTATCGAGAATGGTGGTGACGGTCGCCCAGTTGGAGCCGACCTCGGTAATCAGTCCGAGCACCTGACCGTACTCGGTTACGGCAACCATACCGGTTTCCAGACCGTAGTTTTTCCCTTTGCCGATGGTGAAGGTGCTTTTCCAATCGGAGGAATCCCAGGAGACGATATAGGCAGGCGTAAAGGAATAGTCGTCGTGCTCCTGTTGGAGCTTGAGCAGCTCGCGCAGACGCTCGATCTCACGCTGAAGGCTGTCGGCGCTGCGCACCTCGTTCTCCAGCTCAGCAACACGCTTTTCCAGATACTCGTTGCGCGCCTCAAGCGATTCGTACTTGAAGATGTAGTTATAATAACGTTCCACCTGTCTGGTAATGGCATTTACGCCGCTGCGAATGGGCGTCAGGACGGTCTGCACGGCGCTCTGTCCCCAGGTAGTACCGAACAGGGCCGTCAGAATCGCGGTCACGACGGCAAGGATCAGCGCAAGCGTCAGGATCGCGCGAGTACGTCCGGAAATCCGTTTTTTCTTCATGCTTACTTCCTCACTCGCCAAGCAGCTTCACACCGAAATCGCGAAGATACTGCGCCAGGGTACACAGCGGCAGTCCCATCACATTGTAGTAATCTCCGTGCAGCTCGGACACGAAAATGGAGGCGAGTCCCTGAATACCGTAGGCGCCCGCCTTGTCCATCGGCTCGCCGGAGGCAACGTAAGCAGCAATCTCTCCATCCGAAAGCGTGCGAAAGCGAAGATCAGTCACAACGGTCGTACTCTCGCAGCGCTCGCCGCGCAGCAGCGTCAGACCGGTCATCACCTGGTGGGCGCGACCGGAAAGCAGCCGCAGCATCCGCTCGGCATCCGCAGCATCACGCGGCTTGCCAAGAATCTGCCCGTCACAGACAACAACGGTATCCGCCGCCAAAATCAGCTCGTCCGCCGGGCAGAGCGCCTGCACGGCATAGGCCTTAAGGCGGCTGACGCGCGCCACCTCATCAAAGGGAGCGGCGGCAGGATCCATCGTCTCATCGTGTTCGGCAGTACGGACAGTAAATTCCAGCCCCAAGCGTGAAAGCAACTCACGACGACGGGGCGACTGAGAGGCCAAGATCAAATCCATACTTTCTCCTATTCCACACCGCGCAGATAAAGCCCGCGCGTGCATTTTCCGGGGTCAAAGGGTGCGTCCGTGTCCCACGCGGCCAGAACGCCGTCCACCTCGGAGGGGTTCTCCGTCGTAAACGACAGCCGAAGCGCCCAGAGGCCGAGGCGGGAAAGCTCCTCGCGCCGGTCAAGCATCCAGAGCTTTTTGCCGTTATAAATCACGGTACGGCAGGTCTCGCCGTCGCGAAGCAGGCGGAACTCCTCGCCGATACGGTCAACGAGCTTCACCGCTCCGCCGGAACAGCTGCACACGCCGCTGCGATTACGAATCAGACAGTTTTCCGTGAGCATCAGCGGCAGCCGTCCGTAGACGATCAGCTCCGTCGGCAGAGGCTTGGACAGATCTCGAAGCTGCGGCAGCGTCATCTCAAATGAAGCCGTTGCGCCGACAAGGCCGAGCCGCTGCGCCTGCGTCATGGCACGGGAATTGAAAAGGTTCAGGCCAAAATCTCCGACCGGCTCCATTCCGCGCGCATGCGCCAGACTAAGCTGGCCAAGGTTTCCCACCAGCACGCGCTGCACGCCCAGCTCGGAAAGCGCGTCGAGCTGCGTCAGAAGCGCGGCCTGCTCGTCGTCGCGTATGACGCGCGGCAATATCGCCGCAAGGTTCTGTGTCCCTGCCAGCGCCCGGAAGCGCTCCGGCTTCCTTAAAATCTCCCCTACGGGGACATACAGCGCCGCAGGCCGCAGCTTCAGCAGCTTCGGCGTGATCTGCGCCGCGCTGTACACCGAGACGGTCATTACCGGCGGCGTTTTGCTGCCGGCAAAACGCCGCGGCTCGGAATACTTTCCCAGCTCCGGCGCAGGCGAGCGACCGCGCAGCGCGGTAAGCTGCGTCAAAACCTCCCTGCGCAGGCGGTTCAGCTCCGCAGCCGAAACGCTCAGCCCCGGCTCCACGACACAGCGTACCGCCTCGCAGCGATAAGGCGTGCCACCGGTCTTGGCGAGGCGCTGCTCCAGCTCCATGCGCGTCACCTCGCGGCTGCGGGCAGGCTCCGGAAACAGGCCGGAGGTCTTGCAGATATTCCCGTCGCCGTCCTGTACGGCAAGCATGACGGGGTTATTATGCGTCAAAATGGCGTAAAACTGCACCGGGACGCGCTGCGGTTCAGCGTTTTCATAGCTTGCCCGTGCCGCACGCAGAAATTCCGGGTCCTCGCGCTCACTCTGGCGCGTACCGAGCATGGCCGGACCGGTCTTGCCCAGATAATAGCCCTGCGTGAAGCCCTGGCGGGAAAAAGCGGTACGCAGCGTCCGGCGCTGCTCCTGCGTGACGCTGCGGCTGTCAAGCGCACTGCGATAGATACCCGTAACGGCGGCGACGTACTCCGGCCGCTTCATGCGCCCTTCGATCTTCAGGCTGGCCACGCCCATATCCTCCAGCTCGTCAAGATAGTCGATCAGGCACTGGTCCTTCAGGCTCAGCGGATATTTTTCCTCATAGCGGTCATAGCCGTACGGCAGGCGGCAAGGCTGCGCGCACTGACCGCGGTTGCCGGAGCGCCGGCCGATTACACTTGACATATAGCACTGGCCGGAATAGCACATACAAAGCGCCCCGTGGACGAACACCTCGATCTCCACCGGACTGTTCCGACAGATGAGCGCGATGTCGCGTTTGGGCAGCTCGCGCGCCAATACGACGCGCGAAATCCCCAGCTCGGCAGCCCGGCGCACCCCCTCCAGCGAGTGAATGCTCATCTGCGTCGAAGCATGGAGCGCGACATTCGGCGCGATCTGGCGGCAGAGCGAGACGATGCCCAGATCCTGCACAATAAAGGCGTCCACATCGGCTCGCGCGGCACGCGCAATCAGCTCGGCGGCAGCGGGAAGCTCGCGATCCGACACCAGGGTATTAAGCGTCAGGTGGACGCGCACGCCGCGCACATGGCAATAACGCACGGCCTCATCCAGCTCCTCGGCCGTGAAATTGCGCGCACCCGCGCGCGCATTAAAGCTGCCCGCTCCCAGGTAAACCGCGTCGGCGCCGTTGCAAACGGCGGCGCGCAGCGCTTCCATCGAGCCGGCGGGACTCAACAATTCCAGCATATTCTTAAACTCCCGAAGAAGGTTTTCTCTTAATACGGTTTGTGCGAATGATTATATCACATGCGGCAATACAAATGCTACAAAAAAGCGTATTTCCCGCGCTCTTTTTTTTCGCCGCTTCGGCATTTTGCCCAGCGGCGCGGCGTTGGTAGCATAGTCGACATAATGCCGCCGTTTTTTGCACAGCCGACCGCCCGCAGCCGTTGTGTTATCAACATTTTCACAGACTTATGCACAGCATTATCTTCCGGAATTATGGAAACCTCTTCCGCGGGACTCGGTTTTTCTACGTTTTTCACAGTCGCGCCGATTGTTAGAAAAAAAACTATACAACATCCGTTTTTTCTGATATAATATCAAAAATATACCTTCCGGAAAGGACGGATCTTTATGAAGCGAAGAACTCAGGCCGCTCTGGTTGCCTTTTTGCTTGTAATCACGCTGCTGCTGCAGGGCTGTGTTCCCCTGCTTGTTCCCTACCCCGTATATCTCACGCCCTCGACGCAGTCCGGCTCGGAGCCGACGCGGGGTTCGGTCGCACCCTCCGGCGTTACGCAGAATTCCGGCTCGACCGAGCCGACGGAGCCGGGGGAGCCCGACTACCATTATCGCGGCGAGCTCGTTTTTTCGGACATTCCCTACCATCGCCCAGACGCGGACGCCATTCGCAAGGGCTTTGAAAAGGCGCAGGAGCTTGTCGGTCAGGGTGCGTCGCCCGAGCTTATCATCTCGGTCTACGATGAAGCCTATCAGGGCTATCTCAACTTCGATACGATGAGCAATCTGGCCTATATCCGCTATACGCTCAATCTCTCCGACGAGTTCTACTACGCCGAATACCTCTGGCTGGAGCAGCAGGACCCGCTGATCCGTAACGCCCGTTCGGCCTGTGAGAGCAAAATGGCCGCAAGTCTGATGTCTGCGCAGCTTGAACGCGACTACTTCGGCGAGGGCTATTTTGATACGTTGGGCGGTGCGGCCGGCTCCCTGTTCTCCAACAGTGATGTCGTTGCTCTCATGCAGCAGGAGAGCGAGCTGCAGGCGCAGTATATGGCGCTGCAAAACGCTCCCACCATTACGTGGCGCGGCGAGGAGTGTTCCTTCGACGAGCTGCTCTCCACAGCCACCAGCTCCGATCTCTATACGCGCATTTATCAGTTGTACTATGAAAAGTACAACCCCCTTGCCGCAGAGCTCTTTATCAAGCTTATTCGCGTGCGTAAGGAAATCGCCGCCAAAGCCGGCTACGACAGCTATGCCGCCCTTGCCTACGATTACTACTACGGCCGTGACTATACGCCCGAACAGGCGCGGCAGTACACCGCCGCCATCGCAAAATACCTCTCACCGAAATACCGTCTGATCCGCCGTGCCAATTTCTCGCGCTGGTGCTCATCGCAGGAGGTTCTGGAAAAGCTCGCTCTGCTCGCCGATAGTCTTGGCGGAGACGTGAAGGCGGCCTACGACTACATGATGCAGCACAAGCTCTACGATCTGACCGCCTCGGTCAACAAAATGTCCGGCTCCTACATGACATATCTCAACGGCTATGAAATGCCCTTTGTCTATGTCTCTCCCACCGGCGACATCGACGACGTGCTGACTACGGCGCACGAGTTCGGTCATTTTGTTGACGGCTACGTCAACTACAACACCACCGATCGGATCGACTGCAACGAAATCTTCTCGCAGAGCATGGAGTATCTGGCGCTCAGCCGCATTGGTCTGAGCGAGTCGGATGCCGCGCAGCTCTCCAAGTCCAAGCTGGCAGACAGTCTTTCCATCTTCCTCGGGCAGGCATGCTATGCCGAATTTGAAGACCTGGCCTATCGCCTGCCGGACGACGAGCTGACCCCCACCCGTCTGAACCAGCTCTTTGAGGAATGCTGCAAGCGCTTCAAGCTCTCGACCTCCGGCCTGTCGTCCGAGGGCGAGCCGTCCTGGATCGACGTCAACCATTTCTTTATTGCGCCGTATTATGTCATCAGCTACTGTATCTCCGGCGATGCGGCTCTGCAGCTCTACCGCAGTGAGCTGAGCGACGGCTCCGGCTTCGCGCTCTTTGAAAAATTGCTGGCGCTCGCTCCCGGGCGCGGCGTCCTGGAGCTGCTGGAGGAAGCCGGTATGGATTCGCCCTTCGTGGAAGGCCGCATTGCGGAGCTGGCGGATTTTTATCAGGACCGCTTAACGAGGTGAATCACCCATGACAGACGTCATTGCCGCCGTTGCCACGGGGCGCGCGCCCTGTGCCATCGGCATCCTTCGACTGTCCGGCGACGGCTGCATTGCCGTCGCCGCGCAGATTTTTACCCCGGAGCGCGGCAGCCTCGGCGATGCTCCGGATCGCAAGCTCATACTCGGCACGCTGCGCGACCGCAGCAGCCGTGTCATTGATCAGGCGCTCGCCGTTTGTGCCCGCGCGCCGCATTCCTATACCGGAGAGGACACCGTAGAGCTGCAATGTCACGGTTCGCCCGCCATGCTTGCCGCCGCATTGGAGGCGCTTTTTGCCGCAGGCGCACGGCAGGCAGGCCCCGGCGAGTTTACAAAGCGCGCCTTCCTGAACGGAAAGCTTGATCTGACACAGGCGGAAGCCGTTGTGGATCTGATCGACGCCGAATCCGCCGATGCCGCCGCCAACGCCGCCGGGCAGCTCGGCGGCGCGCTGCTGCGCCGCATTGCGCCTGTTTACGATGCACTGACCGGCCTGTGCAGCCATTTCCACGCCGTTCTGGACTACCCCGACGAGGACATCGAGGACTTTACCGCTCGAGAGCTCTCGGAGACGTTGGAATATGCCGCTGCCGGACTGGAAGCTATGTTGAAAAGCTATGAGCATGGCCGCCGCCTGAAAAACGGCGTTTCCACCGTCCTTCTCGGCCGTCCGAACACCGGAAAATCTTCTCTGTTCAACGCGCTGGCAGGCTTTGAGCGCGTTATCGTCACCGACATCGCAGGGACCACGCGCGACACCGTGCAGGAATCCGTCCGCGCCGGGAGCGTGCTGCTTCGTCTGACGGACACGGCGGGGATCCGCGAAGCCTCCGACCGCATTGAGGCGCTGGGCGTCAGCCGTTCGGAGCAAGCGGCACAGGAGGCCGAGCTGGCGATCTTCGTCTGTGACGCTTCCGCACCGTGGACGGCAGAGGACGAACGTGCCCTGCGTCTGGCCGCCGCCGCACCGGTGTGCATCGGCGTGCTCAACAAGTCCGATCTTCCCGCGTGCATCGACTCGCTGCCGCTGAAGGAAACCGTCTCGCTCTGCGCAAGAACCGGCGAGGGTCTTGACGCATTGATTGCCCGTATCGAGGCGCATTTCGGCGGAGAAATACACTGTGACGGCTCCACTCTGACCAACGCCAGACAATTCGGAGCGATCCTGCGCGCAAAAAATGCCGTTTTACGCGCGCAGGAGGCGCTTTCGCGCGGTATCACGCCGGACGCCGTGCTGACCGATGCCGAGGAAGCGCTGCTCGCGCTCGGCGAGGTCACGGGACGCACCGTCCGCGAAGACATTACAAACGAGATCTTCTCCCGCTTCTGCGTGGGAAAATAGGGATGCTTTTATGAAAGAAACACTTCGCGCCGAGGCGGTGCGGCTCGGCCTTACGCTCACGGATGCACAACTTATGCAGATGTGCCGCTTTGCCGACGCACTGCTTGAGAAAAACACGGTCATGAATCTGACCGCCATTACCGAGCCGCAGGCCGTAGCGCGGCTGCATTTTGCCGACAGTCTTGCACTGCTTCGCGCCGCCGATCTGCGGTGCAAAGACGTGATCGACGTCGGCTGCGGCGCAGGCTTTCCCGGCGTCGCACTGAAGCTCGGCGAGCCGACTCTGCGCCTGACGCTGCTCGACAGCCTGCAAAAGCGCGTGCACTGGCTCGACGAAACGCTTGCCTCTCTCGGCGTCGATGCCCGCTGCGTCTGCGCCCGCGCAGAGGAATTTCCGGAGCGGGAGCGCTTTGACGCCGCCATTTCCCGTGCCGTTGCACGGCTGAACATCCTGTGCGAGCTGTGCCTGCCGCTCGTGCGCGTCGGCGGGCTGTTTCTGGCAATGAAGGCCGCAAGCGCCGACGAAGAGCTGGCCGAAGCGCAGCGTGCGCTGCGCCTGCTCGGCGGGCAATTGGAGTCGGTTTATGACTACACCGTTGACGGCGCGCCGCGGCGCATACTGTGTATCCGCAAATATGCGCCCACGCCCGCCGCTTATCCGCGCCGCTTTGCAAAAATCCGGCAGCAGCCGCTGTAAAGAAGGAACGCCATGCAATATCTATCGGAAAGCTATGACATTGCCGTCATCGGTGCGGGTCATGCCGGAATCGAGGCGGCGCTTGCCGCCGCACGGCTGGGTCTGCGCGTAGCGGTATTCACCATCAATCTTGACGCCGTCGGCAATATGCCCTGCAACCCCGCCATCGGCGGCACGGGAAAGGGTCATCTTGTGCGTGAGCTGGATGCGCTCGGCGGAGAAATGGCGCGCGCGGCGGACGCCTGCTGCATCCAGTACCGGATGCTCAATCTCGGTAAGGGGCCCGCGGTACACTCTCTGCGGGCGCAGGCGGACCGCAGACGCTACCAGGAGCACATGAAGCACGTCCTGGAGGCCGAGCCGAACGTCTTTCTCAAGCAGGCGACCGTCGTGCAGATCCGGACGGAAAACGGACGCGTCAGCGCCGTCGTTACGCAGCTCGGCGCGATCCACCCCGTCCGCGCCTGTGTCGTTGCGGCTGGCACCTACCTTTCCAGCCGCGTCATCACCGGCGAGAGCTGCATTGAATCCGGTCCGGACGGAATGCACAACGCCACGGAGCTGACCGACTGCCTTCGCGCGCTCGGACTGAATCTGCGTCGCTTCAAAACGGGCACGCCGCCGCGTATCAACGCGCGCAGCGTGGACTTTTCCGTCATGGAGCCGCAACCCGGCGACGAAGCGCCGGAGCCCTTCTCCTTTTCCACGCGGACACCGCCGGAAAACCGTGCGCTATGCTACCTGACCTATACGAACGAGCGCACGCATGAGATCATCCGCGAAAATCTTTCCCGCTCCCCGCTTTACGACGGAACGATCACGGGCGTCGGGCCGCGCTACTGTCCCAGCATTGAAACAAAAGTCGTTCGTTTCGCCGATAAGCCGCGCCACCAGCTCTTTCTGGAGCCCTGCGGGCTCCATACGAACGAGATGTATTTACAGGGCTTCTCATCGAGTCTGCCGGAGGACGTACAGCTTGCCATGCTGCACACCGTCCGCGGGCTGGAGCACGCCGAGATTCTGCGCCCGGCTTACGCCATCGAATACGAGTGCGTAGACCCGACGGAGCTGTTCGCCACACTGGAATGCAAAAAACTCCCCGGCCTGTATGGCGCGGGGCAGTTCAACGGCTCGTCCGGCTACGAGGAGGCGGCGGCGCAGGGCTTTGTCGCAGGCGTCAATGCCGCCCTGAAGCTGCTCGGCCGTGAGCCGCTCCTGCTGAAGCGTTCGGACGGCTATATCGGCACGCTCATTGATGATCTTGTCACCAAGGGCACAGAGGAGCCGTACCGCATTATGACCTCGCGCAGCGAGTACCGTCTGCTGCACCGTCAGGACAACGCCGATGAACGTCTGTGCGCCATCGGCCACCGTATCGGACTGGTATCGGATGCACGTCTGGCGGCAGTCGAGGCAAAATATGCCGCCGTTCGCGCCGAAATGCGTCGTCTGGACGCGACGGGCACGCCGGCAAGCGAACAACTGAACGAGTTTCTCCGCAGCCGCGGCTCATCGGAGGTTGTCAGCTCCGCACGGCTGTCGGATCTGCTGCGCCGCCCTGAGCTGTGCTATGCCGATCTTGCGCCCTTTGACCGTGACCGTCCGGAGCTTCCCGGCGAGGTCACGCGGCAGGTAGAGATCCGCGTCAAATATGAGGGCTATTTGCGCCGTCAGGAGCAGCAGGTGGAGGACTTCCGCCGCGCGGAGACACGCCTGCTGCCGCCGGACCTTGATTACGGCGCCATCGAAGGACTGCGATTGGAAGCGAGGCAAAAGCTCACACAGCTCCGTCCGTTGTCCGTCGGACAGGCAAGCCGCATCTCCGGCGTGTCACCCGCCGACATTGCGGTGCTTCTGATCTGGCTCGAGCGCAGAAAACAATAAACGAAATTGCCGCGGGCAGCGCTGCCCGCGGCAATGAAAATACGCTGCGGCGACCGCTTCCGGGAAGTGGCCGCCGCCATGCTTTATCCGTTTGTTTCGTCGTCCTCTTCACCGTCGTCGCCGTAGAAATAGCTCTCTTCTTCGTCATATTCCGACTCGTCGGCATACGCGGAGAAATCCTCCGGCGGCTCGTCGCTTACAAGCTCCGGCAGCTCGCGGCGCTTATACTCGTCGAGCCACTTTTCAAAGTCCAGCGACTCATCCGGTAAAGCCGTTTGCGGCGCATCCGGCAGCCACGGCTCCTCCTCTCCGACAGGCTGCTCCTCGGGCTCCGCTGCGTCGAGCCACGCATTGACGTCCAGCTCGGTATCCCGGTCGGGCAGCAGCACCGGCCTCTTACGCAGCAGAACGACCAGCAGAACGAAAACCAGCAGGCACGCGCCGGAAACAATCGCACCGAGCTTCAGACCGGGCGCATGATACTCCAGCGTAACGGTATGGCTGCCCGCAGAGAGCGGGAAGGCGATAACCGCGTCGGTCAGCGCGACAAGGGACTCTTCTTCCGGGTCGTAGCTCTGCGCCAGCGCGACGGGCTCGCCGTCCACATAGGCCGTCCAGCCCGGTTCGTAGGGCACGGAGGTATAGAACAGCCCGTCGGCCAGCACGTCGATCGTACCGGAAACACGCGTATCGGAAAACTCGGTCAGCTTCCAGCATTCGTCCGCCAGGGTCTCCAGACCGGCGCTCAGCACATCGTCGTTCTGCACGGCAACATCCGCCGAGATCGCGCCGGATTTGTCCTTCGGCATACTGTATTCGAGCGTAATGACGTCGCCCTCTCGATAGGTGCCCAGATTGAACAGCGCACGGATCTTGATGTTCCGCGTCATCACAAGCGTATCGTTGCAGTAGATGCTGACCGTTTCCACTCCGCTTGTGGGGTGATTGCTCGTCATGCACACGAGGCCGTCGCGGTCGAGCGTATAGCGGATGCGCAGCTTGGTGTCGCCCTCCGCGCCGCTCGTGTTAAAGGAATACTGCGTGCCGGAATTTCCGGAGCGGTAGAACTGCACGGTGTCGCTTTGTCCCTCTACCGACGAAGCGTTGAGATGGAAATACAGCGATTTCGTAATGCCCGTAGCCTGACGGAACATCTGTTCCTGTTTCGTAAAGGGGTTATAAACGGTCGAGGAGGACGTGAAATTCGCCAGCTCGGCATTGGTCATAAAGCCCAGCGAAAGGAAGCCCTCGTATTCGACCAACGAAGTCTTGCCGTCCGTTTCCACAATACGGTAGAACGGCTGCTCCCCGCGCGTGCCGCTGCGGTCGAGCAGATAGCGGATGCCGCACAGCGTATTGGTGAACGGAGTACTTTCAATATAAGCATAGCGATTGCTGCTCGGCCAGGAGGCGAAGCCCAGCGAGCCGCTGAAGCGGTTGAAGATCGCATTGGCGGAGGAGGTAAAGGTCGATACGCCGTGATAACCTAACAGCGCACCCTCATTGAGCGTATAGGTATCGTCCGTCTCCGCACGCCAGAACAGATTTCCGCGTTCCCGCTCCAGCGTTTCGGCCAGCTCCAGGAGCTTTTCCACGCTGTCGCCCTCCTTGGGATAGGTACTGCGCACGGTCGCGCCAATGTTTGCCGCACCCAACGCAAGGCTGAGCGACATCTCCAGCGCGATCGTAAGACACAGCAGATACCGCCCCATAGCGCGGTAGTTCCCGCCGACACGGTGCATCAGGAAGAATACCACGCCAAGCACGACCACCGCAAGGCTCAGCAGCAGCTTCCACAGGCTGACCTCCTCAAAATAACCGTTGACAATCACCGCCAATGCCAGCGGAACAATGATCGCCAGATGCCAGAGCCTGAAATCGTCCGCCAGCGTAAAAGCGCGGTAAGCCATGGTAATCAGGACAAAGGAGAACAGGAAGCTGAAGCGGTAGGGCAGCATATTCGGGAAATGCATCCCGTGCCAGTAATAGTCCAGCCGACGGAAGATAAAGCTCAGCACGAAGAAAATCAATAAAAATGCCGAGATAAGCTTTTCCCGCAGGCTGACCTTGCGGCAGCAGAAGAAGTACAGCGCAAGAACCACGGCGGACATTCCGGAAAAGATGTTCGGCAGACCGGACATTTTCGTCGCCGTAGTGCCGTCGAGCAGGCCGGTGAGCACCTGCCGCGTGGCATTCCAGACGCCGGGAAGCGTCTGCACCTTGACGATCTCCCAGGTAGATTGGCCGGCCGTTCCGATCCCGTTTGCTCCCTCGGCGATGTTCAGCGCAAGCCATGAGGGGTCGCTGCCGATGGCGGAATAGGTGTGCTGCATGGCATAGAGCGTGGGAACGAGCAGCACCGCCGCCATGCCGACGCCGAGAATCGTACCGACGGCCGCGCGGCCGATACGCCGCAGGAAGCCCAAAAAACCGTTCCATTTGCAGATGCAGTAGGCAAAGAAGAACAGCGCCACGAAAATACAGCAGAAGAACGCGATATAATAATTGCTCCACAGAGACAGCGCCAGCGCAATGACATACAGGCGAAAGCGTGCATCACGCAGCAGACTGACCGTGCCGGCAATGAGCAGCGGCAGCAGGGCAAACACATCAAGCCACATAATATTCCAGTAATAGCCCGCCGCCCACGCACAGAAGGCATACATCAGAGAGAATGCGCAAAGCGTCCAGTCGTTTCTGCGGAACAGAGTGCGCAGGAAATAGGCAAAGAACAGCGAGGCAAGCGAGAGCTTGACCATCGTCAGCAGCATATAGAATTCCGAAAGCAGCGACTTCGGCACCAGCACGCACAGCAGATAAAGCGGGCTGGCCAGATAATAGGAATAGAGCGACAGATAGCTCATTCCCATGCCGACGTCCCAGGTGTATTGCAGATTACCGCCGGAGAGCAGCTTTTCCCGGAAGGAGACGAGGAACGGGAAGTATTGATGCCAACCGTCATGCGCCAGAATCATACGGTCTCCGAAGGGAAACGCGCCCATGCAGGCAAACGCGATCAAGCAAATAAAGAACGGCAGACAAAAGGCATAGACCAGCGGCAGGCGCCGCTTCGTCTTCGGGCTGAGGTTGGAAAAGGGTCGCTTCATGTCAGGTCCTCCTTCATTTTGGTTTCACACAGCAATTCCGGCAGACGGGCCAGCACCGGCTCAAACTGCACTCCATACCAACGCGCATCGGGATCGCGGCGCGTCTGCTCCAGCGCTTCGGCAACAAAGCGGGCGGCAAGCGACACTGCGCTTTTCGCCGTCAGGCCAAGCGTCAGCGCTCCCGCACAGACCGCCGCAAACAGGTCGCCCGTACCGTGGAACACACCCGGAATATCCGGACCTTCCACCGAAAAGCGCTCTCCGGAGCGCGAGGCGGCCGCCGTGCGCACAAGGCCGTCGCCGTGGCGGATGCCGGTGATAACGGCCGTATCGACATCCAGCGCCAAAAGTCCGTCAAGCAGCCGCTCCAGCGCCGCGTCTGCCGGCTGCGGGTCATACGGCAGACCCGTGAGCAGACAGGCCTCGGTCACATTGGGCGTAATCATATCCGCACGGCGCACCAGCCGCCGCATCTGCTGCGGAAGCTCCGGGTCCACTCCGGAATACAGCCGCCCGTGATCGGCCATTACCGGATCGACAAAGTGCAGCGGCACGTCGAAGCGGTCAAACATCGCCTCGACGAGCCGCACCTGCGCGCAGCTTCCAAGATAGCCCGTGGCAATGGCGTCAAAGCGCAGCCCGGCATCCTGCCAGTGCGCCATGATCGGGCCGATGCAGTCGGTCAGATCGCGGCAGAAAAAGCCGTCGAAGGCCGTGTGTGCGGAGAGCAGCGCCGTCGGCAGCGCCGCGCACTCAAGCCCCATAACGGACAGGACCGGCAGCGCGATACCGAGAGAGCATTTTCCGACGCAGGAAAGATCCTGTATTGAGACGATTCGCTTCATAATCGGTTCCTTTTGCGGTAAAATTCCATTGATTTCTTATTATACCGCATTTCCCGCCGAAAAGGAAGTGCGCCCCGCGAAAAAAAGAATTTTCCGGAAATGCAGAAAATATTGTGTTTCCCTATTGCAATTACCACAAGATATAGTATAATAAGGGGCGTGCGAAAGCTATTACAGAGGGTTGCACCCTCTTTTCGGAGGAAAAACCATGAAGATCATCAAACGAAACGGCGCGGAGGTCGTTTTTGACATCCGGAAGATTGAAATCGCCGTACGCAAGGCCAATCAGGTCGTTGAGGAGGCCGAACGACTGACCGAGCTGCAAATCACACGCATCGCGCAGGCCGTGGCCATTCGCTGCGAGGAAATGAACCGCAGCCTGTCCGTGGAGGAAATTCAGGATCTGGTCGAGGATCAGATCATGGCGCACGGCGCCTTTGAAGTGGCAAAGAAATATATCACCTATCGCTATACCCGCTCTCTCGCCCGTCAATCCAACACAACCGACGACCGCATTCTCTCTCTGATCGAGTGCAACAACGAGGAAGTCAAGCAGGAAAATGCGAACAAAAACCCCACGGTCAACGCCGTACAGCGCGACTATATGGCCGGTGAGGTCAGCAAGGATATTACCCGTCGTATCCTGCTTCCACAGGATATTGTCGAAGCGCATGAGGCCGGCATCATTCACTTCCATGATGCGGACTACTTTGCGCAGCATATGCACAACTGCGATTTGGTCAATCTGGAGGATATGCTGCAAAACGGTACCGTCATTTCCGGCACGCTGATTGAGAAGCCGCATTCCTTCTCCACCGCCTGCAACATCGCCACGCAGATCATCGCGCAGATCGCCTCGAACCAGTACGGCGGGCAGTCGATCTCGCTGACGCACCTTGCGCCCTTTGTGGACGTGTCCCGCAAGCGCATCCGCGCGGGCGTGGAGCGAGAGGTCGCGGAGCTGGGTGTCGCCGCACCGGAGGAGAAAATCGCCGCCATCGTCGAGGAGCGCCTGCGCGACGAGATCAAAAAGGGCGTGCAAACGATCCAGTATCAGGTCGTTACACTGATGACCACAAACGGTCAGGCGCCGTTTATCACCGTTTTCATGTATCTCGGCGAGGCGCGCAGCGAGCAGGAGAAGAAGGATCTCGCGATTATCATTGAGGAATCCCTGCGTCAGCGCTATCAGGGCGTGAAAAACGAAAAGGGAGTGTGGATCACGCCGGCCTTCCCCAAGCTGATTTATGTACTGGAGGAGGACAACATTCATCCCGATTCTCCCTACTACTACCTGACCCGCCTTGCCGCCGAATGCACCGCGCGGCGTATGGTGCCGGACTACATCTCCGAAAAGAAAATGCGCGAGCTGAAGCTCTCCAAGGGTGAAACGCCGGGCCACGGCGACGTTTACACCTGCATGGGCTGCCGCAGCTTCCTGACGCCGGACTCCTCCGGCAACGGCTGGGACAATGTGGCCAACGCCGGGAATTATGAGCCGGACAGGCCGAAGTACTACGGCCGCTTCAACCAGGGAGTCGTGACGATCAACCTTGTGGACGTTGCCCTCTCCTCCGGAAGAGATATGGACAAGTTCTGGCGGATCTTCGACGAGCGTCTTGACCTGTGCTACCGCGCGCTGATGTGCCGGCACAACCGCCTCAAGGGTACGCTGTCCGATGCGGCGCCCATTCTCTGGCAGTATGGTGCGCTGGCACGTCTGCCGAAGGGTGAGCCGATCGACAAGCTGCTCTACAACGGCTACTCAACCATCTCTCTCGGCTACGCCGGGCTGTATGAGTGCGTCAGGTATATGACCGGCAAATCCCACACCGACCCGGAGGCGACGCCCTTCGCGCTGGACGTGATGAAGTATCTCAACGCCGCCTGTGCCAAATGGCGTGCGGAAAATCACATCGATTTCTCCCTCTACGGCACGCCGCTGGAATCAACGACCTACAAGTTCGCCAAGTGCCTGCAAAAGCGCTTCGGCATCATCCCCGGCGTGACGGATAAGAGCTACATTACAAACTCCTACCACATCCATGTGACCGAGGAGGTCAACGCCTTCGATAAACTGGCCTTCGAGTCGAAATTCCAGGCGCTCTCGCCCGGCGGCGCAATCAGCTATGTCGAAGTGCCCGATATGCAGAACAACATTGACGCGGTGCTGGAAATCATGAAGTTTATCTATGACAACATCATGTATGCCGAGCTGAACACCAAATCCGACTACTGTCAGGTCTGCGGCTACGACGGCGAGATCGAGGTTCTGGAGGATGCCGACGGCAAGCTCGTCTGGACCTGCCCGAACTGCGGCAACACCGACCAGAGCAAGATGAACGTCGCCCGCCGCACCTGCGGCTATATCGGCACACAGTATTGGAATCAGGGCAGGACGCAGGAGATCAAGGAACGTGTGCTGCACCTGTAAGTACGACCTGCACATCCACATGATCCTCGACGGCGTGTACTATCGCACCGCAATCGATGCGCAGAAAGAAACGCCGGATGATACGTTGATCCGCACCCGTCTGGAGGATTATCGGACACGAGGCGTCCGCTTTCTGCGTGACGGCGGGGATGCCTGGGGCGTAAATCTGCGCGCGCGGGCGCTTGCCGGGGAATACGGCATCGACTACCGCAGCCCCGCCTTTCCCATACACAAAAGCGGTCATTACGGCGGCTTTATCGGCCGCAGCTTCGCGGACTTTGACGGTTTCCTCCGTCTGCTGGACGAAGTCCACACCGTACACGGCGATTTCGTGAAGCTGATGATCTCCGGACTGATCGATTTTTCCCGTCCGCAGACACTGACTGAGCCGGGGCTTGATCCGGACGAAATTGCCCGGTTGATCGGCACAGCCCACAGCGCGGGCTTTGCGGTCATGGCGCACGCCAACGGCGACGAAACCGTCCGCGCGGCAATCGATGCCGGGGTGGACTCCATTGAGCACGGAGCATTTCTGTCCGAGGCAACGCTTCGGGAAATGGGACGCAGGCACATTTTATGGGTGCCGACGCTCTCGACCATCGGCAATCTGATCGGAAGCGGACGCTTCCCGGACACAGTGCTCTCCTCACTTCTGGCTGTACAGCAGCAGAAGCTCCGTTTCGCGGCGGACTGCGGCGCATATATCGGCCTCGGTACGGATGCCGGCGCGTACCGCGTACTGCACGGGCAGGCCGTCCGGCAGGAATATGACTATCTGCACGCCGCATTGGGCGAAAGCACGGACGCCCTCCTTTCCGAGGCCGCCGAATATGCCCGGACGCGCTTCCGAACCTCGTTTTAATTGCTTTGAAGAGCCGCCTGCACGGTGCAGGCGGCTCTCGGCGTTTCCGGAGGGCGCCCCCCCGTCGCGAACCCCCGCGAGGGGAACGCCGAGAGCCGACGCGGTCATCCAATCTTTTTCCTCCGAAAAAATTTTTCGGGAGGCTTGACAAATACCCCACAGGGGTATATAATAAAAATACCCCCACGGGGTATTCAAGGAGTGGATCGTATGGAAAAGCATGACTGCTGCCTGTGCTCGCAGCGAAAAAAGGAGCGCTCACCGGAGGAGTATAAAAAGCTGCTCAATCGGCTCAGCCGCATTGAAGGACAGATTCGCGGTATCCGCGCCATGGTGGAAAACGGCGCCTATTGCCCGGATATTCTGATGCAGTCCGCCGCGGCCAACGCCGCGCTCAACGCCTTCAACAAGGAGCTTCTGGCCGAGCATCTGCGCACCTGTGTTACGCAGGACATCCGGGATGGGCACGATGAAACCATTGACGAGCTGGTGCGCACGCTGCAAAAGCTGATGAAATGACGAATTTCGGATACTCTAATCCAAAGCGAGGTGTTTTACAATGAAACAATTCAATGTCACAGGGATGAGCTGCGCCGCGTGCAGCGCACGCGTGGAAAAAGCGGTGCGAGCCGTGCCGGGCGTGACCGAGTGTGCCGTAAGCCTGCTGACAAATTCCATGGGCGTCGAGGGCACGGCGGCGGAGGATGCGATCGTCGCGGCCGTCGAGGCTGCGGGCTACGGTGCAAGCGTCAAGGGCGCGGAAGCGAAAACGGCTGCGCCGGACGCGCTGGCCGACCGGGAAACGCCCGCGCTGCGGCGCAGACTGCTGTGGTCGCTGGGCTTCCTGCTGATTCTGATGTATGTGTCGATGGGTCACGTCATGTGGGGCTTCCCGCTGCCGGCCGTCATTGCGGAAAATCCGCTTGTCATTGCGCTGATCGAGCTGCTTCTGACCGCTGCCGTCATGGTCATCAATCAGAAGTTCTTTGTCAACGGCTTCGGCTCGCTGCTGCACGGTGCGCCGAATATGGATACGCTCGTGGCGCTCGGTTCCACCGCGGCCTTCGGCTACAGCACCTGGATTCTTTTCACCATGGCTGCCGACCCGCATATGGCACATCACGGCCTGCACGAGCTGTATTTTGAATCTGCGGCAATGATTTTGGCGCTCATTACCGTCGGTAAGATGCTGGAGGCCCGTTCCAAGGGCAAAACAACCGACGCTCTGCGCGGGCTGATGCGCCTGGCTGCGAAAACCGCAACGCTTGTACGCGACGGAAAAGAGATCACGGTGCCGGTCGAGCAGGTACGCGCGGGAGACGTCTTCGTTGTGCGTCCCGGCGAGAGCATCCCGGTTGACGGTGTGGTGCTTGAGGGCGGCAGTGCCGTCAACGAAGCGGCGCTGACCGGCGAGAGCATCCCGGTCGATAAGCTGCCGGGCGACGCCGTTTCCGCCGCAACGGTCAACCAGTCCGGCTTCCTGCGCTGCCGGGCGACGCGCGTGGGTGAGGACACCACGCTCTCGCAGATCATCCGCATGGTCAGCGACGCCGCCGCAACCAAGGCGCCGATCGCCAAGCTGGCCGACCGCGTCTCCGGCGTATTCGTACCGGTTGTGATCGGCATTGCCGCCGTAACCGTCGCCGTTTGGCTTCTGTGCGGGCAGACGGTCGGCTACGCGCTGGCTCGCGGCATCTCGGTATTGGTCATCAGCTGCCCGTGCGCGCTGGGTCTGGCCACGCCCGTGGCGATTATGGTCGGCAACGGCGTCGGCGCAAAAAACGGTATTCTTTTCAAAACCGCCGCCGCGCTGGAGCACACCGGCCGCACGCAGATCGTCGTACTGGACAAAACCGGCACCATCACCTCCGGGGAACCGAAGGTCACGGAGCTTCTGCCCGCGGGTTCGGAGGACGAGCTTCTGCGCTGCGCCTATGCGCTGGAGCAAAAGAGCGAGCATCCGCTTGCCCGCGCCATCGTGGACTACGGCACGCAGCACGGTCTGACTGCGCCTGAGGTACAGGATTTTACCGCCCTTCCCGGCAGCGGTCTGCAGGCCGCGCTGGACGGACGGACACTTGCAGGCGGCAATTACCGGTGGATCTCCACGCTTTGCAACGTGGACGCCGCCGTTCGTGCGCAGGCCGACGCGCTGGCCGCACAGGGAAAAACTCCGCTGTATTTCTGTGAAAGCGGCCGTTTCCTCGGCGTGATTGCCGTCGCCGATGTCATCAAGCCCGACAGCGCCGAGGCCGTGCGCACCATGCAGGCCATGGGGCTGCGCGTGGTCATGCTCACGGGAGACAACGAGAGAACCGCCCGCGCCATCGGTATGCAGGCGGGGGTGGATCAGGTCGTGGCGGGCGTTTTGCCGGACGGCAAGGAACGCGAGGTACGCCGCCTGCAGCAGATCGGCAAGGTCGCCATGGTCGGCGACGGCATCAACGACGCACCCGCGCTCGTCCGTGCAGACACAGGCATCGCCATCGGCGCGGGAACGGACGTCGCCATTGACGCAGCCGACGTCGTGCTGATGCGCAGCTCGCTGCGCGACGTCCCGGCAGCCATTCGCCTCAGCCGCGCTACGCTGACGAATATCCGCGAAAACCTGTTCTGGGCTTTCATCTACAATGTCATCGGCATCCCGCTGGCGGCGGGCGTGTTTATCCACTTGCTCGGCTGGCAGCTTAACCCGATGTTCGGCGCGGCAGCCATGAGCCTGTCCAGCTTCTGCGTCGTCACCAATGCCCTGCGGCTCAACACCTGCAAGCTCTATCCCACAAAGCCGCATAAAATCCACGCAAAACCGGTAGAATTACCGGAGGAACCCATAAGAAACGAACAAACGGAGGATGTATCTATGGAAAAGACCCTGAAAATCGAAGGCATGATGTGCGGCCACTGCTCCGGCCGCGTGCAAAAGGCGCTGGAAGCGCTGCCCGGCGTTACCGCCGCTACAGTCAGTCATGAAAACGGCACGGCCGTTGTAACGCTGTCCGCCCCCGTCAGCGATGACGTACTGAAAAAGGCCGTTGAGGACGCAGGCTACAAAGTCGTGTAAGACGGACGGAGGCACGCAAATGGATATCAAAACCAAGTATTCCGGCACACAGACCGAGAAAAACCTGATGGAAGCCTTTGCCGGTGAGGCACAGGCACGCTGCAAATACACCTACTTCGCCTCCACGGCAAAAAAGCAGGGCTTTGAGCAGATCGCGGCGTTGTTCCTGCAAACCGCCGAAAACGAGAAGGAGCACGCAAAGCTCTGGCTCAAGGAGCTCAATGGCATCGGCAATACGGCCGAAAACCTGCTTGCCGCCGCCGCAGGCGAAAACTATGAGTGGACGGATATGTACGAAAATTTCGCCAAAACCGCCGAGGCCGAGGGTTTCCCGGAGCTGGCCGCGCGTTTCCGTCTGGTCGGCGAGGTTGAACGCCACCACGAAGAGCGCTATCGCGCCCTGCTGCACAATGTCGAAGCCGCACAGGTCTTTGAAAAGAGCGAAGTCAAGGTGTGGGAATGCCGCAACTGCGGCCACATCTGTGTCGGCATGAAGGCGCCCGAGGTCTGCCCCGTGTGCAATCACCCGCAGAGTTATTTTGAGATCAAGGCGGAAAACTATTGACCGCCCGCCGACAATACAAAAGCGCCGGCGCCTCCGATATGAACCGCACCCCATTTGTTAGACAATGTGGTATAATGTCTAACGAATGGGGTGATTTTTATGGCAAAGGGAGTAC
>CAKUDE010000017.1 GCA_934645175.1 uncultured Oscillospiraceae bacterium
ATAGCGGAACAGGCGTACAAAAGGACGCCGCTGAAGCCGCCAAATGGTATCGCCGCGCCGCCGAGCAGGGACACGCCAATGCGCAGACCAGCCTTGGATGGTGTTATGAGACCGGCACAGGTGTGCAGAAAGATGCCGCCGAGGCCGTCAAGTGGTACCGCCGTGCTGCCGAGCAGGGACACGCCAATGCGCAGTGCAATCTCGGCTGGTGTTATGATAGCGGAACAGGCGTACAAAAGGACGCCGCTGAAGCCGCCAAATGGTATCGCCGCGCCGCCGAGCAGGGACACGCCCGTGCACAGTGCAATCTCGGCGTATGCTATGGAAACGGAACAGGCGTACAAAAGGACGCCGCCGAAGCCGTCAGATGGTACCGTCTCGCCGCCGAACAGGGATACGCCAATGCGCAGAACAACCTCGGCTGGTGTTATTATAACGGGGTTGGCGTGCAAAAAGACGCTGCCGAGGCCGTCAAGTGGTATCGTCTCGCTGCCGGGCAGGGAGACGCCCTTGCGCAACGGAACCTCGGCATACGCTATCAAAATGGAACAGGCGTGCAGAAGGATCTGAACAAGGCGCTGGAGCTGTTCAAAAAGGCACAGGCAGGCGGCATCGGCGGAGACATCGCGCAGCGCATTGCGGATGTCGAGGCGGCGCTGGCAACCGCGAAGGGAGCTTTGGGGGCACAGCCGAAGGCGCAGAACGCCGAAACATCATCCACGCGCAAGCAGCCGTCCGCCGCACCCGGCACGGCGCATGAGCAGCTTGAGCGGCTGGTCGGCCTTTCCGGCGTGAAGAAGGAAGTGCTGACGATGGAGCGCGTCATCGCCGCGAATCTTCTGCGTCGGTCGCAGAGTCTGCCGACGGTGGAGATTTCAAAGCATATGGTGTTTACCGGAAACCCCGGCACGGGCAAAACGACCGTCGCGCGTATCATCGCGCAGATCTATAAGGAAAACGGACTGCTGTCCAAGGGACAGCTCGTTGAAACGAGCCGCAACGACCTTGTCGGGCGCTATATCGGCGATACCGGCCCGAAAACCGAGAAAAAATTCAGAGAAGCGCTCGGCGGCGTTCTGTTCATCGACGAAGCATATCTGCTGACGCCGGAGGATGACTCCCGCGATTTCGAGCAGGAAGCTGTGGGTACGATTCTGAAGATGATGGAGGATTATCGCGACGAGCTGATCGTGATCGTCGCGGGCTACAAGGACGAGATGAAGCGCTTTATCGATTCAAATCCCGGCCTGAAATCCCGCTTCAATACCTACATTGATTTCCCCGACTACTCGACGGAGGAAATGCAGCAGATTTTTGAGGTGCAGGCTGCGCAGATGCAGCTTATCATCACACCCGCCGCAAAAGAGCGCTTGCGGGTTCTCTGGGAGGCTTCTCGCGCTTTCAAAAACCTCGGCAACGGCCGCGCCGTCAGAAACGTGTTTCACAAAATGTGGGAACGCCAGAGCTCCCGCGTAATGGAGCAGCAGTTGACCGATCCCGTCTCTCTGCGGCAGGTTCTGCCGCAGGACGTTCCCGAAGCAGAGGAAGTATTCCGATAAATTGCAAGCGGGCAGTCTTGAAAGACTGCCTGCTTTTTCGCAATTTTATTTATAAAATGTGCTTGTTCTTTGCTTTTTTATGTGGTATAATAAGCGTTCAGAAAACCCACGGAGGTGGTTCGATTTGCGAAATTCCATTCTGGTACAGGGGGCACGGGAAAACAACCTGAAAAATGTAGACGTTGAGATTCCGCGCAACGCGCTGTGCGTTTTTACCGGGCTTTCCGGCTCCGGCAAGTCCTCGCTGGCCTTCGACACGATCTATGCCGAGGGACGGCGGCGCTATGTCGAGTCGCTGTCCGCCTATGTGCGGCAGTTTCTGGGGCAGATGGACAAGCCCGACGTCGATCTGATCGAAGGACTTTCTCCTGCCATTTCCATCGACCAGAAGACAACCTCAAAAAACCCCCGCTCCACCGTCGGCACGGTGACGGAAATTTACGACTATCTGCGTTTGCTTTGGGCACGCGTCGGCATTCCGCATTGCCCGAAGTGCGGCCGCGAAATCCGGCGGCAAAGCGTCGATCAGATCGTTGACCGCGTTCTGGCCATGCCGGAGGGCACGCGCTTTCAGGTTCTTGCGCCTATCGTGCGCGGAAAAAAGGGTGAGCACACCAAGCTGCTTGACAGCGCACGGCGCGGCGGCTTTGCCCGCGTGCGCATCGACGGCAGTTTATATGATCTGAGCGAAGAAATCTCACTTGACAAAAATAAAAAACACTCCATCGAGCTGGTCGTGGACCGGCTCGTGCTGCGCGGCGAGCTGACCCGGCGGCTGACCGACTCCGTGGAAACGGCGCTGGCGCACTCCGACGGACTGGTCGTGATCCAATGCCCGGACACCAGAGAGGAGACGCTTTTCTCCCGCAATTATGCCTGCGAAGACTGCGGTATTTCCATGCCGGAGTTGTCGCCCCGGATGTTCTCATTCAACAATCCGCTTGGCGCCTGCCCGGACTGCGGCGGTCTGGGCTTCCGACTTGTGGTCGATCCTGCGCTTATCATCCCGGACCCGGACAAGTCCATTCTCGACGGCGGCATTCAGGCCAGCGGTTGGGGCAATGTCCGCGGTGATTCCATTTCGCGGATGTACTTTGAAGCGCTGTCACAGAAATATCGCTTCAGCCTGACAGACCCGATCAAAACGCTGTCACCGGAGGCCATGCAGATTATTCTCTACGGCACGAAGGGCGAAAAGCTTAAGCTGTACTACGAGCGCGGCAACGGCAGCGGCACGCTGGAGCAGGCCTTTGAGGGTATCATTCCAAACATTGAACGCCGCGTGCGCGAAACACAGTCCGACGCGATGCGCAAGGAGCTGGAGGAGTATATGACGGCATCGCCCTGCCCGCACTGCGGCGGCGACCGTCTTTCCGACATTGCCCGCGCCGTCACGGTCGGCGAGGTATCCATCGCCGACTTCTGCAAGCTGCCCGTGCGGCAGGGGCTGGAATTCATGGAGCGGCTTCGGCTCGAAGGCTCGCAGGCTGTCATTGCGGAGCAGATTCTGCGTGAGATCAAGGCTCGGCTCGGTTTTCTGCAAAGCGTCGGTTTGCAATACCTGACGCTGGCGCGTCCCGCCGGGACGCTCTCCGGCGGCGAAGCGCAGCGCATCCGGCTGGCAACGCAGATCGGTTCGTCTCTGATGGGCGTGCTGTATATTCTCGACGAGCCGAGTATCGGCCTGCACCAACGCGACAACGACCGTCTGCTCGACACACTGCGCCGTCTGCGCGATCTTGGTAACACGCTGATCGTCGTTGAGCACGACGAGGACACCATCCGGGCGGCGGACTATATCGTCGACGTCGGCCCCGGCGCCGGCATTCACGGCGGAAAGATCGTCGCCTCCGGTACGCTGGAGGACATTATGGCCGCGCCGGAGAGCCTGACGGGACAATACCTGTCTGGCGTAAGAAAAATCGCCGTTCCTGCCGTGCGGCGGGGCGGTAACGGAAAACTGCTCAAGGCCTGCGGCTGTTGCGAAAACAATCTGCAAAATGTCGACGTAAGCATCCCACTTGGCACCTTCACCTGTGTCACCGGTGTTTCCGGCTCCGGCAAGTCCTCTCTTGTCAATGAAATCATCGCCAAAAAGCTTGCCGGAACGCTCAACCATGCACGCGTCCGTCCCGGAAAGCATGATCACTTTGAGGGAATCGAAGCTCTCGATAAGGTGATCGTTATCGATCAAAGCCCCATCGGGCGAACGCCGCGGTCGAACCCCGCAACCTATACGGGCCTGTTCTCCGACATCCGTGATCTGTTTGCCTCCACCGCCGCCGCCAAGGAGCGCGGCTACGGCCCCGGTCGCTTTTCCTTTAACGTTAAGGGCGGCCGCTGCGAAGCCTGCGGCGGCGACGGGCTGGTCAAAATCGAAATGCACTTCCTGCCGGATGTCTACGTTCCCTGCGAGGTGTGCCATGGCAAGCGGTACAACCGCGAAACGCTTGATGTCACCTACCGCGGCAAGTCCATCGCAGATGTTCTGGAAATGACTGCGGACGAAGCGCTGGAATTCTTTGAGAATCAGCCGCGTCTGCGCGAAAAGGTCGCCACGCTTGTGGAGGTCGGCCTGGGCTACATCAAGCTCGGACAAAGCTCTACGACGCTCTCCGGCGGCGAGGCGCAGCGCGTCAAGCTCGCCACGGAGCTTTCCCGCAGTGCGACCGGGCGCACGCTCTATATTCTCGACGAGCCAACCACCGGCCTGCATATGTACGATGTGCAAATGCTCCTGACGGTTCTGCAAAAGCTTGTGGATGCAGGAAACACCGTGCTGGTCATTGAACATAACCTCGACGTGATCAAAACGGCGGATCATCTGATCGACCTGGGTCCTGAGGGCGGCGACGGCGGCGGCACCATCGTTGCGACCGGCACGCCGGAGCAGGTCGCTGCCTGCGAAGCAAGCTTTACGGGGCAGTACCTCAAGCGGATGCTCTGAGAAAGGAGATCCGGCTATGGACAGATTACTGCGGCATTTCCTGCTGCGCAACCCGGACGGACTGACAGACGCGGAATTGCTGGAGCTTTTGCTGCGTTTTACAAACGGCGACGCACAGGCACGCAGTACGCTTCTGCTTCAGCACTTCGGCGGGATCTGCGGTGTACTCGACGCAGATGCGGAAGAGCTGGGCGACGCATCGGACGAGTCGACTGCGCTGCTTCTGCGGCTTGTTGCAGAGTTGCACCGTCGGTATTTCCTCTCGCGCGCCCGCAGCGAAACCCGTCTGACAGACACGGCTGCCTATGGCGCATATCTGCTGCCGCATTTCTTCGGTGCGACGGACGAGCTTGTCTATCTGCTTTGTCTGGATGCGGCCGGACGGGTGCTCGGCTGCGAGCTGCTTGGCCACGGAAGCATCAACTCCGCCAATGTACCGATGCGACGGCTGGTGCAGCAGACACTGCATTTCAACGCCAGCGGCGTCGTACTGGCGCACAATCATCCGTCCGGTCTGGCCCTGCCGTCGAACGAAGATATTTCCCTTACGTTGCGCCTTCAGGATGCGCTGGACGTCATGAACATTCTGCTCATCGACCATCTCATCATCGCCTCGGATGACTTTGTCTCGCTGCGCGACAGCGGATATTTGAGAAGATACTAAACAAACAAGCGGGAGGCTGTAAGTCCTTCCGCTTGTCTGTTGTCATGCATAAACCGCCTGCCGGGATCCGGCAGGCGGTCTGTCAATTTACTTGTTCTCGGTCATTTCTTTCAGCGCATCCTTGCGGCTGAAATTTGCACGACCCTTCTCATCGAAGCCCATGAACTTGACCCAGGTCATATCGCCGATGTTGAGCACATCCTCGACCTTTTCGACGCGGCGGTTATCGAGCTTGGAAATGTGAACCATACCGTCGTGTCCCGGTGCAATCTCGACGAACGCGCCGATGGGCAGGATACGAACCACCTTGCCGTAATACAGTGCACCGACCTCGGGGACGAAGCAAATATCGTCGATCATCTTTTTGGCGGCGTAGCCCGCAGCGGAATCCACCGCGGCGATAAAGACATTGCCGTCGTCGTCGATGTCGATCTTGGCGCCGGTATCGGCACAGATCTTCTGGATGGTCTTGCCGCCGGAGCCGATGACCTCGCGGATCTTATCGACCGGAATCTTCAGGGAAATCATCTTCGGCGCAAACTCGGAAACCTCGGAGCGCGGCTCGGAAATACAGGGCAGCATGACCTCATTGAGGATCTCCATACGCGCCTTACGGCAGCGCTCCAGCGCATCGGCGATAATCTCCATCGTCAGGCCCTTATTCTTCAGATCCATCTGAATGGCGGTAACGCCCTCGGAGGTACCGGCAACCTTGAAGTCCATCTCGCCGTGGAAGTCCTCGACGCCCTGAATGTCGGTGAAAGTGCGCCATTCGCCGGTTTCCTGATCGGAAATCAGACCGCAGGAAATACCCGCAACCGGGCGCTTGATCGGCACGCCTGCATCCATCAGTGCCAGCGTAGAGCCGCAGATGGAGCCCTGGGAGGTTGAACCGTTAGAGGAGAGTACTTCAGAGACGACACGGATGGCATACGGGAACTCCTCGACGCTCGGAATCACGGGCAGCAGCGCCTTTTCCGCCAGCGAACCATGGCCGATCTCGCGGCGGGAGGTAGAGCGGGCGGCTCTGGCCTCACCCGTGGAATAGGCGGGGAAGTTGTAGTGGTGGATATAGCGCTTGGTATCCTCGGGATAGATGGTATCGAGCTTCTGCGCGGCGGAAAGGGTATTCAGCGTGCAGATGGAAAGCACCTGCGTCTGACCTCTTGCAAACAGGCCGGAGCCGTGGACACGCGGCAGGACGCCGACTTCGGCGTCAAGCGGGCGGATCTCATCCATCCCACGGCCATCCACGCGCTTGCCTGCCAGGAGCCACTTCTTGACGACCTTCTTCTGCATCTTATACAGGCAGACATCGATGTTGATGTCGAAGTCCTCATATTTCTCGGCAAACTTCTCGGCGAAATCACGGCGGGCAGCGGTCAGGCGCTCCTCGCGAACGTTCTTGTCGTCGGTATCGAGCGCATATTCGATCTGATCCATACCATAAGCGACAAGCTCGTCGAGCAGCTCATGATTGACGGCCGCCTTTTCAAAGGTGAACTTCGGCTTTCCGATGGTTTCGACGATGGTGTTAATAAAGCGCACGACTTCCATATTGGTCTCATGGGCGATACGGATACACTCATAGACAATATTTTCCGGCGCTTCCTTCGCTTCGGTTTCGATCATGACGACCTTTTCAAAGGTGGAAGCGATGCACACAAAGCAATCGGCAGCGTTTCGCTGATCCGCAGAGGGGTTGATCACATATTCACCGCCGACATAGGCAACGTTCGTCGTTGCGATCGGACCGTTCCAGGGAACATCCGAGCAGGCAACGGCAATGGACGCGCCGAGGGAGCCGACGATCTCGACGGGGTTGTCATAATCGTTTGACAGGACGGTGCAGGTAACAACAACGTCGTTTCTCAGCTCGTCGTCAAACAGCGGGCGCATCGGACGGTCGATAATGCGGCTGTTGAGGATGCCACGCTCGGAGGGCTTGCCTTCGCGACGGTTAAAGCTTCCGGGAATGCGGCCGACGGCATACAAACGCTCTTCAAACTCGATGGTCAGCGGAAAATAGTCGATGCCGGGCTTGGGATCGGGTGAGCAGGTGACGGTGGTGAGCACGGTGGTGTCGCCGTAGCGGCAGATGCACTCGGCATCGGCCAGCTCCGCAACCTTTCCCGTTTCCACGGTGAAGGGGCGGCCGCCGATGACGGTCTCAAACACATGGTGGTTGGGGTATTGTTTTCTGGTAATCATTCGTATTCCTCCTGTAGCAATCTGCGGGAGGTTTAGCACTTGAAGCTGCGGCGCGGCATACGCCGTACCTTCAACTGCTAAACCGCTCTCCCGCGTGTTTTGGATTTATCGCAAAAATGGGCGACCGAGTCGGCCGCCCATGATTTGCTATTACTTACGGATGCCGAGCTTGGCGATGATGGCGCGATAACGGTTGATGTCCTTCTTGGCAAGATAGTCGAGCAGACTGCGGCGCTTGCCGACCATCATGAGCAGGCCGCGACGGGAATGGTTGTCGTGCTTGTGCTCACGCAGATGCTCCGTCAGCTCGTTGATACGGGCAGTGAGGATAGCGACCTGAACCTCGGGGGAGCCGGTGTCGCCCTCATGGGTGGCATACTCGGCAATGATAGCGGTCTTCTTTTCTTTCTGGATCATGGTTGATTCCACCTTTCAAATAGTTCTCCGGCAGGCCAAGGGCGGGTTGGCGGAGTGCCGTTTTGCGGCGGTCTCCCGGCTCTGAGCGTGCGGAAGCGGACGGTCTTCGCCGTCAGCCGTATTATGATACCACAAGCAAGGAAAAAGTGCAAGAGGAAATTTGTCCAACGCCGCACTTTTTCATATGTGGACTTACTTTTCCACCCGAAAACTCAGCGTAATCGCGTCAAGCTTCGTTTCTATACGGCGATAGCGCACGCCCGCGGCGTCAAGCATCCGCTTGGAGGCGCGGATGGCATCGGTATCGGCATACTTATCCGAGAGGTAAAGAATCTCCGAAATACCGCTCTGGATGATGGCCTTGGAGCATTCGTTGCAGGGAAACAGCGCCACATACAGCCGCGCGCCGCGCAGCACGCGGCCGCCCGCATTCAGAATCGCATTCAGCTCGGCATGAACGACAAAGGGATACTTCGTCTCCTCGCCGCTGCGTTCCCAGGGAAATTCGTCGTCCGAGCAGCCGTTGGGCAGACCGTTGTAACCGGTGGAAATGATGATATTCTCCGGTGAAACGATGCACGCGCCGACCTGCGTATTGGGATCCTTGCTGCGGTTTGCGGCCAGCAGTGCGATTCCCATGAAGTATTCGTCCCACGAGATATAATCGAGTCGTTTCATGGCGGTCTCCTTTCGAAAATCAGATAATAAAGCGCAGGGCCTTGACGCCCGTGGCGGCAAGGGTAATCAATACGCCGGCAATCAGCACGCCGATCGCGATGGCCGGCAGCGCACGCTTCATGCGCATCTGCATCAGCGCTGCGATCAATGCGCCCGTCCACGCGCCCGTTCCGGGCAGCGGAACAGCCACAAAGAGGCACAGGCCAACCAACTCCGACTTTCGGACGCGTCCGCTCTTCCGTTCGGCGCGCCGCTCAATCTTCTCGGCGATGCCGCAGAGCTTCGGGCGGGTCTTCATCCACGCGAGAATGCGGCGGATGAACAGCAAAATGAAGGGCACGGGCAGCAGATTACCTGCGACGCTGGCTGCGAATGCAAGCCACGGCTCCACTCCGCTGGCTACGCCGAAGGGAATACCGCCGCGCAGCTCCACAACAGGCAGCATGGAAATCAGGAAGGTTAACAGCAGCTTTCCCAGTTTTGTTGCAAAAAATGCCATCTCAGCGCTCACTTTCGCTCAGTATGCGTCCATTCTAACATAGCACGGTGAAAAATGCAACATTCCCCCGGAGGTTTTTATTGACAGCGGCGGATTTTTATGGTAAGACATAAGAAAAACGCAAAGGGGCGGTTAAAATATGAAAATCGCAGTCATTACGGGCGCAAGCTCCGGCATGGGGCGCGAATTTGTCCGGCGTTTGCCGAAATGGGAACGGTTTGATGAGATCTGGATCATCGCCCGCCGCACGGATCGTCTGGAAGCCCTGCGCGCCGAGGTGGAGATTCCTCTGCGCCCGATCGGTCTGGATCTGACGCAGTCCGATTCTCTGCAATACTACGCGGAGCTTCTGGAGGCCACCACGCCCGACGTGGCGCTTTTGGCAAACATCTCCGGCTTCGGCAAATTCGGCCGCTACGATCAGATTCCGCTGGAGGATTCCATGAAGATGATCGACCTGAACTGCAAGGCGCTCGTTGCAATGACGGAGCTGACCCTGCCGTATATGCACCGCGGCGCAAGAATCATGAATCTTGACTCGCTCTCCGCCTTCCAGCCCGTGCCGTATCTGAATGTTTACGCATCCACCAAGGCCTTCGTGCTGAGCTATACGCGTTCGCTGGCGCGGGAGCTTGCTCCGCGCGGCATCCGCACGATGGCCGTCAGCCCCGGCTGGGTCAAGACGGAGTTTTTTGAGCACGCGCTCAAAACCAGCAGCACCGCCGTATGCTATTACAACAAGCTCTATGAGGCAGGCGATGTGATGGATACTGCGCTGAAGGATCTGTATCGTACGAAAAAGGACGTCTCCATCCACGGCGCGCGTGTACGCTGGCAGGTGCGTTTGGTCAAGCTCCTGCCGCATAGCCTTGTCATGAACATCTGGCTCAAGCAGCAGAAGCACGACAAGCTGCCGGAGGAAAACTGACCTTGCCGCTCCCACACGCTCCTGTACCGCCGCCTGTCATTGCGGGACTTACGCCAGCAAGCTGTGACAATCTCCTGTATCGAAAACTGTCATTGCGAGACCCCGAAGGGGTCGCGGCAATCTCCTGTAAAATCCCACATCAGATTGCCACGTCGGGCTATGCCCTCCTCGCAATGACGCAGGGTGGACTGCCACGTCGGGCTGCACTCACATCGTAGCGTCATACGGTGCAATAGCTGCGGCGAGAGAAATATCAGTCCGCCTCACGGTGCAAAACACCCCCGCCTCGATTGAGGCGGGGGTGTGCTGTCGTTTGGACGATTTATTTTGCGTATTCCGTCGCTTTGGTCTCACGGATGACGTTGACCTTAATCTGACCGGGGTATTCCAGCTCGTTTTCGATCTTCTTGGCAAGCTCGCGTGCCAGCAGGATCATGTTATCCTCGCTGACCTCCTCGGGCTTGACCATAATACGCACCTCACGGCCGGCCTGAATGGCATAGGACTTCTCGACACCGGGGTAAGTGCCGGTCAGCTCCTCCAGCTTTTCCAGACGGCGGATGTAGTTCTCCACATTCTCGCGGCGTGCGCCGGGACGGGCAGCGGAGATTGCGTCGGCCGCCTGAACAAGGCAGGCAATGACCGTGCGCGGTTCCACATCATTGTGGTGCGCCTCAATGGCATGGACTACGTCGGGCGACTCATTATACTTGCGGGCAAGCTCCACACCGAGCTGGACGTGACTGCCCTCCATCTCGTGATCGACAGATTTGCCCAAATCGTGCAGCAGGCCCGCACGCTTGGCAAGCGCCACATCCACACCCAGCTCGCTGGCAAGCAAGCCGGCAATATGCGCAACCTCGATGGAATGGTTCAGAACGTTCTGCCCGTAAGATGTACGGTACTTCTGGCGGCCGAGGAGCTTGATCAGCTCCGGGTGCAGATTGTTGATCCCCGTCTCAAAGACGGCGCGTTCGCCTTCCTGCTTAATGACGCGGTCAACTTCCTTCCGCGCCTTTTCGACAAGGTCTTCAATGCGCGTCGGATGAATGCGACCGTCGGCAATGAGCTTCTCCAGCGCCAGACGCGCAACCTCACGACGCACCGGGTCAAACGACGAAACGGTAATGGCCTCGGGCGTGTCGTCGATGATCAGATCGACGCCGGTGATTGATTCCAGCGTGCGGATATTACGACCCTCACGGCCGATGATGCGGCCTTTCATCTCATCGTTCGGCAGCGGCACAACAGACACGGTCGCTTCCGCCGTATGATCGGCGGCGCAGCGCTGGATGGCGATGGAAATAATCTCGCGCGCAAGCTGCTCGGCATTGTCCTTTGTCTGCGTCTCGATCTCCTTAATCTTCATTGCGGCGTCGTGACGGCATTCGTTCTCGATGCTCTGCAAAAGCTGTGCCTTCGCTTCATCCTGCGTCAGTGCGGAGATTTTCTCCAGCATCTCAAGCTGGCTCTTTTTGATCAGATTGATCTCCTCCTGCGTGGAGGCGACTGCAGCCTGACGCTTGCGCAGCTCGTCCTCCTTACGTTCAAAGGCGTCCAGCTTCTTATCGAGGGATTCCTCCTTCTGCTGAAGGCGGCGCTCCTGCTTTTGCAGGTCCGCGCGGCGCTCCTTGACATCTCTTTCGTATTCGGTCTTCGTTTTTTCGTATTCGGTTCTGGCTTTATGGATCTCATCCTTCGCCTCGACAAGCATCTCCCGCTTTTTATTCTCGCCGCCCTTAATGGCCTCGTTAATAATGCGGGTTGCTTCCGCCTCGGCACTGCCGATCTCACGCTCGGCTACCTTTTTGCGGTATCGAACGCCGATCCAAAAGAAAGCTGCGGCAACCGCCAGCAGTCCTAGAAACATCAGAACATAAAAATACCACTGCATCCTTCTCGAATACACCTCCTGTTTCAGTATTGGGTTTGTCGGGCGCAACACGCCCCAAGAAAAAGCAAAGGCGGCTCCGGCTACCCCAAGCGGAAGCCGCCCATACGAATCCAACGTTTATTGTAACCTTAAAACTGTCAAATGTCAAGAACGAGTTCACGGTTTTGTAAATTTATCCGTTGATCCGGACTCCAGCAGCTCATAGAGCTGAACGCAGAGCAGCGCCGCCAGCGGGAGCAGCAGCATTCCGGGAATACCGAACAGACGATAACCGGCGTAAAGCGAAACCAACGTCAAAAGCGGCGGCAGGCCGATCTGCCGTCCGACGATGCGCGGTTCAAGCATGGTGCGCATAATGCTTGCGGCGGCATAGAGCAGAAAAAGTCCCACCGCAAGCGCCGTATTTCCCTGCAAAAGCACGATCACGCCCCACGGAAGCAAAACTGTTCCCACGCCGAATACAGGCAGTGCATCCACCACCGCAACGATCAGCCCGAGCAGCAGCGCATTCGGTATGCGCAGAAGTAACAATCCCGCGGTCACAATGCCAAACGTAATGAGCATCAGAAAAAGCTGCGCGCGCAGATAGCCGCCGAGCGTGCCGCGCAGCTTCTGCCGCACTTCCCTGCTCCGCTGTGTCCAGGACGCAGGCACCCGGCGAGCAGTCCAGTCCCGCAGCGACGGAAGCTGTGCGGAAATCAGGTAGGCCGACAGCAAAAAGGTCAGGAAAAACAGAAGCAGCTCCGGCAGCATCGTCAGAAGCCCGCCCGCGAAGGCCAGCAGCTTCTCCGAAGCGGCACTGACCAGCATACTGCTGCCGCTGAACAGACGGCCGACCCAGGAAGCGGCCGCCGCCGATAGACCGTCCGGCAGCCTCCGGCACAGCCGCAGCAGTGTATCGCGCAGCCGCGCCATCGGCTCGGACAACGACGACAGCAGCGCGGGCAGCCGCTGCACCAGCCGCTCCGACTGCAAATAGAGCGTCCTGCCGAGCAGCCAGAAGAATCCGCATACTAACGCAATGGCCAGCGTGACGCACAGCGCGCTCGCCGCCGCTCGCGGGAAACGTCCGCGTCCGGTCAGGAACCGGACCGGCTTTTCTACGGCCCACGCCAATGCCAACGCCAGCAAAAACGGCAACCCCACCGGTAAAATAAATCTTGCGGTCAGCCAAACGCCCGCAAGGCCGGCAAGCGCATAAAGCGGAAGTTTCCAGAGCTGCTTCAAAACGCTTCCTCCTTCTGAATTTGGTCAAACGGCTTGCATTTTCCGTCAAGGCGTGGTAGAATGTCCGCACACCGCGGGCAAACGTCCGCGGAATCACCACGCAGGAGATGCCAGCATGGAAAAAATGCCGAAATACTACATTGTGGAGGCCTCGGCGCTGCCGGAGGTCTTTCTGAAGGTCGCCCGTGCAAAGTGGCTGCTGGAAACCGGCGAAGCCGAGACGATTCACGACGCCACGCGCATCGCCGGCATCAGCCGAAGCGCCTTTTACAAATACCGCGACGCCATTGCGCCCTTTCAAAACCTGATGGCAGGCAGAATTCTGACGTTCCATTTCCTGCTGCGCGACGCACCGGGACATCTGTCGTCCATCCTTTCCATTTTTGCCCGCTTCAGCGCAAATATACTGACCATCCACCAAACCATTCCCACAAACGGCTACGCCGCCGTGACAATCTCGGTCAAATCCGATACGCCGGAGGAGCATAGCGCCGACGACCTGCTGCGCGTCCTGCGTCAAACCGAGGGCGTGCTGAAAGCGGAAGTCCTTGCAGGCTGAGTGTATTCATGCAGCCCGACCGAGTTGCCCAGAATTGTCAAAACGCCTGTCTGCCAAAAGGCAGACAGGCGTTTTCCATACCGAAAGGTCAATTCAGTTCCAGTTCCGCAACGACGGCAGCGCAGCGGGGACACAGTCCTTCGGCGTTCGCCTTTGTCGAGTGCATCCAGCAGCGCGGGCACTTCGTCCCCTTCGCTTCGCTGACGCCGATCGTTACGCCCTCAAAGCTACTGCCCGTACCGGTCAACGCGCCCTCCTCCGGTTCGCCCCAGGCTACGTCGGATACCAGGAACAGCTCCGCCAGATCCATCGTGCGCGTTGCAGCCTCGAGCGCCTCGTGACGGCTGAGCGTTACATGAGCCTCAAGCGCCTTGCCGATGCGCTTGTCCGCACGGGCGGCCTCAAGAACACCGTTGACGTCGCCGCGGAGGGCGATGAGCGTGTCCCACTTGGCCATTTCATCGGCGTTAAGGGCATACTCCGCATAGGGCTTGACCATCTCATTGAGGACAATGTTGCGTGTGTCGTCTCCGGTGCGGTGCGGCATGGCCTGCCAGATCTCGTCGCAGGTAAACGGCAGGATCGGCGCGTACATTCTCGCCATCGCGTCAACGATCAGGTACAGCGCGGTCTGCGCGCTGCGGCGGCGCAGGCTGTTGCGCCCGTCGCAGTAAAGGCGATCCTTGAGGATATCCAGATAGAAGCTTGACAGCTCCACAACGCAGAAGTCGTTGATCGCGTGTGTAAGCACATGGAATTCGTAGTTATCGTAGGCGCGGAAGCCGGTCTCGATCAAGCCGTTGAGCTTCGTTACGGCCCAGCGATCCAGTGCAAGCATCTGTTCCGGTGCGACAAGCTCGTTCGGATCAAAACCGTCAAGGTTGCCGAGGCAGTAGCGGGCGGTATTGCGGAATTTCAGATAGCTCTGCGAGAGCTGCCTGAAGATTTCCTTCGAGCAGCGCACATCCGCGCGGTAATCTGCGGACGCCGCCCAGAGGCGCACAATATCCGCGCCGAAATCGCGGATCAGATCGGCCGGGTCAACGCCGTTTCCGAGAGACTTGTGCATGGCTTTGCCCTCACCGTCAACCGTCCAGCCGTGGGTCAGGCACTTTTGGAACGGAGCACCCTTACCCAGCGCACCGACACTGGTCAGCAGGCTTGACTGGAACCAGCCGCGGTACTGATCGGCGCCCTCCAGATACATCGTCGCGGGCCAGTGCGCAGGATCGTCCCGGCGCAAAGAGGCGATATGTGTTGAGCCGGAGTCAAACCAGCCGTCAAGGGTATCCGTTTCCTTCTCAAAGCCCGAAGCCTTCCCGCAATGCGGGCAGGTCAGGCCTGTCGGAATCAGCTCCTCCGCTTCCCGTGCAAACCAGATATTGGAGCCGTGCTCGGCAAACAGCTCAGAAATGTGCTCGATCGTTTCAGGCGTGCAAACGGGTTTGCCGCAGTCCTTGCAGTAGAACACGGGAATCGGCAGACCCCAGCGGCGCTGGCGGGAGATACACCAGTCGGCACGGTCGCGGATCATGGCGACCATGCGGTCCTTGCCCCAGGCGGGGAGCCACTGTACCTCATCGCAGGCGGCAACCGCCTCATCCTTGAAGCTCTCTACGGAGCAGAACCACTGCGGGGTGGCACGGAAAATGATCGGGCTCTTGCAGCGCCAGCAGTGCGGATAGCTGTGGACAAATTCCTCGGAGGCAAACAGGGCGTCCGTGGCGACAAGGTCATCGAAAATTGCCTGATTGGACGCATCGTAGCGCAGTCCGGCAAACTTACCGGCAGCCTCGGTCTGATAGCCACGGTCGTCGACTGGCACGACCAGCTCCATCTTGTAACGGCGGCAGGTCTGATAGTCGTCCGCGCCGAACCCCGGAGCGGTATGGACGCAGCCGGTACCGGAATCCATGGTAACATAGTCCGCCGTAACAAGCAGCGAATCGCGGTCGAGGAAGGGATGCTGCGCGGTCATATATTCAAAGAAGCTGCCGGGGAAACGCGCAAGAATCTCATGGGAAGCGATCTTTCCCGCCTGCATGGTCTTTTCGGCCAGCGCCTCGGCGACGATATACCGCTCGCCGTTGTCCGCCTGAACGAGCACATAGGATTCCACAGGGTTGAGCGCAATGGCGAGGTTGCCGGGCAGCGTCCATGTGGTCGTTGTCCAGATGATGAAGTAGGTCTTCTCCGTTCCGAACTCCGCCAGCTTCCCCTGATCGTTCTTCAGGGCAAACTTTACATAAATGGAGGTACAGGGGTCGTCCTGATACTCGATTTCGGCCTCCGCCAGCGCAGTTTCGTCCTTCGGGCACCAGTACACAGGCTTCAGACCCTTATAAATATATCCCTTGCGGAACATTTCGCCGAACACCTTCACCTCTTCGGCCTCAAATCGCTTATCCATCGTCTTGTAGGGATGCTCCCAGTCGCCGATAACGCCCAGGCGGCGGAAACCTGCCATCTGGCGGCGGATAAACTCCTCCGCAAAGGCCTCACAGGCGCTGCGGAACTCGGTCACGGGCATGGTCTTGTGATTGAGCTTGTTCTTCTTGATAATCGCCGACTCAATGGGCATTCCGTGGTTGTCCCATCCGGGGACGTAAGGCGTATCGTAGCCGCGCATCGCATAGGAGCGAACGATGAAATCCTTGAGCGTTTTGTTCAGCGCATGACCCATATGGATGTCGCCGTTGGAGAAGGGAGGGCCGTCGTGCAGAATAAAGGTCGGCTTTCCGGCGTTCTTCTCGCGCAGCAGACGATAGACGTCAATACGGTTCCAATGCTCCAGCATCGGCGGCTCACGCTGCGGCAGGCCTGCCCGCATGGGGAAATCGGTTTTCGGTGTGATGATCGTGTCCTTGTAATCCATTTTCTTTTTCCTCCGTATAATCTACAACAAGTAGTGTTTTTTCGGTAAAACAGGGTTTTATGTTATCGCAAACGGCGAAGCAACGTGGCGATCCGGTGCCGCGTCTGCGGCGGACGACAAAAAAAGAGGATCCCGTCTCATGAGAGACAGGAATCCTCCTGCGGTACCACTCCCGTTCCCCGCCTTGCGGCAGGGCGCTCGTCTACGCGTTATCGGGCGCACCCGGCTGCGGCTACTGCATACCAAACCGTATGGTTCACCCAGCGGCTCCGGGGTGATCTTCAACCGCCGCGCGTCCGCCTTGCACCATCCGGCGGCTCTCTGAACGCGGAGAAACGGTTTACTCGTCCCCTTCCTTGCCTTTGCTTTATTCGTTTGTAATGCGGCCGGTCCCGAAGCCAAGCTGATCAAATATTTTTTGCTTCTCCGGGGAAAAGCTGCCGTGCAGCGTGTCAATCTTGCGTGTCGGACTGCTGTCCGTCGGCTTTACGCTGTCCGCCCCTACGCTCCGATCAATCTGCTCGATGATCTCGTCGGCGGAAGCGCCGCTCTGCTCCGCGTCGTAGTCGTAGGGCTGCGCCTTCCCCTCCGCGTGCGGCAGACGCTCCTGCTTGCGCAACTCGTCAAGCAGCTCAAGCTGACGCTTAAGTCGCTTTTCCATGTCGTCCAGAAAGCGGGCGCTTGCGTTCTGCGCCTCGGCGAGGCGCTCCTGCTCGGCCGCAACCTGTTCGTCCGTATTGCGGCTTTTAGCGCCGGCGGATTCCTCCGCTTCACGGAGCATCTGCGCGCATTTCTGTTCGGCATCGGCGCGCATCTGCTCACAGGCCCGCTGCGCCGCCAGCATCGTGCTCTGCATTTCCTTTTCCTGACTGCGGTATTCCTCCAGCTTTTCGACCAGAACACGCATTTTGCTTTTGAGTACGGAATTATCTTTGTAGAGCGTCAGGTAGTCCTGTGTAAGCTGGCCAAGGACTTCGTCCACGGCGTCCATATCATAGCCGCGGCGCACGCGCTCAAAGCCGATCTCCTGTATCTGTTGCGGGGTCAGCAATTTCTTTCATCTCCTGTCTGTTTGTCGGGCATCAGAGGTAGCTCGACTCACTGCCTTCGTCGTCGGATGTATCATTGGTGGAATTGACGACACCGACATTGCGCGGCGTTACCAGATATGTAGCGATGGCCACCTTCTGGATCTTTCCGTCAATGGCGTAGGCGCAGCCGGAAAGGAAGTCCACGATCCGTCGGGCAACGTCCTTATTGGTCTGCTCAAGGTTCAGAACCACCGCCTTGTTCTGGCGCAGATTGTCCGCAATGGTGGAAACCATATCGTAGCGCTCCGGCTTGACAAGAACGACTTCAAGCTGGGTATTGTTGATGCTCACAACGCGGGTATTGGCATTGCCGCTCTGACGCACAGGCTCTGCCGGCGTGCGCGACGAAAAGGCGCTGCGTCTGGGTGCAGGGGCGGGAGCGGGCTCATCAAAGCCCTCGTCGTCGTCTTCATATTCGTCATAATCGTCGTCTCTATCCTTTTCGGAATAGGGATGCGTCAGCTTTTTCAGTTCGTCCATCAGACCCATGGTGCTCGTCCTCCGTATATCTTTCAGTTTTCTGTTTTCTGATAATTTCGCGCGCCAAAGATCGCCGTCCCGACGCGGATCATGGTACTGCCGGCAGCGATGGCGTCCTCAAAATCGTCCGTCATTCCCATCGACAGAATATCCATGCTACTATTATGAATGCTTTTTGCGGTTATGTCAACAGCTATTGTATGGATTTTTTGAAAAAATCTGAGATTATCGCCCGGCCTCTCGCTAACCGGCGGGATCGCCATCAGGCCGCGCAGGCGGCAATGGGGAAATTGCGGCATTGTTTCGGCGATCCGCGGCGCCTCCTCGGGTGAAAAGCCGGACTTGCTCTCCTCAGCCGCGACATTGATCTCCAGCAGGATGTCCTGAACGACTCCCTGCTTCGCCGCCTCGCGCTCAATACATTGCAGCAGCTCAAGGCGGTCCACCGATTGAATCAGCGCGACCTTGCCGACAACCTGCCTGACCTTATTGGTTTGCAAATGGCCGATGAAGTGTATCGGAACACCGTCGTAGGCATGGTCGGCCAGCTTCTGCGTCAGCTCCTGCACGCGGTTTTCGCCGCAAAGATCCACGCCTGCGGCAATTGCTTCGCGGACGCGTGAAGCGTCGTTCATTTTGGTCGCGGCGCACAGAAGAACCTCCCTCGGGTCGCGCCCGGCGCGCTGCGCCGCTTCGTTCATCCGCGCACGGATGGAAGCCACATTTTCAGCGATTGTCATCTCATCACCATTCCGTTCTCTATCGTTTGATTTGTCAGGATCAGTTCGTCCTGCGGCCAGAGGTTGGACGTGCTGCTGTCGTCCCAGCGGACGATATAGTCGTCCCCACTTTCGTAAAGGATCTCCACGGTTTTCCATCGTGCCAGCGTGTTTTGCAAAATATACACACCCGCTGCACCATCGATATAATACAGTGCCGACTTCGGAACCCGGAGTCCCTCATAGCTGCGGAATACAATGTCCGCGTTTTGTCTGCGCAGCGCCGTGACCTCCTGTAATTTTTTCTCAAATGAAAGCACGAGCACACACTTGCCGTCCTCCGCGTCGCCCACGCGCTCAATGCGCATCCGTAACTCACGCAGTCCCTGCCCGGACAGACTGACCGTCAGATAGCTCCGTTCACGGCACTGCTGCGCACGCTCGGCAGGAATCACGGCCGCAAAATACCAGGTTTGTCCCGTACAGAGACGACCGATCGCATAATCCGAAACAACGCCGGCCGTAAGGGAATCCAACGTCGAAGGCGAAATCGACAGAATGCTTTCCGGCGTCAGGAGCGTCTCAAAACCGTCCGGCTGCGCGGAATAGTAACCGGAATCCGGAGCGGGCACCTCTGTCGCGCCATCCTGTACATCGGTTTGCAGCGCCGCAATACGGGCTTCAAGCTCCGCAATACGTCTCTGAAGCTCGGCGGCATCTCCGTCGGAGACGCCGCGCCGCAGGATCATCGGCCGGAGCTCCTCCGCCGCCGACTGTACGGCTTCATAGTCCCGCCGCGCCGTCTGCGCCGACAGGCGCAGCAGCAGCGTGCGAATGTCCGCATCCAGCCCGCTCGAATCCGAGCCCTCCGACGCAAAGCGGAGCTGCTTGAGCTGCGCCTGAAGCGAGGCAAGCTCCTGACGCAGAAGCCGCGCCGCGGCGTCGCGGTAGGCCGTGGCAACCGTCTGTCCGCCGCCGATCCATTCACCCTCCGTCAGCTCGCAGACCGTCAGGCGCTCACCGCTGGTGAGCACGGTCTCGGAACGCACTACAAAGCCGGAAACGGTTAACCCGTCGCCGACTTCGCAGAGCGCTGCAGGCTGGGTAGTATAGCTGCTTCCGCGGCGAAAGGCCACGGAAAACAGCACATAGCTCACCATAAGCACTGCAAGCACAACAGATATGATCTTAAAATAGGCATCGCCCTGCTTTTTCATCGGTCTATCTCCCCGCCGTATACGGCGCTGCGCAGGGCTTCGATCCGTCAGGCCGGAATACGCACTGGCTGCAACGGCACCATTGTAGAAATGGCGTGCTTGTAGATCATCTGCTGTCTTCCGTCGGACAGAAGCAGCACGACAAAGCTGTCAAAGCCGGAAACAACGCCCTTCATCTGAAAGCCGTTCATCAGGAACACGGTGACGGGTGTGTGCTCCTTGCGTACTTCGTTCAGGATCTGATCCTGCAGGTTATCTGTGTTTGCCATATTCGGTATTACTCCTTTGTGTTTTTTTGATGTAACACCGACATTATAGCAGATTCATTTGTCGAAAAAAGCAAGCTCTCGTCGAGTCGAAGAAAAAAGTGCGGAATCGTCCCCCAGGCGGTCGCGCAGGAGCCAGCGCACCTCCGGGTTTCGGTAAAACCATGTCCGCTGGCGCTTGGCATAGTGCCGGGTAGCAAGCCGGATTTGTGCGCGGGCGGTGTCTTCGTCCGTCTCGCCGCGCAAAACACTCAAAAGCTCCTTATAGCCGATGGCCTGAAGTGCCGTGGCGCTCTGCGGCACGCCGGAGGCAAGCAGACGACGTACCTCATCCGTCAGTCCCCGTGCAAACATCTCGTCCACCCGCCGGTCGATACGTTCATAGAGCACCGCACGGTCGGCATAGTCCAGTCCAAGCCATATGGGTCGGTATTTCGGCGGAAGTGCCTGCGTCGCACGGTTGTGCGCCGAAAGCGTCGTCCCCGTTTCGCGCCAGACCTCCAGCGCGCGGATAACGCGCTTGGTATTGGCCGGGTGAACGGCGGCAGCGGATTCCGGATCTACCCGTCGAAGCTCGGCATACAGCGGCTCGATCCCCTCGGCGCGCACCTGTGCCTCCAGCGCCTCCCGAACGCCCGTGCGCGGGTAGGGCGCAAAGCTGCGCCCGGCGATCAGCGAATCGATATACAGTCCCGTACCGCCGACAAGGACGACGGCCTTGTCTCGCGCCAGAATGCTCTGCACACAGGCATCCGCCTGCTCGACATAGCGACTGACGGAATAGCTCTCGCAGGGATCCGCAACGTCAAACATCCAATGGCGCACGCCGCCGCGTTCCGCCTCGGTGGGTTTGGCGGTACCGATATCCATGCCGCGGTATACCTGCATGGAGTCAAAGGAAACAATCTCCGCATCTATCGCCTGCGCCAAGCGGACGGACAACGCCGTCTTGCCCGTGGCGGTCGCGCCGACAATACAGACGATTCTGTCCATATTCACACCCTCCGGAACTGCCGTTCAAGCTGTCTTCGCGTCAGCTCCGCACAGATGGGGCGACCGTGAGGACAGTATTTCAGATCATCGCGCGTCAGTACCTCGTGCACCAGCGCCTCCAGCTCTGCCGGACTGCTGTGGTCGCCGCCCTTGATTGCCGCCTTACAGGCAACGGTATGCAGCAGCTCGTCACGCAGATCGTCCGGTGAAAGCTGCCGCCCGGCCGCGAGCTGCGCCGCCAGCGCGTCAAGAGACGCCACGGCCTGCGAGGGATCCAGGTCCGCCGGAAGCCGCCGCACGGCGATTGTCCCGCCGCCGTAATCGGCAAGCTCATAGCCGAGCTGCTCCAGAACCGGCGCGTTTTCCAACAGCAGCGCCGACTCCGACCGCTCCGGCTCATACAGCACCGGCTGCAGCAGGTATTGCGACATAGGCGCCAGCTTCTGCGCGCGCAGCTTTTCAAAAAGCAGTCGCTCATGCGCCGCGTGTTTATCGATCAACAGCAGGCGATCGTCCTGCTCGACAAGAATGTAAGTATCAAACAGCTCTCCTGCAATGCGGAAGCGCGTATCCTCTGCCGGCGCAAGCGTCTGCTGTTCCGGCTGCTGTGCAGGCGTCGGTTCCGGAGGCGGCTCCGGCTGCGGCGCAACCCGTGCTTCGGTGCTGCGCTCCGGCGCAACGCTGCGGCGCACGGCCTCGGCAGGCACAATATGCGGCGTCTGCTTCACGATCCCGGCAAGCGCGCGGTACTCCTCCGCCGTCATTGTACGGAACCCCGCCTCCGGCTGTGGCCGGGCGGAAACTCGCGGCGCGGAGTCGCGCAGCTCCGGCTGTTTTTTCTCCGGCTGCACGGGAAGCTGCATTTCCACCTGTCCCGGCGCGCCGTTCAGTGCAGTCAGAACGCCGTAGTGAACGCAGTCAAACACCTCGCGCTCCCGCAGGAACTTGATCTCCGTCTTAGCGGGATGAACGTTAACGTCCACCAGATTTTCCGGCATGGACAGATGCAGCACGCACGAAGGGAAACGCCCCGGAAGAAGCTGATTGCGGTAAGCTTCTTCCAATGCGGCCGTCATCGTCCGCGAACGGATAAAACGTCCGTTGACGAAAAAGAGCTGATTGCTGCGGTTTCCGCGCGTCGCGCTCGGCCTGCTGACGAAGCCGGACAGCCGGAGCTTGTCCCAGCCGCCCTTCACCTCCGTCAGGCCCTGCGTATTCACACGACCCCAGACGGCATAGACGGCGCTGTAGAGCTTGCCGTTGCCGGGGGTAGAGAGCTGCTCGGCGCCGTCGCGCAGCACACGGAACGCGATCTCCGGGTGGGCAAGCGCCTGATGCTGCACACAGGCCAACAGCGCAGCAGCCTCCGCATTGTCATTTTTCATGTACTTCATCCGCGCAGGCGTGTTATAAAACAGGTCGCGCACGATGATGGTCGTTCCAACCGGGCCTCCGGCCTCGGCACATTCGGTAACGACTCCTGCTTCCAGATGCAGGCTCGTACCGAGCGGCATATCGGCTGTGCGCGTCAGAAGATCGATGCGCGAAACGGCGCTGATCGCCGCCAGCGCTTCGCCGCGGAAGCCCAGTGTACCGATGGCCTCCAGGTCTGCGGCAGTCCGCAGCTTGCTCGTTGCGTGGCGCAGGAAAGCAAGCTGTGCGTCCTCGGCGGACATTCCGCACCCGTCGTCCGTCACGCGCAGGAAGGTCATGCCGCCGTTTTTCAGCTCGACGGTAATATGGCTCGCCCCGGCGTCCACAGCGTTTTCCACCAGCTCCTTGGCAGCGCTGGCAGGACGTTCGACCACCTCGCCTGCGGCGATCAGGTCGGCAACGTGGGGCGAAAGCTGCTGAATTTTTGGCATGGGAAACTCCTTTCGGGGGCTCAGGGCAAGGGCAGAAAGCTGACGGCAAAGGCCAGCAGGTTGATCGCCGCATGCAGCAGGATCGAGCCCCAGATGCTGCGTGAACGGTGGTAGGCAAAGGCAAGCCCGAGGCCGGCGGGAAGATAGATCACGAAGCAGACCGCAAGGTCCAGCAGCGTGGATTCACCGATGCTCCCGACGACATGGATTGCCGAAAAAACGGCCGCCGAAACGATATAAGCCAGCACGGGGCTCCTGCGGCAAATCGGCCCGAAGATCAGGCCGCGGCAGAGGCATTCCTCCGTGACGGGCGCGAGCACGACCGTGCACAGCAGCATCACAAGCGGCTGCATCGACGTAAGCGTCTCCACGGCGTCCTGATTCAAATTGCTCGGTTCATAGCCCGTAATCTCCAGTGCAACGGAAATCGGGATATTCAGCGCATAATACACGCCGTAACCCATCAGCACCGCCAGGATCAGCCGTCCAAAGCTCCCGATCGGCGCAAAAGAGCGAAACAGGAAGTCGTGAAATATCGCCGCAACGGCAAGGAAGTTCACAATAAAAAATGCAATATTCAGCAGGAAGCCGCCCTCCTGCGACTCCAGATCCATTCCCAGTGCAAGAAACAACAGACTCAGCAGCAGACCGGTCAACATCAGATAAAACGGCCAGTAAATAAAGCCCGCGATTTTTTCGCGCCGGTTCGGGACGATAAGATTACGATCCAAAAACGCCATGGCATTTTTGCCTCCTTTACAGCATTTTTTTCAGAGAATACAGGGCATTCATTGCCTCAATGGGCGTGAGCGTATCGAGATCAATGCGCTCAAGTGCCGCGCGGAGGCGGTCATTTTCCATACTGGTGATGGAGAGCTGATCGTCGGCCGCAACGGTCACGGTACGCGTCGGCGCGCCGCTTTCAAGCGTCTGGAGAATATCACGCGCACGGCTGATGAGCTTATCCGGCAGCCCCGCCAGCTTTGCAACCTCCACGCCGTAGGAATCGTCCGCCCCGCCGGGCACGATGCGCCGCAGGAATACGATCTCCGAGCCGCGTTTTTTGACGGCAATATGGAAGTTTTTCACGCCCGGCAGCTCACGTTCCAGCTCGGTCAGCTCGTGGTAATGCGTAGCAAAGAGCGTCTTTGCACCGATACGTTTTTTGTCCGCCGCATACTCCAATACGGCACGGGCAATGGCCATGCCGTCAAACGTAGAGGTCCCGCGGCCGATTTCGTCAAGGATCAGCAGGCTGCGCGGGGTGGCGTGGCGCAGAATCTCGGCCACCTCGGTCATTTCAACCATAAAGGTGGACTTGCCCGAGCCGAGATCGTCCGACGCGCCGATGCGTGTGAAGATGCGGTCTACCACGCCGATACGCGCGGCGGCGGCCGGGACAAACGAACCGATCTGCGCCATGAGTGTGATCAGCGCCACCTGACGCATATAGGTCGATTTTCCCGCCATATTCGGTCCGGTCAGGATAACGGCACGGCTGCACTCGCAGTCGAGCGCGGTGTCGTTCGGAACAAACAGGCTGTCCTTAAGCATCAGCTCCACGACCGGATGTCTGCCCTCTCGAATTTCAATGTGATCCGACAGATCAATCTCCGGGCGGCAATAGCCGTTCTTCTCCGCGACGGCGGCAAAGGAGCACAGAGCGTCAAGGCAGGCCGCCGCCCGTGCCGTGCGCTGAATGCGCTCGGCCTGATCCGAGAGGCGCAGTCGAAGCTCCGTAAACAGCTCATATTCCAGCGCAACGATACGGTCGCGCGCAGTGAGGATGCGCCCCTCCAGCTCCTTCAGCTCCGGGGTAATATAGCGCTCACCGTTCGCAAGCGTCTGCTTGCGGATGTAATCCTGCGGGACAAGGGACACCTGCCCCTTGGCCACCTCGATATAGTAACCGAACACGCGGTTGTACCCCACGCGCAGATTTTTGATTCCCGTTTTTTCTTTTTCCTGCGCCTCGATTGCGGCCAGTGTTCCCTTGCCGCCGGATACGATGTCGCGCAGCTCGTCGAGCTCCTTGTGATAGCCGTCGCGGATCATTCCGCCCTCGCGGACGGTAAAAGGCGGCTCATCGACCACGGCACAGTCGATCAATTCACGCAGGTCGCGCAGATCATCCAGTTCCTCACGCAATACGCCGAACATTACCGCGTGTAGTCCCGCAATGCCTTCGCGCAGCGCCGGAAGCGGCATACTGCCGGCGGCAAAGCTGCGCAGATCGCGGGCGTTGGCCGTACCGGTAACGATGCGGGCGGTGATGCGTTCCAGATCCGTCAACGCGCGCAGCTCCTCCCGCAGCTCCTCCCGCCGCTCGGAGGCTTCGACCAGTTCCTCCACCGCGTCAAGGCGGGCATTGACACGCTTCGGGCTGAGGAGCGGCTGCTCCAGCCAGGAGCGGAGCATCCTTCCTCCCATCGGCGTGCGGGTCTTGTCAAGCACCCAAAGCAGGCTTCCGCGCTTTTCGCCGCTGCGCAGCGTTCCGGTCAGCTCCAGATTGCGACGCGCCGTCAAATCGAGCTCCATAAAGCGTCCGCTGACATAAAATTCCGGCTCGCGCAGATGATTGGTCGCTACACGGCGGCTTTGCAGTGCTGCCAGCAGCGCACCGACGGCACGCAGCGCGCAGGGGGCGTCCGACAGTCCGAGCGTCCCGACGTCCTTTCCGAATTGCCGTTCGGTAAGCGTGCGGCAGCGTTCCGGGTCAAACTGCTCCTCCTGCCCGCGTTCAACGGCGCAGTGCAGCCGCTCATTGAGCGCATCGGCAAGCGCCGCCTCGTCTGCGGCTTCTCCTCCGAGCAGCAGCTCGGACGGCGCAAAGGCGCCCAGCTCCGCCAGCGCGCGGTCAAGCGCCCCGGCGCCCTGCGCCAGCGTGGCATAAACCGCGCCCGTTGAAACGTCGCAGAAGCACAGGCCGTACTCGCCGCCCTCTCCGAACACACAGGCAAAATAGTTATTGCGGCTCTCGTCAAGCATGGAGCTTTCCGTAACCGAGCCGGGCGTAACGATACGCACGATGTCGCGCTTTACCAGTCCTTTCGCCAGCGCGGGATCCTCCATCTGCTCGCAGATGGCAACCTTATAACCGCGTGCAACCAACCGCGCGATATAGCTCTCTGCGGAATGATAGGGTACGCCGCACATCGGCGTCTGCTCCTGCTTTTCCTTGCCGCGGTCACGCGTGGTCAGCGTAAGATCCAGTTCTTTCGCGGCGAGCTTGGCGTCGTCCGAAAACATCTCATAGAAATCGCCCAGCCGGAAAAACAGCACGCAGTCCGGGTGCTGCCGTTTAACCTCCAGATATTGCCGCATCATCGGCGTCAGCTCTGCCATAGAATTACTCCGTTTCTGTCTGTTTGCCGGTCAGGCTCCATGTTGTGCAGCCCGTAATCTCCACATCGATAAACCGTCCGATCAAGCCGTCGTCCCCCGCAAGGCGCACCAGACGGCCGCCGTCGGTACGGGCGGTAAGAAGCTCGCCCTCGCGCCCGTCAACCAGAACACGCATCGTTCTGCCGACATACTCGCGGTGTTTCTCCTCCGAAATACGGTTTTGCATGGCAAGCAGGCGGTCAAAGCGACGGTTTTTCTCCGCCTTTGGCGTCGGATCGTCCATTTTCGCCGCCGGCGTACCGGGCCGCGGGGAGAAAATAAACGTAAACAGCGCGTCATAGCGCACGCGCTCAATCAGGCGCAGCGTGTCTTCAAATTCCTCCTCCGTCTCGCCGGGGAAGCCGACAATGACGTCGCTTGTCAGCACAAGCTCCGGCATGAGCGAACGGCCGTAATCGACGAGCGAAAGATATTGCGCACTGTCGTAATGGCGGTTCATGGCCGCAAGCACCCGGTCGTTGCCCGACTGAAAGGGCAGGTGGAACTGCTTGCAGATCTTCGGGTATTTTGCAATGGTATCAAAGAGTTTACGGCTGGCATCCTTTGGATGGGAGGTCATAAAGCGCAGGCGGAATTCGCCCGGCAGCTCGGCAATCTGTGCCATCAGGTCGGCAAAATCGACGCCGATGCCAAGGTCCTTGCCGTAGGAGTTGACATTCTGACCGAGCAGCGTAATCTCCTTATACCCCGCCTCGATCAGCTCGCGGCATTCCTTCAGCACGTCCTCCGGCCTGCGGCTGCGCTCACGTCCGCGCACATAGGGCACAATGCAGTAAGAGCAGAAATTGTTGCAGCCGTACATGACCGAAACCCACGCCTTAAGCGGATTCGTGCGGGCGACGGGGATATCCTCGGCAATGGAGCCGGCGCTGTCCTCCGTGGCAAAAACGCGTTTTCCGGTGGTGAGCACCTGCAGAAGCAGCTCCGGGAAACGCCACAGGTGATGTGTGGAGAACACGCCGTCCACATGGGTATAGCTCTTTTTCACCTTCTCGGCGACTTCGCGCTGTCCGGCCATACATCCGCACAGGAAAATCTTCTGGCGCGGATGGCGGCGTTTGGTGTGGACAAGCGCCCCGAGATTGCCGAACACACGCTGCTCGGCATGCTCACGGATGGCGCAGGTGTTGAAAACGACCACATCCGCGCCCTCCTCGGAGTCGGCGAAGCCGTAGCCCGACGCCTGAAGCATTCCGCGGATGCGTTCGGAATCCGCCTCGTTCTGCTGGCAGCCATAGGTGTCCACATAGGCAAGCGGGACAATACCCTGCGCCTGCCAGTAATCCTGAATTTCCGCGCAGATGGCCGCCTGCCTTTGCAGCGCCTCGGGCGCGATCACGGTTGTTTTCATCGTCAAGGGAGTTCTCCTCCGAAAGCTCAAGTTTTATTCGTTTATTTTAGCATTTTTTTGTGAACAATGCAAGTGCGGCGGACACACGTTTTTCAAAAGCCTTGCATTTTTCCGCGGAGCGCGTTACAATAAAAAGGTAATTTCCCCGAAAGGAGGGCTTGCCGTGCTTTCCGTATTCCGCCGTGCGCTGCACCGCATCCCCGAGCTGGACTGGGCGCTGCCCGAAACCTCCGCCTATCTGCGCAGCGTGCTCGCACCGCTGGACTGCCATGTGTTTTCCCCTGTCGGCGACGCCGTCTGCGCCTATTTTGACTTCGGCCGAAGCGAAACGGTCGCCTTCCGCAGCGATATGGACGCCCTGCCGATCACCGAACGCACAAATCTGCCCTTTGCCTCGGAACACCCCGGCAAAATGCACGCCTGCGGACACGACGGCCATATGGCTATCCTGCTCGGCCTTGCCGAAGCCTTGGGAAACGGGCGTGTTACACCGCATCGCAATGTGCTCCTGATCTTCCAGCCCGCCGAGGAGACGACCGGCGGCGCAGCCGCGATCTGCCGAACGGGAGTTCTGGAGCAATACGGCGCGACGCGCGTTTACGGTCTGCATCTGTGGCCGGAGCTGGAAAAAGGACACATCGCCGCCTGCGCGGGCGGCATGATGGCCCGTTCAAGCGAGCTGACTGCAGAAGTCGGCGGAAAAAGCGTCCATCTTGCACGCTGGCAAACCGGGTGCGACGCACTGGAGGCTGCCGCACGCTTCCTGACGCAGGCTTATGCGCTGGCCGAAGGACTTCCCTGCGTACTGCGCTTCGGCAAAATGACCGCCGGCGCCGCCCGCAACGCGCTGGCGGATGCCGCGCATATGGAAGGCTCGCTGCGCTGCCTGGACGACCGTCTGTTCCTGCTGCTGAAGGAGCGGCTTGCCGCGCTGGCCGAAGCCGTAAGCGGCGAGACCGGCTGTCCGATCCGCCTGAGCTACAGCACCGGTTACCCGCCCGTAACGAACGACGCGGCGCTTCTGGAAGAAGCGCGGGCGCTTCTGCCCGTCGAACCGGCGGAGCCCTGCTTCCTGACGGACGATTTTTCCGAGTACCAGCTGCGCGTACCCGGCGTGTACTTCCGGCTCGGCACGGGCGGCGCACCTCTGCACAGCCCGCAGTTTGACTTCGATGAAGCCGTTTTGGAGAAAGGGCTCGCCCTGTTCTCCGCCCTTGCATAAGGAGAATGCCATGAAATGTTCCATCCGTCGTCTGTTTTCCTCGGCGGCGCTCGCCGTCCTGACCGTACTGCTCGTTCTGGTGGCGAAGCTCTGCAATTCCGCCTTTTTCGCGGTCTATCCAAAGGTCTCCCGCGCGCTCATCGGCGTTTTGGCGGAGATCACCTCCGTCGTGCCCTTCGCCGTGTGGGAGCTGGTTGCCGCCGGTTTGATCCTGTGGTTTTTCGTTTCCCTGTTCCTGGCGGTATTCCGCGGCCGCATCGTCAAATGGCTGACCGGCGTGCTGCTGGCGGCAATGATCGCCGCATTCTGGTTTGTCAGCGTATGGGGGCTGAACTATTTCGCCCCGAAAATGAACGAGCGTCTCGGCCTGAGCGACACGCAATATGACGTCAAGCAGCTTCGCGAGGTAACGGAATACTTCCGCGACCGCGCCAATGAAACGGCCGAAACGGTCGAACGCGACGAAAACGGCGTCATGCTTGCCGGTGACTTTGACGAGCTCGCCGTCCGTGCCGGCGACGGCTACCGCACCCTTGCCGAAGATATGGAATGCTTTGACGGCTCGACTGCGCGCGTCAAACGTCTGCTGACGAGCAAGCTGCTCGGAAAAACCGGTACAAGCGGCATCTTCCTCGCCTTTACGGGAGAAAGCGGCATCTGCTCGACAACGTTCTCCGCCTCCGTACCCTATACGATGTGCCACGAGATCGGCCACCGCATGGCCTTCGCCCGCGAGGACGAAGCAAATTTCGCAGCGTTTCTGGCCTGTATGGAAAACGGCCGCGACGATTTCGTCTATTCCGGCTATTATTCCGCCTATATCTACTGCATCAACGCCCTGAACCGTGCCGATCCGAATGCCGCGGCAGAGGTCTCCAGGGGAGTCGGTAAGCTGCTGCGTGCAGATCTGTCGGCCGCCACGGCGCATTACAGGACCGTGGAGGATGAAACGGCCGTAAAGATTCAGACAAAGGTTTACGAAAACTATCTCAAGACTTTTGAGGTAAAAAGCGGCGTACAATCCTACGGCGAGGTTGTCGATTTGCTTGCCCTATGGTATTTTGAGCGGATCCGATAAACGCCCGGCAACCCGCAAGCACGGTTGCATCGCCTTCGCGGCACGCCGACGACTCTTTCGACAAAAATCGCTTCCCCTGACGGGGAAGCGCTTTCGGTTTCAGTTGGTCTTATTCCAGGGATTGTCGGGATCAGGGTCGGTGGGATCCCAACCGCGGCATTCCTCGTTGTCCGAGATCTTCGGCGCCTCGGGCTTGCCGAGCGGGCCGGGCACTTCGGAGTTATAGAACTCAACACCGGCAATCTCGTCGCGGTGATCGTAAATCCACTTTGCGTCAACGACCTGGAGACGAATGCAGCCCATGGAGGCGGCGGTGCCGAGCTTGTCAAATTCCCAGTACTCCAGAGTAGAGGGGTCAACGGAGACGATGTAGCCCTGAGAATCGCGAATCGGGGTGGTATAGGGCACGGAGTGGAACAGAATATTTCCCGTGATTTGCGTGACATAATAGCCGTACACGTCGCCGAACAGGCCGAGGCCCTTCCACTTGTATTTCAGCGTATAGGTGCCGGACTGCGGGGTAGCGGTGCCGGTAGAGCAGATCATGGCCTTATACGGGGTCGTATAGCAGCCGTCCTCCCCTTTGGTGTAAACCGTCACGGTGTTGCACTGGTTATTGACCTTAATGAAATAGGGCTTGCCCTCCTCCACCTCCGGGCCGGTGATGGGCTCGGTCGGCACGGGCGTGGGCTCCGGCGTGGGTTCCTCGGTCGGCGTCTCGGTGGGCGCCTCGGTCGGTTCCGCCGTCGGCTCGGACACAGGCGCGGTCGTCGGCTCCGCCGTCGGTTCGGAGGAGGCGGTGGGCGTGGAGGTGCTCGGGGTGGTGGGGGTATCCGTTACGGCACAGCTCACAATGACAAACAGTACCGCCAGCAGCAGAACTGCACAGAGAATTCGTTTCATTTTGGCTCCTTTCCGGTTACTCAGCCGTTGTTGCGGGTCTTCATAAGCTGGCGCATTCTCGCGGAATGATCCAGCTCGCGCTTGCGGATGCGCAGCGTTTTCGGCGTAACCTCAAGCAGCTCGTCGTCGGCAAGGAACTCCAGACACTGTTCCAGCGACATCACGCGCGGTGTGGTCAGGCGCAGCGCTTCATCCGAGCCGGAGGCGCGCATATTGGTAAGCTGCTTCTTTTTGCAGACGTTGACGGTCATATCCTCGTTGCGTGAGCAGACGCCGACAACCATACCCGCATAAACGTCCGTGCCCGGGTCGATGAACAGTGCGCCGCGCTCCTGCGCGTTGAACAGGCCGTAGGTACAGGCCTCTCCGGTTTCAAAGGCAATGAGCGAGCCGGTCTTGCGGCGCTCGATCTCGCCCTTCATGGGTGCGTAGGAATCCAGCACGGAGGACATAATGCCCTCGCCGCGCGTATCGGTCAAAAACTCGTTGCGGTAACCGAACAGGCCGCGCGACGGCACAAGAAATTCCAGACGGTAGCGACTGCCGACCGGCGTCATGGACACCAGATCGCCCTTGCGGCGGCCAAGCTTTTCGATGACGCTGCCCGTAGCGCTCTCCGGAACGTCCGCAACCATGCGCTCGATCGGCTCGCAGACCTTGCCGTCGATGACCTTGGTCAGGACGTGCGGCGTTCCGACCTGGAACTCATAGCCCTCGCGGCGCATCGTCTCAATCAGAATCGACAGATGCATCTCGCCGCGGCCTGCAACGTTGAAGCTGTCCGTCCCCTGTTCGGTAACGTGCAGAGAAACATCCTTGAGCAGCTCTTTTTGCAGACGGTCGCGCAGATTGCGGGAAGTAACGTATTTGCCCTCACGGCCGGCAAAGGGCGAATCGTTGACCGAGAAGGTCATTTCGATGGTCGGGTCGGAAATCTTCACAAAGGGCAGCGGCTCGGGCTTATCCGGCGCACAGATCGTGCGGCCGATGGTGATGTCGGCCATGCCGGAGAACGCAACGATTTCGCCCGCCGAGGCGCTCGTTACAGGCTTACGCGCCAGGCCGTCGAACTCGTACAGCGCAACGACCTTGCCCCTGGCAAAATGCTCCGGGTCGTGATAATCGCAAACGATCACGTCCTGATTCTGCTGCACCGTGCCGCGTTCAATACGGCCGATGCCGATGCGGCCGACATATTCATTGTAGTCGATGGACGAAACAAGCATCTGAAGCGGCGCGTTGACGTCGCCCGTCGGCGCGGGAATATAATCGACGATGGTACGGAACAGCGGGTCGAGGTTTACGCCCGCCTCATGGGGGCTGTATGCGGCGATACCCTGCCGTGCGGAGCAGAAGAGCGTGGGAGAATCGAACTGCTCCTCGGTGGCGTTGAGGTCGAGCAGCAGCTCCAGAACCTCCTCAACGACCTCCTCAACGCGGGCGTCAAGCCGGTCGATCTTATTGATGGCAACGATAACCTTATGCCCCAGCTCCAACGCCTTCTGCAGCACGAAGCGTGTCTGCGGCATCGGCCCCTCGGCAGCATCGACCAGCAGGATAACACCGTTGACCATCTTCAAAATCCGCTCAACCTCGCCGCCGAAATCGGCGTGGCCCGGCGTATCGACGATGTTGATCTTCGTACCCTTATAATTGACTGCGGTATTTTTTGCCAGAATGGTGATGCCGCGCTCGCGCTCAAGGTCGCCGGAATCCATCACGCGGTCAACGACCGTCTGATTCTCCCGGTAAGTACCGCACTGCTTGAGCATCTCGTCGACCAGCGTGGTCTTGCCATGGTCAACGTGGGCAATGATGGCAATATTCCGAATATTTTTCTGTTCAGCCATTGGAAAACCAATCCTTTTCGCTATAATGATTCACAAATTGACAGTATATCACAGTCCGGAACGAAGCGCAAGATTTTTTTCTCGTCGGCACGCATTTATTCCAGGCTGCCTTCGCCGCCCATCAGGCGGGTCATCTCCTCGATGCGTTCGATCGGGAACGGCGGCTCGCAAAGCGGCTTGAGCGCGATGCTCATGAGCTTCATGGGATTGTCGTCCGCAGCAACGCGGTTGGAGCACAGCTCGCCGCAGCGTCTGCACCGGTGAATGATCGCCCACTCGCCGCCCTTGCGCACCCAGACGGCGATCGGCTCCATAATACCGCCGCAGTCGGATTCGCGGTCGCCCGGCTCAACATCGATATGCAGGCTGCTCAGGCAGTTGTTGCAATGGTTGCGGTGCTCACTTCCGGCATCCTCCGGTACGACGGTGCGGCCGCAAACCTTGCAGGTAAAGCTGTCCGTACACGGATGGGTCTTGTAGTACCCCTTTTCAAATTGCTTGCGCTTATTCTCTCGGTTCATATTCTTTTCCCCGAATCGCATTGATTTCCGCCGCGCGGAGCGATTCTTTTTCATCATACCCTTCGCAGGCGCTCTTGTCAAGGATTTCGGCTTCGCCATACAAAAAATAAACCGGCTTGCCCAAAAGCTCTTTCAAGCCTTTGGGCAAGCCGGCTGTAAAGCCGTGAGCCGATGTTCGGAAGGCGTGTATCACTCGCCGGCAAGCGGCTTGCGCATCAGATCGGAAAGCATCACGCCGTCCAGATATTGATTCACAACGTCGTTCAGCCCCGACCACAGCGCGCGCGTGCGGCAATTCTCCGCCATCGCACAGGCCTGCGCTTCCCTACCGACGCAGGAGACGGTGGTAAAGTCCCCTTCGGTCATCCGAATAATCTCACCAACGCAGCACTCCTCGGGTGGGCGCGTCAGGCGATAGCCGCCGCCCTTACCGTGGACGCCGACGATCATGCCGCCCTTGGTCAGCGCGGGAAGTATCCGTTCGAGGTATTTCAGCGAGATCCCTTGTCGCACCGCGACATCGCGCATAGGCGTATAACCGAACGCATAATGCTCGGCCAGGTCGATCATCACACGCAGTGCATAGCGACCTCTGGTGGAAACGGTCATATGCGCTTACCCCTCGCTGGCACAGTGCCCACAGCTCTCGCAGGCGGGGAATTTTGTATGGTCATAAGCAATGCCGTGGCGATCATAGTAATCCTTGATCGCCAGCTTGATGGCCTCCTCGGCAAGCACCGAGCAGTGGATCTTATGCGCGGGCAGACCGTCCAATGCTTCAACAACAGCCTTATTCGTCACGGCCAGCGCCTCGCTGACGGGCACTCCCTTGATCATCTCCGTCGCCATGGAGCTGGAAGCAATCGCGCTGCCGCAGCCGAAGGTCTCAAATTTCGCATCGGTAATGATGTCGTTGTCGATCTTCAGATAAATCTTCATAATGTCGCCGCACTTGGCATTGCCAACCTCGCCGACACCGTCCGCATTTTCAATCACGCCGACATTGCGCGGATTGCGGAAATGATCCATCACCTTTTCGCTGTAAAGTGCCATATTTACTACCTCACTTGATGAAATAATTCTGCTTTCCGTCCTGCAAATTGTGCCAGACGGGTGAAATGCTGCGCAGATAGGCCACGACCTGCGTCACGGCGGCAATGATCTCGTCGATATCCGCCTCAGTCATATCCTCGGACAGCGACAGACGCAGAGAGCCGTGCGCAATCTCGTGCGGGCGGCCGATGGCCAGCAGCACATGACTCGGGTCAAGCGAGCCGGAGGTACAGGCGGAGCCGCTGGAGGCGCAGATACCCTTATCGTCAAGCAGCAGCAGGAGCGATTCGCCCTCGATGCCCTCGAAGCAGAAGTTGACGTTGCCGGGCAGGCGGTGCACCGCATCGCCGTTGAGCACGGAGTGCTCGATCTTCGACAGGCCCGCGATGAGGCGGTCGCGCAGCGTGGTAAGCTTCGCGGCGTTGGTCTCCAGCCGGTTTACGGCTTCCTCCAGCGCAGCGGCCATGCCCATGATCGCAGGAAGGTTTTCCGTACCGGCGCGCTTGCCGCGCTCCTGTGCGCCGCCCTCGATAAGCGTCTCAAGGCGGATGCCCTTGCGGGCGTAAAGCACACCGATTCCCTTCGGACCATGGAACTTGTGCGCCGACAGCGACAGAAGATCGATGTTCATCGCGCGCACGTCAATGGCAAGGTGTCCCGCCGCCTGCACGGCATCGGTGTGGAAGATTACGTCGTGCGCCCGGCAGATTGCGCCGATGGCGGCGATGGGCTGGATCGTTCCGATCTCATTGTTCGCAAACATCACGCTGACGCAGCAGGTATCCGGACGGATGGCTGCCTCGACCTCCTCCGGCAGAACAATGCCGTTTTCGTGAACGTCGAGAAGCGTGACCTCAAAGCCGGCACGCTCCAGCTTTTTCAGCGTGTGCAGCACCGCATGATGCTCAAAGGCAGTGGAAATAATGTGTTTTTTCCCTTTCCGCTCGCCGATCCTGGCAGCCGACCAGAGGGCCTGATTGTCCGCTTCGCTGCCGCCGGAGGTGAAGGTGATCTCCTTCGGATCGGCGTTGATGCAGCGGGCGATGCGCAGACGCGCATCGTCAAGCGCTTCGGCGGCACGCTGGCCCGCCGAGTGCAGACTGGACGGGTTGCCGTAGATTCGGTCGAAATACGGGAGCATGGCGTCGATCGCCGTCCGGCTCATTTTCGTCGTCGCGGCGTTGTCCGCATAAATCATATCTATCTCAATCCTTTCGTGTAAGGGGTGTTTTACCTACCTTTTCGGTCGGTTATATTATAGTACCCACATACCCGTTTGTCAACACCCGCGGAAAAGAAAATCTTTGCCGTCCCGTGCCGGAATTCAAAGCGTCTGCGCAATCCGCCTTGAGACGAAAACGCCGCTTGCGGAGGCATGAGACAGCGAATGCGTCACGCCGCTGCCGTCTCCGATGATGTAAAGGCCTCTGTACTTCGATTCCAGATTCTCGTCCAGCTCGACCTCCATATTGTAGAACTTAACCTCCACGCCGTAAAGCAGCGTGTCGTCATTGGCCGTACCGGGGGCAATCTGATCCAGCGCATAGATCATTTCAATGATTCCGTCCAGAATTCGCTTGGGCAGCACAAGGCTCAGGTCGCCGGGCGTTGCGGCCAGTGTAGGGACCACCAGTCCCTCCTCGATTCGCTTGGCCGTGCTTCTGCGGCCGCGGATCAGATCGCCGAAGCGCTGCACGATCACCCCGCCGCCAAGCATATTGGACAGCCGCGCAATGCTTTCCCCGTAGCCGTTGCTGTCCTTGAACGGCTCGGAGAAGTGCTTCGCAACCAGCAGCGCGAAGTTTGTATTCTCCGTTTGCAGCTCCTTCCCCTCGTAGCTGTGGCCGTTGACGGTAACGATCCCGTTCGTGTTTTCGTTGACGACCATTCCGTTCGGATTCATGCAGAAGGTGCGCACACGGTCTTCAAACTGCTTTGTGCGGTAAACGATCTTGCTCTCGTACAGCTCGTCGGTCAGATGTGAGAAGATCACGGCAGGAAGCTCCACACGCACGCCGAGGTCCACGCGGTTGGATTTTGTGGAAATATCCAGCTCGCGGCAGACCTGCTCCATCCATTTGCTGCCGCTGCGTCCGACGGACACAACGCAGCTGCGGCAGGCAAATCGCTGCTCGCCGCAAATAACGCTGTAACCTCCGTCAACGGCTTCAATGTGCTCAACGGGGGTATCGAAATAAAAATCGACACGTTGCTTCAATGCGTTGTAAAGATTGGTCAGTACAATGTAATTGATGTCCGTACCGAGATGTCTCACGGAGGCATCGAGCAGATTCAGCCTGTTCTGCAGGCACAGCTTCTTAAAGCGCGTCCCCGCAGTCGAATAAAGCCTGGTGCCTTCGCCGCCGAAACGCAGATTGATTTCATCGACATATTTCATCAGGTCGATGGCCTGTTTTTTCCCGACATACTCATAAAGTGTCCCGCCGAAGTCGTTGGTAATGTTGTACTTGCCGTCAGAAAAGGCGCCCGCGCCGCCGAAGCCGCTCATAATGGAGCAGCAGCTGCATCTGATGCAGCTTTTCACTCGTTCGCCGTCAATGGGGCAGCGTCGCTTTTCCAGCGCGTGCCCCGCCTCAGCAACGGCGATACGCAGCTCGGGGCGCTTTTGGCTCAGCTCATAAGCCGAAAAAATCCCGCCGGGGCCGGCGCCGACAATGACGACATCATATTGTTTTTCCATAGAATTTCCTCCGTTTTCCGTTGAATGGGTTTCTCTCCTCCGGCTTACCCGGAGATCAAAGCCACGGCAATATCGTTGACATTGGTACCGGTCGGACCCGTAAAGGCAAGCCCGTCCACGGCCTGAAGCGCGTGATATGCGTCGTTTTCCGCGAGCACATCGGCAATGCGTACCCCTCTGTCGGCCAATGCGCGGCAGGTATCGCCGTCGGCATAGCCGCCCGCCGCATCCGTCGGCCCGTCCGTTCCGTCGCTCCCGACACTGACGACACAAACGCCCGGAATCCCCTCAAGGCGCTCTGCGGCCGCAAGTGCAAGCTCCTGATTTCGCCCGCCGAGTCCGTCCCCGGTCAGCCGTACGACCGTCTCCCCGCCGGCAAGGTACGCAAGGCGTCTGCCATCCGCGGCGTGAGTCTTCAAAATATCCGCCAGAAAAACGCCGGCATGACGCGCCTGGCAGTCCAGATGATCCGTCAGGAGCACCGGCTCGTAGCCGAGCGACTCGGCGGCGGACGCCGCCGCACGGCACAGATCACGCACACTTCCGACGATCCTGTATTGCGCATTTTGCAGCGACTTCGGCGTTTCGCGCCGCAGCAGCTCCCATGCGCTCTCACTGAGCGTCAGCCTATATTTTCGTGCGATCTCCAACGCCTCGGCGCAGGTAGAGCCGTCCGGTACGGTCGGGCCGGAGGCGATTGCATCCGGTGCATCGCCGAGAACGTCGGAAAGCACGACGGCTTCCACGCACGCCGGAGCACACCATTCGGCAAAGCGTCCGCCCTTGACCGCCGACAGCCGCTTACGGATCGTATTGATCTCCGCAACGGCCGCGCCGCAGGCCAGAAGCTGTGCGGTAATCTCCTGCAGCTCCGCCGCATCGAGCAACGGCTTTTCAAACAGCGCGCTGCCGCCGCCGGAAAGCAGAAACAGCACGGTGTCGTCCGGCTGCAGCGCACGCGTCATTTCCAGAGCGGCTTCGGTCGCACGGAAAGAATTCTCATCCGGGATCGGGTGTCCGGCCTCAAAGCAGGTCACTCCGGAAATCGGCCCCGGCACATGGCCGTATTTCGTAATCACAATGCCCGCCTCGGGCGGTCGATCGAGGCAGTCCGCGGCCGCTCTTGCCATACGCCACGCCGCTTTTCCGACGGCGACCATGTACAGTCGTCCGGAAAAGCGTCTGCCCTGCAGCGCACGATGCACCGCCTTCTCCGGACCGACGGCCGCAATCGCGGCTCTTACGATCGCTTCTGCGTCATCTCTGAGTTTTTTGTTCAACAGGTTCTCCTCCGTACATCGGCTTCCTCGCGGAACCATACGCCCCGCACACTTTGCTATTATAGAAGAAAAAGGCCGCATTCGCAAGCGGGAATCCGACTCTCCGCGAAAAAGGCGGACACGCTATGGACTTTTGCGCCGACATCGGTTATAATGAGACGGTAGCATCTCAGAACCCGCGCGGGGCAAACCCGCAGAACGGAGCAAACCGACCTATGAAAAAAAAGCTTTCCAAACTCTGCAATCGGGAGACGATTCTTTACCTTGTATTCGGTGTACTGACTACGTTGGTCAATTACGGCGTGTTTTTCGCGCTCGAGCGCATCTGTGCAAGCGCCGTACTGAACAACGCTGTCGCCTTTGCCGCCGCAGTGATCTTTGCCTATATAGTCAACAAGCTCTGGGTGTTTGAAAGTAAAAGCTGGGCGCCCGCAATTCTGAGGCAGGAAATTCCGTCGTTTCTGGCCGCACGCCTGTTTTCTTTCGGCATTGAGGAGCTGGGCATTTTCGTCTGCGACAATCTGCTCAATCTCGGCCGCTTCGAGATCCTTCGCCTCGGCGGCGTGACTCTCAACGGCGTCGGGCTGGCAAAGATTCTCCTGTCGGTAATCGTCGTGATCCTGAACTACTTCTTCTGTAAGCTCGTGACCTTCAAAAAGCGGCAGTAACCCGCAGTAACGGAAAACAAACAGGCAAGACGCCCCGGACGGTATGACCCGCCGTCCGGGGCCGTGTCGGTTTTACGGCCCGCATCATCTCTGCCGCCTGCGCCGCAGCATTGTCAAAGAGGAACCCTCGCGGGTCCCTCTCTGCTCACATCATATAGTTTTTCATCTTCTGTGCGGCATCCGTCGCCGTCTGTTCGATGGCATCGGCAGCCTTCTGCGCCGTTTTCCGCACCTGCGACTGACGCGGGAGCATCAGTGTCGCCACGCCGCCTGCCACCATGCCTGCGCCGAGCGCAAACAAAAAGGTTTTTACTTCCATTTTCTCGCCTCCTTTCGCAGCTATTTTTCCCGCGTGCGGCGAAAAAACACAAAATCATCTTTCTTCGCGGTGCATTTTGTGCTATACTGAACGCGATTGTGCAAAGGAGGCGTTTTTGATGTCGATCGATGTTTTACAGGAAAAGATCCGCAAGCTCAAAAGTCCGGTCATGCTCGGATTGGACCCGTATCTTCCCATATTGCCGCCGCATCTCGTCCGCGATGCCTTTGAAGCGCAGGGACAGACGCCTGCGGCCGCGGCCGCAGCCTATTACCGCTTCTGCACGGAGCTGATCGATTCGCTCGGCGAGCTGGTGCCCGCCGTCAAGCTGCAAAGCGCCTGCTTTGAGGCGCTGGGCGCGGACGGCATCGCACAGATGCAGCGAATTTCACATTATGCCGCCGAACGGGGGCTGTATGTCCTGATAGACTCCATGCGCGGCGATGTGGGCAATATCGCCGAGATCTACGCGCAGGCCATGTTCGGACAGGTCCCCATCGGTCAGGCTGTCCATAGCCTCTATGCCTGCGACGGTCTGACGGTCAACGGCTATTTGGGCAGTGACGGAATCCGTCCCTTCCTTCCCTACTGCCGCGACGCGGGCAAGAGTATTTTCCTGCTGCTGAAAACCTCCAACCGTTCGTCGCGCGAGGTGCAGGATCTGCTTTCGGGCGATCGCGTGGTCTACACCGCAATGGCCGATCTGGCCATGCGCTGGAGCACGGGTCTGTTCGGACAAAGCGGCTATTCCGCCATCGGCGCAGTTGTCGGCGCAACCTATCCGGAGACGCTGCGTCTGCTGCGTGAGAAATATGACCGGCTGTTTTTCCTTGTGCCGGGGTACGGCGCACAGGGCGGCACAGCCAAGAACGTGCAGTTTGCCTTTGACCGCTTCGGTCAGGGCGCCATCGTTTCGGCCTCCCGCAGCATCGTCTGTGCCTGGCAAAAGACAGACTCCGACGGAACGGACTACTGCGCGCACGCCGTCGCCGCCGTCGAAAAAATGAAGAAGGAGATTTCAAGGTTCGTTGTAATCCTATGACAGAGATATATTTAATTCGCCACGCCGAGGCCGAAGGAAATCTGTTCCGTCGGCTCCAGGGGCAGTTTGACGCCAACATTACACCCGCGGGCCTGCGGCAGATCCGCTGCCTGCGTGAACGTTTTGCACGGATAAGCATCGACGCCGTGTATTCCAGCCATCTGTGCCGTACCCGAACCACGGCGCAGGCAATTTATATTCCGAAGGGCCTACCGCTGCGCATCGACCGCCGCTTCTGCGAGATCGGCGCCGGCGTATGGGAGGACTGTGCCTACGGCGATCTGGAACGGCTTGACGCGCAGAGCGTTTATGATTTTATTCATCATCCGCGCACCTGGCACACCGAGGGTAGCGAACCGTTCCTGCAGTATACCGGGCGCTTTCTGGAAGCCCTTGACGAAGCCGCCGCAGAAAACGACGGCAGAACCATCGCCGTTTTCTCGCACGGGATGGCGCTCGGCGGTCTGCTTCTGCGCCTGTTCTTCCCCGAAAAGGAAACGGCCGGACATCCGGAAAACACCGCCGTAGCGCATCTTTTTTACGAAAACGGTGCATATCGCCTTGACTATATGAACGACGCGTCACACCTTCCGCCGGAGCTGACGACACAGGAGCGCAAGCGCGCCGTATATCCCACCGGCAGCGGAAATCTGCACTTCGCCTCCGGCGGCGAGGGGCGACGCTCGGCATTTTACGGCGACGAGCCTGCGGGCTGCTCCGGATTTTTCTGCGAGAGTGCGCACACGGCCGTTCTGACGGAGCTGTATCTCGAGGAAAAATTCCGCGGCTACGGTATGGGCGCGCAGCTCTGCGGCGATCTGGTCAGCACACTGCGGCATATCGGCGTTAAGACCCTGCGGCTTGGCATGAATTCCGGCGCAAAGCGAGATTTTTTTGAGCGCATCGGCTTTCAAAACGGAGTTCTTGACCTTACGCCGCGCATCTTGGAAATCGGATAAAAGAGCCGCCCGTCGGGCGGCTCTTTTTGTGTGATTGCAGCGTGCAGCGCAATGCGACTCCAAAAAATCGCGAAAACACCGCACAAAGACGAACGGGCTCCTTCGATTTCTTCACACGGCTTGTCATACTTGTTTTCCCCCCGGCATAGGCTCTAGCACGAGAAACTGCAAGGGGGAGGCACATTTATGAGCCATTTATACGCCGACATCGCCCGTCGGACGGGCGGCGACATTTATATCGGGGTGGTCGGCCCGGTGCGCACAGGCAAATCTACCTTTATCAAGCGCATGATGGAGGAGCTGGTCATCCCGAAGATCGACGATCTGTATCAGCGTGAGCGCGCGAAGGATGAGCTGCCGCAAAGCGGCTCCGGCAAGACCATCATGACAGCCGAGCCGAAGTTCATTCCCGAGGATGCCGTAACCATCACGCCGGACGGCACGGTTACGCTCTCGGTGCGTATGATCGACTCCGTGGGTTATGTGGTTGCGGGCGCGATCGGCGCGACGGAAAACGGCTCGGCGCGCATGGTCACAACGCCCTGGGTCGATCACGAGATTCCGCTGACCGAGGCGGCGGAGCTGGGTACGCGGAAGGTCATGGAGGAGCACAGCACCGTCGGCATCGTCGTTACGACCGACGGAACCGTGACCGACATTCCGCGCGCCGACTACGTTGAGGCGGAGGCCCGCGCCATCACCGACATGAAGGCCACAGGCAAGCCCTTTCTGGTCGTAATCAACTCCCGCGCGCCGCGCTCGGCAGACACGCAGGCGCTGCGTGCCTACCTGGAGCAGACCTACGGCGTCGGCGTTATCGCCGCAGACTGTCAGGCCATGCAGGAGGCGGAGCTGTGCGAGCTGCTGACGCAGCTTCTGTATGCCTTCCCGCTGCGCGAAATGCGGGTGTTCCTGCCCGCATGGGTACAGGCGCTCACGCTTGACCACCCGCTCAAGGCGGCGCTGTACGACGCGCTGCGCACAAACGCCGCGCAAATCTCGCGTCTGGCGGAGACCGAAGAAGCCATCGGGCGCGTGTGCAGACTCGACCAGATCAGCGGTTTCCGCATCGACGAAATCGACCTCGGCAGCGGCACTGTGACGTGTGAGCTGGAGTTCAACGAGGGACTGTTCTACCAGATTCTCGGTCAGAACACCGGTTTTGAGATCGAAAACGACGGTCAGCTCCTGCGGCTCCTGACAGAGCTTGCCGAAATGAAGCGACGCTATGACAAGATCGCCTCCGCACTCGACGAGGTACGCGCCACAGGCTACGGCATCGTGCTGCCCGGTGCGGAAGAGATGCACCTTGAAGTGCCGGAAATTGTAAAGAAGGGCAGCGCCTACGGCGTGAAGCTGCGTGCCAGCGCGCCGTCAATTCATCTGCTGCGCGCCGATATTCAGACGGAGATCAGTCCGATGGTCGGCGACGAACAGCAGTCGGAGGATCTGGTCAAATACTTGCTCGGCGAATACGAGGGCAACACCGAAAAGCTCTGGGAAAGCAATATTTTCGGCAAGTCGGTTTACGAGCTGGTAAATGAGGGACTGACCGGCAAGCTCAAGCGAATGCCCGACGACGCGCGCTACAAGCTCAAGGATGCACTGACAAAGATCATCAACGAGGGCGCCAACGGACTGATCTGCCTACTGCTCTGAGGATACATGGCGAAGCCCGCAATGCGGCATCGGAAAATTGCCGCACATTGCCGGCGCAAGCCCTATGATCACACGGTCAAAGAATGAGAAAATACCAAAAGCCGCCCGAGAGGCGGCTTTGAACCGCACCCCATTTGTTAGACAATGTGGTATAATGTCTAACGAATGGGGTGATTTTTATGGCAAAGGGA
>CAKUDE010000018.1 GCA_934645175.1 uncultured Oscillospiraceae bacterium
CGCGCGAACATCAACGTCAACGCCGGTACGAATACCGGCGACTACTGCCAGCCGGGCTATTACTACACCTATGACCAGACCATGACGGTCACAGACCCGGTTTACGGCCAGGGGCTGCGCGTATGGGCGGCAAACATGGTGGAATACACCACGAACAACGGCACGCAGATTTCCGGCCCGACGGGAAGAAGCTGGGCGAACGGATCGTTCTTCGTGCAGAACGGGCACGTCTCGCGCTATCCGGGCGTGCAGATTGTGAACTGAGGAGGAGAAAAGCATGGTACAGGAAATCAGAACGCTTCAGAAGCGGCTGGCGCAGGCCGTCAACGAGTCCGGGCTTTCGCCGGCGGTTGCGGAGCTGGTGCTTGCGGGGGTGCACACGGAGCTGCTGGGCCTGGTTGAAAAGCAGGCCCAGGCCGAGGCGCAGCCAAGGGAGCAGAAGGAGGAAGCGGATGGGGCTTTATAAGGTACAGGACAACGGCAAGGCACCCTCCGGCCTCAAGGCCGGGGACGAGGTGGTCACGGGCGGAGGCACGTACCGCATTACGGGCGTAAACGCGGACGGAAGCTATCAGAGCCAGCTTTCCAACAGGAATCAGACCACCTACAGCTATCAGGGCGCGTACGATACGCGCGAAAGCCCCCTGACGCAGCAGGGCGTGTCCGGCCACACCAGGCAGAGGCTGCAGGGGCTGGAGGGCGGCTATACGCCGTCTGGCAGCGTGCAGCGGGCGCAGGAATATCTGAACGGCGTGATCGGCAGCAGGCCCGGCGCGTACGAGAGCAAGTGGGACCCGGAGCTGACCCGGCTGTATGAGCAGATCACAAACCGCAAGCCCTTCGAGTACGACCTGAATGCGGATATGCTCTACCAGCAGTACAAGGACCAGTATCAGCGTCTGGGGCGGACGGCGATGCAGGACACGATGGGCCAGGCGGCAAGCCTCACAGGCGGCTACGGCTCGACCTATTCAGAGCAGGTGGGACAGCAGGCCTACAACGCGTACCTGCAGAGCCTGAACAACCTGGTGCCGCAGCTGTATGAAAGCGCGTACAGCAAGTACCGCGACGAGGGAAACGACCTTTACAACCAGTACGGGCTTCTGCAGAGCCGGGAGCAGGCGGACTACAACCGCTACCGCGACGCGGTGTCGGACTACTACAGCGACCTTTCCGACGCGCGCAGCGAATACGACGCGGCCTACAGCCGGGACTACACGGACTATGCAAACCAGCTTTCCTACTGGCAGCAGAAGGCGGCGGAGGAAAACGACCTCTATCTGCAGCAGCAGGCCGCCGCAGCCAAGAGCGCCGCAGGCGGCGGGGGTTCCGGCAGTTCTGAAAGCTCCGGTAGCACGGAGATCAACAGCAGAGGAGATTACAACGGGAATGTGAGCATGGCGAGAGACCAGTATGATGGAGTGCAAAGGACAATCTCGACGCTGCTCGGGCGGGGGGACTATGATCGGGCATATGATGTAGCAATCGGCGCACGTGGGCAGATGTCGCAGCAGCAGTGGGCCGACGTAGCGAGACGTATTTACGAGGTAAGCGGAATCAAGATTGATGACTCCGTGAAGTATAAAAAGTGGAGGAAAGCATGAGCGTCATATCCAAGAAATCCTTCTTGAATAAAGCGAGCAAGCAGCAGGCTGCCGACCCAATAGCAGGTGGAGTTCTCAACAAGCAAGACTTCATCCGCCAGGCACAGAGCGCCGCCGAGCAGCGATCTGCGCGGCAGAAAGAACAGAGAGCCGCAAGGCAGGCGACGCAGAAGGCTGCGCAGATGAAGCAGCTTGAACAAATGCAAACGCAGTATCAGGGCAGCAGCCAGCAGCGCCGGGAGGCTGCGAAGGTCTACCAAGAAGCCAGAGAGCGCGCAAAGGACGATTTCAGAAAGACGTCTGCGCCGTTCGGGGAGCTGGACCAGAAGCGAACGCAGGATATTTATAAGGGCAGCGACGCATACCAGGCTTGGCTTATCTACAAGCAGCAGTCGGACCCAGCGTATCAGGCGGCGCTGGAGACCGCGCGGCAGGACCAGGCGCGCGGAAAGAGAAGGACGGCGAAGGAGCTTTCCCGGCAGATTGATGAGCTGGAGACGCAGATTTACGATGCGCAGCTGGATCAGATGGCCTACCAGCAGAGGGTGGACGCCGGACAGGCTCCGGACATTACGTCCATGCAGGAACGGCTGGCGGAACTGAAAACCGGGCAGGCATCGGCGGCGCAGCAGGGCGTCATTGCGGACGCGGAGCACCGGCTTTCCCGCGTGGACGAAGAGACACGGACGCTTTTGCGGCAGTATAACGAGCTGCCGGCGCTTGCCATTCGACCGGACGGCGGCGGCGGGGTCACATCGCGCTACAAGATCATGCAGAAGCTGCTGGAAAAGGGCTACACGGAGGACGAGGTCCGGCGGCTTGCCGAGTATGAGCAGCGGCTGCAGGACTATGAAACCTACACGGCGCGCATGCAGGACGCGCAGGACTTCGGCCAGAGAGCGCCGGTCTTCTCCACGATTGTCAGCGCGGCAGCGGCTCCGTTCAAGGCGCTTGGCAACCTGGAATCCCTCCGGGGCGTCCTGCCGAAGGGGCTTGGCGGGTACGAAAACGAAGGGCTGCCGACGAACGTCTACAGTCCGCTCTACGGGGCGACGCATGTTTCCTCCGGCATCCGCGGCGGCGTCATGCAGGACATGGGGGCGACGGGGCAGTTTTTGTATCAGGCCGGAACGTCGGCGCTGGACAGCGCAGTTAACATGGCCGTATCCGTGGGGCTGATGGGCGCAGCCGGACTCTCCGGCGAGGCGGCGCAGGGCGCGGTTGCCGAAACGATGAACTGGGTGATGGGCTCGCAGGTCGCCGCGGATTCGGTCTATGAAGGCATCCGCAGCGGCAAGAGCAACGCACGGGCGCTCGTGGACGGCATTGCAGAGGGCGCGATTGAAGGCATTACAGAGAAGTATTCCGTGGGCGAGATCATGGCCAGCATGCTCTCGGGCGAAGCGGCATGGAAGAAGCTGATGCGCTCGTTTATTTCCGAAGGCGGCGAGGAAATCGCCTCGAACTGGCTCAACCGGCTCTACGACGCTGCAGCGCACGGAAAGGAACATGCGCTGCGGCAAGGCTATGAGGACAAGCGAAAGGGCGGCATGAGCGAATCCCAGGCCTTCTGGAGCACGGTGAAGGAAATGGCGGCGGAGGACGCGCTTTCCTTCCTGGCGGGCGGCATTTCCGGCGTTGCGATGGCCGGGACCTACGAGGTTACGAACAAGGTTGCGGGCGATTTTTACGAAAACGAAAGCCGGCAGGAGCTGCGAGCGTGGGCGGAGCAGCTGGCGCAGGTGCAGGACGAGCAGGCGCAGGCCGCAGCGCAGGCGGTTATCGACAAGGTAAACGCCGGGAAGACGCCGACGGTAGAGGAAACGGCAAATCTGGTTACAGAGATGGCAGCCCACAGCGCGGAGGAGCCGCAGAGAAGCGACTACGAGACCTACGCGCAGTACATTGAAGAGCGGGAGGAGAGGGCCAAGGCCAGGGCTGAGGAGCAAAGGAAGGCCCGGCAGGAGGTCTACCAGCAGGAGAACGCCGGAAATATCACCAGTGAGGAGGCGGAGCGGCAGCTTGACGCCATCGACGCGGACGAGGGCCAGACGGAGTTTGTGCTGGCGGACGAGGAGGCGAAGGCGGCAAGAGAGGGCGCGGACTTCCTTGCAAACGGCACGCAGGAGCAGGCGGACTACGAGGCCCGCAGCGCGGAAAACGAACGGCAGGCAGCCATTCAGAGCGTGCAGCAGGCGGCCAGAAAGGCCGGATACTCCGAGCAGACGCAGGCCGTCATGCTGGAGGGGTACGAGGCGGAGCGCGCCGCAGGGCGCGCGGAGGCGGACGGCTACATCCAGGGCTTTGAGGCGGCTTACGAGTACGGGCAGAACGGCATGAGCCTTGCAGCGGCACAGAAGGCCGCGCAGGGGCTGACGGCGCAGACGGTGCGCGCGGCATGGACCGCGGGAAAGGAGACGGCAGGAAATGGCAGAGCGGGAAGCGAGGCTTCTTATGACGGCGGCAAACGGAATGCAGGTTTGGATTCCGGAAAGCCGGGTAGAGGCGTGGCAGGCGGCGCAGGCCAGACAGGCGCGGGAGCCGAAGGCCGGCGCAGCGCGCAGGCAGGCCTTGAGCTCGGAAATCGCGTCCGAGCTGAAAATGTACCGCAGCAGAGCGGAAGGGACCTAGGCATTCAGGACGGCTCGGCCAAGCCAAGCTTCCGGGAGGTGCCGCAGCGGCTTTACACCCAGGAGCTGACGGAGCTGGAGGCAGGGCTAAAGGCGGCGGGCGCAACGCAGGTACACTTTATTGTGGGCTCCATCGGCCGGGAGAACACCCGGGCGCACGTGACGCGCTACGCGGACGGGCTGACGCGCGGGACGGAGGTCTGGATTCAGGCGGACTCCAGCCGCCGGACGGCCCGTGAGATTGCCCGGCACGAGGAATTCCACCTGCGGGCAGACACGGAGCAGGATTTCTTCTACAAGGGGTTTATGGCCCTGACGGAGAATCTGACGGACGCGCAGATCCGGGAGATGGCCGACCGCTACGCCGAGGCCTACGAGGGCTGCTACGACGAGGCGGACAAGCAGGCAATCATGGAGGAGATGCTGGCGGATGCGTTCGCCGGGATTAACCGCCGGGGCGCGCAGGCAGACCGCTACACGCAGCTCATCCGCGACGCCGTCGGCGAGCCGAAGGCGGGCAGCAAAAAAACCGGCGAGACCAGGGCCCCGCCGGAAAGCTATTCGGTTAACGCCGGATTCAGCGAAGAGGTTGCGGACTGGTACCGAGAGGGAATGCCGGAAGGTGAAACATTTACGCTTGGATCAACGGGCGCGACGCTGCAGGGGCTTGGCGCGATCGAAAGCGATATTTACATCAACGGCGATAAAATCAAAACCATTTTTAAGGAGCACCCGGAAATGACGATCCGGGAGATTCAGAAAATCCCGGAGGTGCTGGACGATCCGGTCCTGGTCCTGAAAAGCAGGAAACGAGCGAACAGCCAGTATGGAAACAGCAGGCTCGTGATGTTCGGAACGGTGAGGGCGCAGGATGGAAGAAACACCATGTGTGTTCTGGACCTGAGACCGGTAGAAAACGGCATGCTGCTGGATGATATGCAGAAGGTGTCAAGCGCATACACGAAGGACAATAAACCGGAAGCGTTTATAAGAGGAAGTCAAATCCTTCACGTGGACAAAAAAAGAACCATCCCGCTTCTTCGCGGCATGGGCTTCCAAATGCCCATGTCCCTTCTGCAGAGTGGTTCTATAGGCAGTATATCCTATAATGGCAAAAGTGTCAACATATCCGGAGAAAAATTTCAAAACGTGATCCGCGAGCAAGGGATGGAGCGGGATACCGCAAGTGCAGCAGAGAAGCGGCTGCCTGTCAAGGACCGGTTTTCTGAAGCGTCGGAAGGTGCAGCCACACCGCAGGAAAACGACAAGGCTGCGCTGGCGCATTTCGGACGCACATACAAGTGGGCTGAGACGGGGTATGTGCTGCTGAACGGCGCGAGGCTGGATTTTTCGGGAAGGCACGAGGGCGGTTCCGGCGGGTACCGGAGCGTAGACCACAGGGATATTATTGACGCGCTGGGCGAGGACTACGGAGGCGGAGACTATACAGGCGGTATGGTGCGCTTCATGCAGGAGGGGAATATCCGAATTTCGCCGGAGAGCGGAGGAATCAATCTCGCGGTTATGCCGACGAAGGCGCAGCTGGACGCGCTCAGTGACTTTATCAGCAAGGAGCGCGGAGAGGTCATTCTGGACATTGACGACGCAGGCGGCAATACGGTTTCGAGCACAGAGTATCCGCGCGGGACCCATGCAAACAAGGTCCTGCAGGATATCCGGAATTACTTCCAGGACGGGACGCGCCCGGAGGTCAGCAGCTCGCCGTCGGTCAGCCAGTTCCGATATTCCGAAAGTGAGGGGCAGTCGGAGGGGCTGGAGAACCTGAGCCTGGACACGGTGCCGAAGAAGGCGAAGGACACGCTGGAGCGGATGCGGAACATGGCGGCGGCGGAGATTCAGCGGCAGATGGATATCCCCTACAGGGCGAGGCAGGAGGTTTTAAAGCCGCAGCTGGACGGGCTGATCAACGAGTATCTGCGAACCGGCAGCATCTCGCAGGAGCGCATTGACCAGAGCTTTGAGAAGTCCTACGAGCAGGGCCGGGAGATCAGCCGGGAATTTTACGACCAGTACAAGGATATCAAGGACCAGATGCGCGGGACGAGGCTGACGCTTTCGGACACGGACAAGGCGGACATTGCGGACTTCAACGAATTCCGGAAATCGGCCTTCGGACGGCTGCGGATTGCAGACGAGGGCGGGCTGCCGGTCGATACGGCGTACCAGAGCCTGCGCGAGGCCGCGCCGGAGCTGTTCCCGGCGGGCATCACGCACCCGGCGGACCAGCTGGCAAAGATGCTGGAGGTGTCGCGAAGCATTGAAATTGTGGAGCGGACGCTGGACGAGGCGGCGGGGCCAAACGCCGAGGAGGTCAAACGATGGGCCAGGAACGACTTTACCGTCACGATTGAGAACATGCAGGGTGCCCTGCAGCTGGCAAGGCGCTACGCCGAGGCACGGCAGAGGCTGAAGGAGCGGAACGAGGCCGGAAGGCCGAAGACGCTGGAGGACGTGCAGGCGCTTTACAAGGCCCTCAAGAGCCAGAGGCGGACATACGAGCGGGCGATGAGCAAGGCCATGCTCACGGAGGAGGACCAGAAGATCCTCAACCAGCTGATGCGCGGCGAGCGCGGCGTGGAGACGCTGGAGGGGACGGAGAACGGCGAGGCCATTCGAAAGGTTTTCGAGGCGAAGCTTGAATATAGCGTGACGGCGGCGCGGATTGCCGAATGGAAGCGCACAATCCGGGCGCAGCGGGCAGGCGAGGCGGAAAGCTTTCTGAAGGACATTGACAAGGCCAAGGATAAGGCACACGGCCTGCAGCTGAGCCGGGAGACGATGACGCGGAACAACCTGGACGTCTTCGGGGAGGAAGCGGGCGCGGCCATCAACAAGGCGTACTTTGCACCGATCCGGAAGGCCGAGGCGGAGGCCAAGCGCTACAAGGATCGGCAGAGAGGGCGCGTGAAGGCGCTTGGGCTCAGCCGGAAGGTGGAGAACGGAAACGCCGTCAGCGAGGCCTACGCCGTGCAGCTGCTGGGCGAGGCGGAGGACAATATCCGCCTGCTGCAGGCGCACCCTTTCTTCAAGGAGCGGGACGGGATGAATCTGCAGGAGTGGCAGGCGCTGGTGCAGGAGCTGTGGAGGCAGAACCCGAAGCTCGACCAGGCGAAAATCCGGAAGGGTGTAGAAACGCTGCGGGAGCTTTACAACGAGCTCTTCCGGGCGATCAATGAGGTGCGCGTGCGGAACGGCTATGAGCCGATCAACTACCGAAGCGGCTACTTCCCGCACTTCCAGCGGGAGAACGGGACGGGCGGAATCAAGGAGCTGATGGCCGTGGAGGCAAGCGGAGAGGACAAGGTATCCGACAGTCTGCTCCGGCGGATGGGAGAGGCCATGGGCATGGGGACGAAGGCAGACGAGCTGCCGACGACGATTGCAGGGCGGACCTACCAATTTAAGCCCGGAATCCGGTGGTTCGGAAACGCGCAGGAGCGCCTGGGCTTTGCGACGGCGTATGACGCGCTGGAGGGCTTCGACCGGTATATTGAGGGCGCAGCAGGCGTCATTTACCAGACGGACAACATCCAGAGGCTGCGGGCATTTGCAAACCAGATCCGCTATCTTTCCAGCGACGAGGGAATCCGGGAGCAGGTGGACGAAATCCGGGCGCTGGAGGACGTCAGCGAGGAGGACAAGCAGAACCGGATTGACAAGCTCTATGAGAGCGGGCGGTACCAGCTCGGGCACTACATCCAGGAGCTGGACGACTACACAAACCTGCTGGCCAACAAGAAAAGCCAGATGGACCGGGGCGTGGAGCGGCAGATAGGCCGGAGGGTATACCGGCTGGCGAAGGGGCTTGAAGGCCGGGTGGCTGCAAATATGGTGGCGATCAACCCGGGCTCGTGGCTGACGAACTTCGGCGTCATTGCGCAGGCCTCGGCAGAGCTGAAGAGCACGAGCATTCTGAAGGCGATGCAGCAGACGCTGGCCGCGCAGGTGCAGGACGACGGCTTTATTGACAAGAGTGCGTTCCTGACAAACCGGCAGGGGTCCGAGGCGCTGATTCAGAGCGTCGGGGACCGGGTGAGCAAGACGCTGTCGGTCCCGATGGAGCTCATTGACATGTTTTCGGCGTCGACCATTGTACGAGCGCGGTACATGGAGAACCTGCAGCGCGGGATGACGGAGGCGGACGCCATAGACGAGGCGGACCAGTTCGCGGCGGACGTGATGGCAGAGCGCTCGAGGGGCGGAATGCCGACGCTGTTTGAGAGCAAGAACCCGCTGATCAAGCTCTTTACACAGTTCCAGCTGGAGGTCAACAACACGTTTTCCTATCTTTTCAAGGACGCTCCGAGGCGGAAGCGAAAGGAGGGAATTCTGCAGCTGACGATGGCGATTTTCAAGTTTATGGTAAACAGCTGGATTTACAACGAGCTTTATGAAAAGCTCGTCGGAAGACGCCCGCAGCTGGACCCCATCAACCTGATCACGGGCCTTGCGGGAGACGTGACGGGCACGCGGGTCAACAATCTGCTGGACTGGGGCAAGGACGGAATCGCGACGCAGGGCGAGGCGAACACGGCGATGGGAACGATTGAAAACTTCGGGCAGAGCCTGGCGGAGGAGCTGCCGTTTATCGGGAATCTGGCAGGCGGCGGGAAGCTGCCGGTGGCAAGCTCGCTGCCGAGCCTCACGAATATCTCCAACGCGATAGACTCCGAAAAGCTGACCGGCAAACAGAAGGCAAGGAAGATCGGAGAGGAGCTTGCAAAGCCTGCGGCGTACTGGCTGCCGCCGTTCGGAGGCGGGCAGGCCCTGAAGCTCTGGAAGGGCATTGAAGCCTACAAAAAGGGCGGAAGCTACACGGCGGACGGGCGGCTGCAGTATCCCGTGTACACGGACCGGAAGGGCGACAAGGCGGCGGCGCTTACAAGGACGCTGCTCTTTGGCAAGAGCGCGACGGAGGGCGCAAAGGCCTGGGTAGAGGGCGGCTTCGGCGCGCTGAGCGAGAGGGCGACAAAGACCTACGAGGCGATGCGCGAGGCGGGCATTGATCAGAGAGACAGCTTTGCGCTCATCAAAAGGGTTGCCGCGACGAAGAAAACCGACGACGCCTCCGAGGCAGAGAACCGCACCCGCGTGATACAGGAGGCGGAGATCAGCGACGAAGCGAAGGCCCTGTGCTACTACGGCATGGTAGCCGACGAGAGCGAGCAGGAGAAGATGGACGCTTATATGCAGGCCGGGATGGACATGGGAGACTATGTCGATTACCGGGAGGCGGAGCGGAAAATTGAGGGCGTGAAGGATTCGGACGGGAAGACCATTTCCGGGAGCAAAAAGCAGCAGGTGATGGAGCTGCTTACGGACTCGGACTTTACGGAGAACCAGAAGACGATGCTCTTTGAGGGCTCCAACTACACGGCAAAGGGGTTTGAGCCCTGGACGCAGAACTACAAGACGCTCTACAAGGCGGTGAGCACGGGAAAGAATCTCGTTCAGACGCTGCAGAGCCTGAAAAGCGCCGGGTACGAGGAGGAGCAAATCCGGGAGGCCATCACGGACGCATTCCGGCAGGAGTACGTGGAGGCCGGGAAGGAGGCGCGTATGAGCCTGCGCGGGTATCTGCGGAACGCCTTCGTGCGGCTGGGGCTTAGCGAGAAGCAGGCCCTGAACAAGATTGACGCGTGGGTAGAGGAAAAGGAGGACAAGAAGAAATGAACACGATTCCGGCTGCACGGGTGGCCCCGCGGATTGCAAACGGCTGCATTTGCTGGTACGAGGGAGATACGTTTGAGCTGGTCCTGAAGCTGGAGCTTCGGGACCAGGACGGGGAAGCGGTCACGATTGCAGGATCTGACACCGTGAAGGTGACGTTCTACGACGAGCAGAGGCAGGCCGTGCACGAGTTCAGCTTTACGGGGATCACGGGGAATCAGGTGACGCTGAGCTTCACGGACACGGTCACGGCGAAGTTTGCGAAGGGTGAATACACATACGACATGCATTATAATGGAGACCGGAAGGCAACCTTTATCCGAGACAACATTGCACGAGTCGAATGAGGAGGCAGGAATGCAGGTAAGGACCACCATGAGAATCGAAATCCCGAAGAGCCTGCAGGTGACGGCGCAGGGGATTATCTCACGAGGAATCAAAGCAGTTGAGGTATCAAAGGAGGGGCGGCTGATCTTCACACTGACAGACGGATCGGCCATTGACCTTGGGAACGTGGTCGGACCGGCGGGCGCAAGCGCGGTCAGCATGGAGAAGACTGCACAGACGCAGACCAGCGCAACCTATACAATCACCATGTCCGACGGGAAGACCTTTGACTTTGAGGTAGAGGTTGCAAAGGGCGACAAAGGAGAAAAAGGCGATAAGGGAGACAAGGGAGATAAGGGAGACACAGGCGCGACTGGCCCGCAGGGGCCGCAAGGCCTGAAGGGCGATACCGGACCGCAGGGAGAGACTGGACCGCAAGGCCCCAAGGGCGATACCGGAGCGGGCTTCTCCGTGAAGGGCTATTACGCGACGGTGTCTGCGCTGGAGGCTGGTGTGCAGAGCCCGGAGGCCGGAGACGCCTATGGCGTTGGGAGCACTGAGCCATACGACATTTATATCTTCGACGGCGTGTCCGGCAGCTGGGTCAATAACGGCCCCCTGCAGGGCGCGAAGGGCGACAAGGGCGATAAGGGAGACAAGGGAGACACGGGTGCGACCGGCCCGCAGGGTCCGCAAGGGCCGCAGGGAGAGACCGGAGAGCGGGGGCCAGCCGGAAACGACATTACGCTTGGAATGACGGGGATGGTTGTCGGAGACCTGATCCGCGTGAAGGCGGTCGACGAGGCCGGACGGCCCACGGTATGGGAGCCCATCAACACGGAGGAGGCGGAGCTTGCGGTTGTGCCGGTGCCGGAGGGCAAGACGGAAGCGCAGACACAGCCGGTAGGCATGGATACAGCCGGCAAGCTCTGGACGCTGCCAGCAGGGACGGGGCCACAAGGCCCGCAGGGCGAGACTGGGCCGCAGGGTCCGCAGGGGCCGCAAGGCCAGAAGGGCGAGACCGGCCCGCAGGGAACTGCCGGAGCCGACGGGCACACGCCGGTCAAGGGTACGGATTACTTTACGGCGGCGGATAAGGCGGAGCTGGCCAGCGCCGCGGCGGCCCTGGTTCCAGTTCCGGACAGCGAAGTTTATCAGACGTCGTATGTCGGGACGGGCGCATACGGCTCGGACAACCCGAACACACTGAGCTTTGATTTTGTGCCGAAGCTTGTGATGATTACCATTCTGAGCGGATCGAACGCACAGGTTCCGACGTTTTTTACACAGGGCTACGCGTGGGCTTATTTTATGAATGTTCCGGGCACCAGCACCGGTACCACCAGCGTAACCGCCAGCGCGATCGTTGTAACGTGGAGCGAGGACGGGAAAACGCTGAGCTGGTATGGAAAGGGCACCACTGCAACCGGTCAGCTGAACGCAAAGGACTATACCTACCGGGTAACCGCATGGAGGTGACGAAATGAAGAAGGTACTGACAAGCGGCGGGAAGGCCGTGCTGGTCGGCGGAAAGGCAGCCGTTACGGACGGATCGCCGCCTTACACAGGCGAATACACCGTCGTGCCGAAGGCGGACGAGCCTACGGTGCTGGAGACAAAGGGCAAGCGCATGACGGACGACGTCACCGTCACAAAAATCCCGTATTACGAGACGGCAAACCCCCTCGGGGACACAGTTTATATTGCAGCGGAGGTGTAACGCATGGGTAAGAATAAAATCATCTACGGCGGGCAGGTGCTGATCGACCTGACTGCGGACACGGTTGAGCCGGGCAAGGTGCTCCTGGGCTACAAGTATCACGGCGCGGATGGCGAGGTCCACGAGGGCAGCTGTACCTTTGACCTGGATACGTCCGGCGCGACGGTAAAGGCCTCGGAAATCCTGATCGGCAAGACGGCAGGCGCACGCGGCTCTTTGATCACGGGCGAAATGCCGAACAACGGCGCGGTTGCCGCGAAAATCTCCACGGTAAAGGGCGAATATATTGTGCCGCTCGGATACCACGACGGCAGCGGCAAGTGCGTCATCGACCCGACAGAGGCCGCAAAGCTTATCGCCGGGAACATCAAGGCGGGCATTACCATTCTGGGCGTGACGGGCACCTACAGCGGCGAGGCCGTCACGGCGCAGAGCAAAACCGTGGACCCGCTGACCACGGCGCAGACGGTCCTGCCGGACGCGGACTATGACTATCTGTCCCAGGTGACCGTCAACGCGATCTATTACAACGAGGCAGATAATGCCGCTGGCGGAAAGACCGTCACCATCGGCAAGACGGCAGGAGCGTGATGCAGATGGCAGGAGAAGTGCTGCCGAGCAGCGGCAAGCCTAATAAGATTGTCTACGGCGGCGAGACGCTGATCGACCTGACTGCGGATACCGTTACGCCGGGAACCCTGAAAAAGGGCGTCACGGCCCACGCAGCGGACGGCAGCCGCATCATTGGGACAATGGCCCAGCCGGAGCTCGTGCAGGAGTCAGATATCAACTTTTATGACTACGACGGCACGCTTTTGCATGCGTGGAGCCTGGCGGAGCTGCAGGGCAAGACGGAGCTGCCGGAGCTGCCCACGCAGCCGGGGCTCGTCTGTCAGGGCTGGAACTGGACGCTGGCGGAGCTCAAGGCGCAGAACTCAGAGATGGACGTCGGCGCGATGTACATCACGGATGATGGCGATACGCGCATTTACGTCCGGCTGACGGCGCTGCATAAAACGCTGGCCCTGAATCTCGCCATGAACGGGACAGCAACCGTGGACTGGGGGGACGGGAGCGAGCCGGATACGCTGACGGGCACGGGCGGTGCAGCCGTAAAAACGCCGCTGCATGAGTATGCCGCAGCCGGGGACTACATGATCAGCATCACGGTCACGGGGTCGGCGTGGATACCGGGCACATCAAGCGGGTTATCATCCACGCTGCTGTACGAGACGGCGGACACGATCGGTGCTGCGCCGAAACTCGTCAAAAAAATTGAGATCGGCGCAAACGTGTTGTTTTGGGATTATGCGCTTGGGCAAATGTCGCTGATGGATAAAATTTCAATCCCAAGCCATATCCGGACGACCGTATACACATTCAATCGGTGTGAGTCGCTGCGCTTTGTCACCATCCCACACGGAGAGGCAACAATTGCGATTGCGGCAATGGCGTTTATGGAGGCAATGACGGGTGTGTCGTTTCCCGGCACGCTGACTGCGATTGACGGCTCTGCAATTTTGGAAACCGGGGTTTTTAAGCGCCTCCTGCTGCCAAAGGCGATATCTTCGCTGCCCGGAAATGGGTTGAGCTCTCTATATTATGTGCAGAAGTTCAAGGCCTTCGGCCCGCTGACCAGTATCGCAGATCAAGCATTTCGGCTCTGGAAAAACTGTGTCAGCTATGATTTTACGGCCTGCACGGCGGTTCCGACGCTCGGCACAAACGTTTTCGAGGGAATAAATTCAGCATGCGAAATCCGCGTTCCGGCGGCTCTGCTGGCCGAGTGGAAGGCGGCCACAAACTGGGCGACGTACGCAGATCACATTGTGGGGGTGTAGGGATGATTGTAAGAGAGCAATACAAAACGAGGTCGGACGGCGTGGTGCTGTGGCGGACGTACTCTGACGCAGGATACCTCATCCGGCAGGTAGAGACGGGCCGGGAATACTCAGAGGCCGTGGACGTCGCCAACGCGCCGTACACCTATGCGGAGACGGAGACCAAAATCCCGGAGCCGGATATTGAGACGGCGACGCCGGAGAAACTGCGGGCAAGGCTTGCTGACGCAGAGACGGCGGCAAAAATCCTGCTGGGAGAGGAGGCCGACACATGAGCAGCTACACAGAGCGGGCGCGCAAGCTGCGCCCCTACATCGAGCAGGCGGCGGCAGAGCTGGACGACAAAACCATCAGCGAGGCTCCGGGCCTGCTTGGCCAGCTGACGGGGAGCGGGAGCCTCATCAAGGCCGGGACGCGCATCAACTGGCACGGCAAGATCAAGCGCGCCGCCTCCGACCTCTGGGACACGGCGCAGAACACGCCGGACGAGGCCCCGGCGCTCTGGGAGGATATTCAGTACCGGCTTGGCGTCCGGATTATCCCGGAGGTTATCACGGCGGGCCTTGCCTTTGCTAAGGGCGAGCGGGGCTGGTGGGGCGTGGCGCTTTACGAGTCCCTGCTGGACGCCAACGTCTGGACGCCGGAGGCCTATCCCGCGGGGTGGAAGAAAATCACATAAAAGGAGAGGAAGATGGATACTGGAATTATTACCATCATCTGCGCGGTGATCGGCTCGTCGGCGCTGACGGAGGCAGTGCGCGCCATTGTTGCGGCGGTGCAGCGCAAGAGGGGCAAGGCCACGACGCAGGATGATCACCTCAAGGAGATCGACGCGAAGCTTACAAAGATGAAGGAGCACCAGGACGAGCAGTATCTGGCAATTCTGCGGCTGACGATCATGTCGGAGGAGATGCCGATGGCGGAGCGGCTGGTCGCCGGGCAGAAGTACATTAAGTTGGGCGGGAACGGCGACGTCAAAAAGTTTGTGCACCAGCTAGAGACGCAGTGCGGGAGGAGGGATACCATGTGATCAAGCAAAAGAGGCGGTGGGCAAAGGGAGAGATGGCCCGGACGATTGTCCTGTACTGCATCCGGGCGCTGACGCTGACGCTCATCTGGGCGGCGGTGCTCAAAACAGCGGGCGTGATCCTGGACAGGGCGGTGGAGCTCTCGGACGTGCTGGTCTTCGCGGCGGCTGCCTTTGGAGGGGAGCTCTTGCTTTTGGCATTCAAACGGATTTTTGCAAAAAAAGAGGAGGGTACATAACATGGACAACATCAAAAAGCGGCTGGGGAACCTGCTGAGCGTCAAGAGTCTGGTCACGCTGACGCTGACGGGCGTGTTTGCGTACATGTCCGTCGCGGGCAAGATCAGCCAGGACTTTATGACGGTCTACGCCGTCGTGATTGCCTTCTACTTTGGCACGCAGAGCCAGAAGGTGCAGGAGGCCATTGACAACAAGGAGGCGGGAAGCGATGCCGGTCATTAAGGACGCGCTGACGCCGGTCAACCACCGTTCGGGCGGCTGCGTGCCGAAGTATATCGTCGTGCACTACTTCGGCGCGCTCGGCACGGCGGCAGGCGTCGCAGAGTGGTTTAAAAACCCGCAGGCGCAGGCCAGCGCCCACTACGTCGTGGACGAGGGCGAGACGATTTACCGCTGCGTGAAGGAGACGGACACGGCCTGGCACTGCGGCGACGGGCAGAAGCATCCGGTCTGCCGGAACTGGAATTCCATCGGCATTGAAATCCGCCCGAGGAAGCTGAACCCCAAGCGGATTGCAGCCTGCGATGCGGACTGGTTCTTCGACAAGCGGGCACTGGACAACGCCGAATGGCTCATCCGGCGGCTCATGAAGCAGTACAAAATCCCGGCGAGCAACATCCTCCGGCATTACGACGTGTCAGGCAAGCTGTGCCCGAGGCCGTTTGTCGGGGACGACACAAACAGCTACTACCACACGACCGGCAACTGGCAGTGGGAAAAATTCTTGGAAAGGTTTGATGACGAAGTGGTTGAAAAAAGCAAGATGATCGTGGACGGCAAGGAGGTGCCCGTGGAGCGCATCCTGAAGGACGGCACGAACTATGTCAAGGTGCGCGATATCGCGAAGGCCCTGGATCTTGAGGTGAGCAACAAGGGCAGCATCGCCGTGCTGACGCACAAGGACAAGTAAGCCCCACTGCCCGGCGGCGGGCAGAAGGGAGTGACGGAAATAACTGCGCGAATGGCCCTGCCGGCAGAGCTGCAAAGGCTCACGCGCAGCGACTGGGAGCGCGTCACAGACGAGGGAATTTTAGATCAGATCGATCAGCAGATCGTAAGGCTTTATATCGTGCGCAGGCTCCCGCAGCTGGACGCGGCCACAGAGATTGGCGTGGACCGCAAAACCATCTCCCGCCGCCTGCCGCACATCTACAATATCGCTCGCCGCCTGACAGAGGGGAAGACAAGGCAAAAGCCCGTGGAGTAAGTCCACGGGCTTGTTTTTTTATGCCTGTTACGCGTTCGCGGCCAGAATCTCAGCTGCCATTGCGGACACGTACGGCGGGCATGTGCGCCGACCGCCGCACCAATCCTGCACGGTGCGCAGCGGGATGTTAAAAAACTGCGAAAAGCCCGTCTGCGTCAGGCCGTATTTTTGGATCAGCTCCGGGATTGTGCAGTGTATGCCATCCCAGATCGCGCCGAGAAGAGCCAGACGCTCCGCGGGGATATCTGCGTCTTCGGCGTCCTCCCAAATCGTAGAGAGCGCCATATCAGAGATATAGGCGTCACGGTTGGCGTATACGCCGGTCTCGGCGTAGCGGTAGAGAGTGGAGCGGATAAAGGGTGTGAGTTTCATGGGGGGCCTCCTCTAATATGCGGACAGTTATGGGCTCAGGAGCGGACAAGCCGCTCGTACTTGGGCGTGTACCCAGGGATTGCGATGCACGGATGCTCGTTGCCGCAGAGGACGTCGCGCAGGAGATAATCGTAGCCGTCCAGCGTGACAACGACTTCGCCGGCGCTGTTCTTTGCCGGAGAAAATTTTTCGGGGATGACGACGTCGAACGGCTCAGAGACTGCGGCGTCAGTTTTGCTTGCAGTGTAGACGCAGCGCTTTTCGGCTGCGAGCATCCCATAGTTTGCATAAATCGTAACTTTCATTGTGATTACCTCCCGGCTTATCGCCTTGCTTTATCTTATGGCCTTATTATACACGCAATGCGTGTAAATGTCAAGAGGTTTTCGGGATTTTTTATAAAAATAATCGCCGGGGTACGCGCCCCGGCGATTATTTGCCGCAAATGAATCATTAATCGTTTCAACCCGCGCCAGCCGTGCGGCTGGTGACAGAATCAGTATAAGCGGGCAGGCGGGATTTGTCAAGGGGCATGGTACAAAAATGGTACATAAATGGTACATAAATGGTACAAAAATGTCCCCCAACGAGAATTGGGAAAAGGTAGACTGAGAGTAGGAGCTGGCCAGCTTACTACATAATTGGAGGTACTTTTGTATATGGAGTACGCAAGCAATGGCAAGGCCAACGCGGCCCTCACAACCGGCATCATCGGCACGGCGGGCGTCGGGCTCGGGCTGCTGGGCAATCTGCTCGGCGGAGGCTGGGGCGGCTGGGGCGCGAATCCGGCTGCGGCGGCTGCGATGGCGGCTGGCGCGTGCAGCGACAACACGCCGGTGACGCGCTACGAGCTGGACCGAGAACAGCAGCTGGCCGCGAAGGACAGCGAAATCGCACTGCTCAAGGCCAACACGTATAACGATCAAAAGGCGCTGGAGATGTACGGTTATATCGACGGGCAGCTTAAGGACATCCGCGACACGCTGTGCAAGCAGGCCGTCCACAACCAGCGCACGGAGGATAGCTTTGTGCTGGCGCGCCAGGATATCGCGTCCGTCAAGAGCGAGCTGCACAGGGAGATCGAGATGGAGGCCGAGCGGCGCTGCTGCGGGGACAACAGCATCGTGACTTACGCCAACGCAACCTTTTACCCCAAACAGGTTGCCGACGTCACCACGGGCACCGCAACGACGGCGCAGACGCTCTACAATCCGCTCCCCAAGTGCGGAGGCTGCTGCAAAAACTAAGCGCAAGGGGCGGCAAATGCCGCCCCGGGCTTAAAAAACGGAGGTAAACCTTTATGGTAACGATAGATCAGGCCATGCGCGGAATTTTGCGTTTTTTTGATACGGTAGCATCTCCACATATGGACGAGGTGCGGTCGTTTGTGGCAGGCGTTGGGCTGTCTTTGCTGGCCGACGGCAGCAAAGAGCAACTGCTTGTGCTGAAAGATAACCCGTGGATCAAAGCAATGCGGATTATGGATGAGCACGGAGATGTTGATATTGACAGACTCTATAATAAGGCAAGGCCACAGCTCAACGGACGAAAACTCCCGATAAGGATTCCGTTTATCGGTAAGCTGACTTTTGCTGCGGACGATCTTGACAGTCTATACAGATACATACAGGAGGCGTGATATGGGCAAGGAGCATTACATTGAGGAGCTGCACAGGCAGCTGCAGGAGATCATGGAGCGCCCAGTGACGCTGGGGCGCGCAGAAGAGGTTACGGTGTACGTGGATGCAATCTGCGCCCTGGGCAAGCTGGGCGGGGATCATCTTCGCGGGGCCGCGAAAGAAATGGACTTTACAGAGGCCGACGCCAAGGACTGGGCTGAGCACATGCAAAACGCCGACGGCACGACAGGCCCGCAATGGACAATGGAGCAGACGTCGGCGGTGGCGGAGAGCATGGGCATTCAGCCGGATAAAATCCCGCGCTTGGCCTGGGGCGCGGCCATGAATATGATGTACTCGGACTACTACGACGTGGCGATGCAGTACGGCGTCAACCGCCCGGAGTTTTACGCAGCGCTGGCAAAGGCGTTTTTGTGCGATAAGGACGGGCCGGGACCGGAGCGCAAGCTTATGGAGTATTACGAGCATATCGTAAAATAATGATTGTAGCAAGATGGAGTATGGTGGACCATACTCCATCTTGCTACAATCGCGGGCAAATTAAAAAACGAGCTTATAATAGATCGTGAGGAGCATGCGGGATTTATCAAAGTAGCACTTATCGATGAGCTGACCGGCGGCCTCGTATTTTTGGGCGATAGATGCATCCGGGGAGCGGAGCGTATCCAGCGTGGAGGAGATGGCCGCACGAAGAGCGGCGGCGGTATCGGGGACGGCGGATGCGTCCGCCGCGGAGATCTCACCGTCGAGGGCGTCAAGCTGCTGCTGGAGCTGCTGGCGAGCGGCTTTATAATCGTCAAGGGACTCAATGCCGTCCAGGTATGCGTCGCGCAGGCGGGAGAGCCGGGAGGCCAGGCGCGCGCGACGCTGGCGGAGGTCGGCGGCTGAATCATGAGCGGGCAAGCGCTGGACAGTGCAGGTGACGGACTCGGCAAAGGTTAAATCGTGCTGGAGCTGCTGCAAAAAGGCCTCCTCCAAAACCTCGACGGGGATATGCTGCGATGTGCTGCAGCTGCCATGCGCGCGCCCGTTGCACAGCATATAATGCGGGGCGGAAAAAATGAGCGTGTTGCCGCAGGTTGGGCAGCGGACAATGCCGCAGAGCCAATGCTTGCGGTCGCTGGACGGCTTGCCGTAGTACTTGTAGGAGCGCTTGAGCTCCGCGATGCGGGCCTGCGCGGCGTCCCAGGTTTGCAGATCGATGATGGCGGGGTGCGAGCTATCGGAAACAATGGTGTCCGGGTTGTAAAAATTGCGGCGCGTCTTGCCGCTCGGTGTCCAGCGGAGCTTGCCGATGTAGACGGGGTTGTTGAGGATGTAGTCCACGGTGCGGTTTTCAAACGCTCCCCCGCGGTGGGTGCGGGCGCCGCGGGAATTGACATACTTTGCGATTGCGTACATGGACTCCCCGCCGACAAAGCGGCGGAAGATCTCCTGGACAAGCTCGGCCTCCTCGGGGACGATGGCAAGCGCATGGTCCTCGCATTTGTAGCCAAAGGCAGGATTAGACTGCAGCTGCCCCTTTTTGGCGAGGACCGTCATGGAGCGCTTGACCTCCTCGGCCAGGCGGATAGAGTAAAACTCGTCCATCCACTCTATGATGCGCTCGATCAGAGAGCCAAAGGGCCCGGCAATCAGGGGCTCGGAGACGGAGAGGACGTCTACCCTGCACTTCGTGCGCAGGATGGATTTGTAAAAAATAGATTCCTCCTGATTCCGCGCGAAGCGGGAGAATTTCCAGACGACGATCACATCAAATGGGCGAGCGGGGCTCTTTGCAGCGGCGATCATCGCCTGAAAGCCTGGGCGCTTGTCTGCGGCGCGGCCGGAAATGCCGTCGTCGTGATAGATGTGGTCCGGCAGGAGCAGGAGATTGTTTTTGGCGGCGTACTCGCGGATCTTGACAAGCTGGGAGTCCGGGGACAGCTCCGTCTGATCGTCCGTGGATACACGGATATACGCAGCGGCAACACGTAAATCTGGCATGGGATACCTCCAGGATTTTATAATACCGCTCCGGCTGGGAGGGCCGGGGCGGTTTGATTTATGCCCGTATCCATCCAATCGATGGGCTGAGCACGTCGAATAGCAGCGCAACAACACAAAGGGCAACGATACCGAGGAGCACAAGCGTAACGATCCGGTGCATGCGAATGGATTTTTGCAGCTGAGCGAGCTGAGCGCGGAGCGATGCGCAGTCGTCCGGGGGAGACTCTGCGGGTGCAGGCTCGTGAGGAATCCCAAAATAATCATCCATGGATACGCCCATTTCGCGGCAGATCGGGCCGACGGTATACACAGATGGATTTTTGATATCGCCGCGCAGAAACTGGGAGACGGTGCCGACGGACAGATCGGTGTTTTCGGCGATATCCTGATTTGTTTTATGCGGGGAGCAAAGCTGCTTCTGCTCGCGGCACAAATCCGATATTTTTTCCTTCAAAAACTCGCCTTCTCTCAAAAAAGACTGACGTCTGACTGTGAAAAACAACTGTAATATCTTTACAAAGCCATTGCGGGAGGGATAGCATAAAAACACAGGCGGCTCCCAGTTGCCTGCGCACATCAAGGCCCGCGCCGGTGGCGGCCAGCGGCGCGGGCTGTCTTTATCATACCACAAAAAATGGGAGTCGGCGGTAGAATAATTTTGTTGGATTTTGTGCAGTTTTGCCAGAGACGGAAAGATGAGGGTACGGAAATGGGAATCAAAAAAGGGGTTGCGGAACTGATAGAGCGGGCGACGCTGGAGCAGCTGGCGCTGATCCTGCGGTTTTTGCGGAGCATTATAAAATAAGCGCCGGAGCGGATGAACCGTTCCGGCGCTAGGACTATGGGTTGCAATGACCACATGGACTATAGCCTGCGGAGATAGCACCAGACCTGGACTCGAATATTACCTGGTTACCGGAGTCTGGGAGATAAGAGCATGAAGAACGGTGAAATTTATGGCTATTTTTGTTGCCTATATACTCATCAGAAATATAGCCGTCTGGACGATCGGAGCCAGTTCCGCGAGAAGATGAAACGGAGGAAGCTGGGGGTACAGGGGCCGGAGCCTCGCGAGGAGAAGAGAAGGGATGGACAAAAATGAAAAAAGCCAAGGCGGCGCATAGCGCAAAGATAGCTGCGCGCATAAAGAAGAACCGCTTGCGAACTGCGCTGAAAAGCTCGGAATTTTTCTTGCGTTCAGAGGCCAAATCAACGCTAGCGGCCAAAAGTCTGCGGTCGGCTTCTGCCATGCGATTCTGGTACATGCGGAAAAGGTCCGAATTCTTTTTCTGTTCAGCCGACAACTCCTTGCCTGCCGCAGACATATCTTTCTCGTACATTCGGAACAGCGCGTAGCAATGGCAGTACAAGTCATAGTCATTCTGCGTTCGGATGATCCTTCCATTATAAGGGCTCTTCTTGCCAACGGCGGCGCAGTATGGGTATTCGGACTGAATTTTTAAAATCTCAGTACGGTATCTGGACTTTTGCATATTGGTCTGCAAGGCAGTCTTTGATTCCGTGGTAGGCATTAAAGAGGCTGCGGCCAAAATACCACCCTTTTCAAGAATACAGAAAACGTCGAGGACAGTCAAGCGTCCTCGGCGTTTTTTGTATCTTTTGACGGAGATTTTTTTTGCAGATCATCAACAAAGCGCTCAATTTTAATCCAGTCTTCCGGAGGGAGCGCCATCAGAAGCGAGAGGAAGCGCTTGCGGAAGGAATCGTCCGCGTCGGACATGATATCCGTGACCAGAAGGGCAAGCTCCTCGTTTGCGCTGCGCTGGACGTACATTTCACCATCGCCATGCTCCAGCCAGGCCAGGGAGACGTTAAATTCCCGGCAGATATCCGATATCGTCCGGTCGCTGGGGGTTTTGTCGCCCGCGCATATCCTAGTTACGAACGAGGGCGAAATGTTCAGGCGTTCCGCAAACTTTGTTTTAGAGATACAGAGGTCAGAGACGAGAAACGCGATTCGATCATTGATCGTGTTCATGGTTTCACCTTCTTTCTGCTGCAAGATTAGCACATGACGCTCAATAAGTCAATAAATAATTTTTACCCAGACAAAAAATAATGCTTGACAAATTGCTTGAGGCAATATATGATGTGCCTAGGTAAAGAAAACACTTGACCGAGCGAGGTGAGAACAATGTCGGAGGAACAGAAGAGGCAGGCGGAGAAGATTTCGGCTGAAATCAACAAGCTTACACCAGAAATGCGCGAGAAGGCGCTGATCTTTATGCAGGGTATGGCTGCAATGGTGAAGCCTGCGAAGGAAATGAAAGATTCCAAGCAATAAATGAGTTCGCTTTGCAGGGGGGTGAGGAGGATGAACATGCTGGACAAGGAGCCGCAGCGGTGGATGCGGGAGGCGCACATGCGAGCGACTGCGCCGAAGGCGCTGGCGCTGGCCGAGCGGGTGCTGGAGGCGGCGGCCGGGCTGGGCGCGACGCTGAAGGACGTGGAAACCGCGCAGGAATATCTGAACGGGTGGATTCGCGAGTTCCGGGAAGGGACGGAGGCGAAAACGATTGGCGCGTACCGGAAGGAATTTCTTGAAGGGCCAGGGGCAGAGGAAGCGATGCGCTGTGTGGCGGAATGGCGTCAGTCAGAGGACCGAAGAAGAGGCAGGCCAGGATAAAGTTCCCGGAACAAGGCTTCCGCCCGGGCCTGGCAGGAAAGGCATTGCGGCCAGCTCCCGGAGTTGCCGCATGCGGCGAACTCAAAGCCTGGCGGCTTTGGGCACTGGGTGAGGTTGAAATAAACCGTTTCCGCCCTGCCGTAAACAGGGCAGAAAACCGGGATTGGCTTATCGATAGAGCCGGAATACTGCATTTCTAAATCAAGTTTATCAAGAATATCCATGAAAATCTCCTGCGCATCGCTTCCCGCATCAAGGATAGCACAGCGCGGGGGCGATTGACAATAGCGAGGTGAGAATAATGTCGGAGGAGCAGAAGAAACAGGTCGAGGGCGTGCTGCACGAGATGAAGCACATGAACCCGCAGCAGATTGAGATCGTAATCGCCTATATGCAGGGCGTGACCGCAGCGGCGAAGCTGACGAAGGAAAAGAAGGAGGCGTAACGCCTCTGGGCGCGGGGACATAGAATACACGAAAAGGAGGCGCTGGGGCATGGCGAAGAAGAAGTATGCAATCCGGACGGAGAGCTATGTGTACGTCGGCGAGACGCCGGTACGCTTTGACGATCTGACGCCGGAGCAAAAGCGGCAGGCCGCGACAGAGCTCAAGCTTCGATGGATGCGGGCGCTGTACCCCGGCGTGGAATTTTACGCAGGAGGAGGCAAAGAGGATACATGAAGAAGCTGCTTTTAACCCTGAATGAGGTGCTGGAGCTCGGGTCCGCGCTGGAGTTTGCGGGCCAGGCCGCCAGGAGGCGGGCAAAGGGGCTTGAAGAAACGGCAGAGCTCTGCGCGCAGGAAAACGCGGTAGAGGCTGCGGCGAGGGCTGCGGCCAGCTGCAGAGTAAAGGCGGAAACGCTCGAGGGAATTTTAAGAAAGGTCAACGCGGCGCTGATTGCGCCGGACGAGGAGGAAGAGGCATGAGAGGGAAGCTTGCAGAGCGGGCCTGGGACGAGCCCGAGGAAAGCACCCGGGAGCGGGCGGAGCGGCTGCGCGAGGAGCTGCAGTGCCGGAGAGTCATGCGGCAGACGGCCAAGTGGTGCTGCACATGGCTCAGCGGGGCAGCGCTTGTAGTGGCCGCGATTGCCGCCTACGCGCAGGTGGCGGACGCCGCCGCCGTGACGGCGGGGATCTCGCTGATGATGGCAGGCGCAGGAATTTTACTGTAAAAAAATCGGCCAGAAGGCCGTAAAAAACAAGGAGGAACACATATGAACCCCAACAAGGATCAGTTTTACATCGTAAGGTGCGACCGGGCAGGCGTGTTTTTTGCAAAGATCGCCGAGCGGCGAGGAGACGAGGCGGACCTGACAGAATGCAGGCGGCTGTGGTATTGGGAAGGGGCCGCAAGCCTGTCGCAGCTGGCGACCGAGGGCGTGAGCAAGCCGCGCGACTGCAAATTTACGGTTACGGTGCCGAGCATGACGGTGCTGGGCGTCATCGAGGTTATCCCGTGCACGGACAAGGCGGTGAGATGCATCGCGGGGGTGCCGGAATGGAGAGCCTGACGGACAAGATTGCGCGGTTCCTGGAGCGCGGCTCCGGCTCCGGCTACGGCTTCGGCTCCGGCTACGGCTCCGGCTCCGGCTCCGGCTCCGGCTACGGCTTCGGCGACGGCTCCGGCTCCGGCTCCGGACGCGGCTCCGGCTCCGGCTCCGGCTCCGGCTACGGCTTCGGCGACGGCTCCGGCTACGGCTTCGGCTCCGGCTCCGGCTTCGGCGACGGCTCCGGCTACGGCTCCGGACGCGGCTCCGGCTACGGCTCCGGCTCCGGCGACGGAATATCAAAAATCAACGGGGTGGACGTCCGGATCATCGACGATGTGCAAACAATCATTACCTCTGTGCATGGAGGGCTGGCGAGGGGGGCCATGCTGAGGAGCGATTTGCAGCTCATACCGTGCTTTATCGCAAAGGTCGACGGACACTTTGCACACGGGCAGACCGCAAGAGAGGCGGTCGAGGCGGCGCGCGCGAAAGCGTTTGAGGATATGCCGCAGGAGGCGCGGATCGAGGCGTTTTTGCAGGAGATCAAGCCAGGCAAAGCGTATCCGACGATGGTGTTTTACGATTGGCACCACCGCCTGACAGGCAGCTGCGAGATGGGGCGAAAGGCCTTTGCCGAGGACCACAATGTGGACCTGGATGGCAAGATGACGCGGGAGGAGTTTTTTGCGCTGACAAAGGACGCCTACGGCGGCAGCATCATACGCGAGGCGATGCGCGCCGCGCAGGAGGCGGAGGCATGAGCGGCTATGTGCCGCAGCGCATGCTGCCGGTGCCGCCGCCGTGCGCAAGGGACTGCGCGGGGAGAAGCGCAGACTGCCACGCCAGGTGCTGCAGCTGGGCGCTGTATGAGAGCATTAGGGGCTGGATTTACGCGGTAAACCAGCGAGGGCGCAAGGCGCGGGAGCTCAGCCAGGCGGCGCACACGCAGGCCGTCCACGCGGACAACCGGGTAAGGAGGCATAAGTACGTTGCAAAATAGCATCGATTACCACGGAGAGCTGGTCAACCCGCAAAACGGGAAGAAGCCATGGATCGTCCATCAGCCAGCCTACGTCGGCAAGAACTATTTTATGGTAAACTATGCCGGGCGGACGGTGATCGTCCACGCGGCAGACAAAACAGCGGCCCTGTTTTTCGCGGCCAAGCACTGGGGCTACAGCTTCCGCAGGCCGGAGTATCACCAGTCGGCGACTGCGGACAAGCTCGGATACAAGCCGGAAAGCTGGTGATGCCAAATGCCGATATTAACACACCTTAGTCTGTTTACCGGCATTTAGTCGGTGGACTTGATCTGGCTGCCGAGTGGGCCGGCTTTACAACCGTCGGGCAGTGCGAGTTTGCGGATTACCCAACAAAAGTGTTGGAAAAGCACTGGCCGGACGTGCCGCGATGGCGCGACGTCCGGACGCTGACAAAGGAGAGCTTTTATGCACGCACAGGATTACGAACAGTTGACGTTATTTCCGGCGGATTTCCCTGCCAGCCATTTTCCGTGGCTGGAAAGCAAAAAGGGAAAGACGATGACCGTTACCTCTGGCCTGAGATGCTCCGGGTTATCCGAGAGCTGCGCCCGCGTTGCGTCGTCGGTGAGAATGTACCTGGAATCATCAAGCTTGCCGCCGGGCAGGTGGTTAAGGATCTGGAGCGCGCAGGCTATCACGTCGTCGTGTCCAATTTTGAAGCTGCGGCTGTCGGAGCGTGGCACAGACGGTCAAGGGTCTTCTTCGTCGGCATCGAAGATGTGGCCGACGCCGCGTGCGAGCGAATACAAGGACACGCTGCAATCTGTGCCGCCGAGCAGGAAAAAGAATCCGGGGAAATGCAATCTGACGCAGGCGGTAGCGATGGATCTGATGCTTGCAACACCGTGCGCGCGGGATTACAGGACAGGGCAGCGGAAGCGGTACGAAAACAAGGTCCGCGCGAACAACCTCAACAATCAGATTGGTGGGCAGCTGAACCCGACGTGGGTAGAGTGGCTCATGGGCTTCCCAATCGGGTGGACAGACTTAAATGCCTCGGAAACGCGGTAGTGCCGCAGCAGGTATATCCGATTTTCAAGGCATTGGCGGAAGAACTGAAAAGGAGCGTGTAGCGGCTGAGAAAGGCGGGGAGGTTGAAATGAATCGGATTGTGCGGGTATTCCCGAGGAAGACGGCTGCGTCTCCTACGGATGCGCTGGCATTTTTCGGCGCGCCGACAATCGAGAATATCGCGGACTGCATCAAGGCTGGCGTTGAAGCGGTACATATCTCTACAACCTTCACGTGGGACATTCCTCGCGCAGAAGACCTCTACTATGCTTGGCAGATTCTCGGTGTTCCGGTTGAAGTCGGAGGCCCGGCATTTGATGACCGCATGGGTGATTTCACGCCGGGAATGTATCTCCGGGACGGCTATATCTTCACGTCGCGCGGCTGTACGAAGGAATGTTGGTTCTGCTCTGTTCCGCGCTGCGCACATGGCGTGATTCGGGAGCTGCCGATCGTGGACGGCTGGAACATCCTTGACGATAACATCTTAGGCACGTCCGAGGCACATTTCCGAGCGGTCTGCGAAATGCTCAAACGACAGGAACATCCGGCGATCTTCACCGGAGGACTGGAGCCATCCTTGCTTCAACAATGGCAAGCGGATCTGCTGCGGGAAGTCAAGCCGAAGCGACTTTACACGGCGTATGACACAAAGGATGATTTGGAACCGCTGATTGAAATGGGGCGCAAACTCCGTTTTGCGGGATTTCGGCCAAAGAGCCATACCATGTGCTGCTATGTGCTTGTTGGGTACGACGGAGACAGCTTTGAGGACGCGGAGCTGCGGCTGACACAGACCATGCAGGAGGGTTTTGTGCCGTATGCAATGCTGTTTCGCGGAGAGGATGGACAGCACGCCCTGGAGTGGAGGCACTTTCAGCGCGAATGGTGTCGGCCGATTATCACCGGGAAGAAATTTAATGAGTATTGGAGGGAAAACCATGACGGATAACGAGATCATTCAGGCGCTGCGGTGCTGCGCGAATGGAGAATCGGAAGATTGCCAGTTTGCAGGGCACGGCGTATGCGGGTGTCCGGGGTTGAGCGATGACCTCATCGAGAGCCTGACCGGGGAGGTCGAGCTGTGAAAAAAGTATACATAGCCGGTAAAATCACAGGAGATCCGGGATATCGGGATAAATTTGCGGCGGCAGAAATACAACTGGTATGGCAGGGGAACGTTGTACTAAATCCAGCCGAGCTGCCGGATGGAATGACCAAAGCAGACTATATGCGCATCTGCTTTGCTATGATCGATGTGGCGGACGCGGTTGTTTTCCTGCCGGACGCAGCGGAAAGCGCAGGTGCGCGGCTGGAAATGGCATACTGCGAGTACATCGAGAAGGAGTATGAGACATGGAACGACTGACGAAACGGGGAAATGGACACGCCTATTATCCGCGCTGTTTTAAGGAACCGTGCTACGGCAGCGGGTGCAAAATCAAGGACTGCCCGTTTGAGACGGAAGTGTGTGAGCGCCTCACGGCCTACGAGGACACGGGGCTGACGCCGGAGCAAGTCTATAAGATGTACGGCGAATACTGTCTTTTGGAGTCTGCACTCAAAAACTATGGGAGCCACAAACGGATGAAAGAGCTTGCCGAGGCCGACAAGGGCGGGCGGATCGTCGTACTGCCGTGCAAGGTGGGCGATACGGTGTGGAGGCTGAAACGAACGTTCGAAACATGGCCGGATACAAGCAAGCCATACATCGAGGCCGATGCTTTCCTTCTGCAGGATATCTGGAAAATTGGGAAAAGCGTTTTTCTTACGCTATCCGCTGCGGAAAAAGCGTTGGCGGGGTTGGAGGAAAAGAGGAATGGCTGAGTTTCGCCAGTGCCCGTTCTGCGGAGGAGAAATCGATGGGACAGCACAAGCATAACCCGACGGCCATTGCGGCAAAGAACGGGGAGCTGCCACCTAAGAAGCGGGAACCGAGGCTGACGAACCGGCAGGCTGAGAGGCTTTTGAAGCTTGAGATGCTATCACGGATGCCAATACTTGAAGCGCTGCCGCCGGAGATGAAGGACAGAACTGTAAAGGAGTGTATGGGAAATGTCTGATGAATACATCAGCCGCGAAGCGGCGCTGAAAGACTTTGAGGCAAACAACGCAAGGAATCCGAACTGGACACCGCAGCGAGTGAAAACGCTCCTGCTGCGTCAGCCCGCCGCGGACGTTGCGGATGTGGTGCATGGAATGCCGGTGACGGAAGTGCGCACGAGGACGATTGTGGGGTACCATGAGGAGATCGGCATGTTTGCGGCTGACGGCTCCAATCTTTATCGTAAAAATATGGTGCATGTGAATATCCCGTATGATCACTGCCCGGCTTGCAGAGCGATACTGTGCTCTCGCTGGCATAATTTCTGCGGCAAATGCGGCGCGCGGATGGACGGTGGAGGGCATGAGGTGGATTGATCTGGACGCGCTGGAGCTGATGCAGGCAAAGCCGGGCGCGTTTATCTCGGAGGAGTTTGCCTGCGGCTGGAATGCGGCGCTCGCCTGGCTGGAGCTTACGGCGGCGGAACAGAGCATCCGGCGCAAAAAGCGGGAGCGGCGGAAGAATGGGAGGCGGACGGATGAGCGGGCTGAGGTTTGAGAGCGCGGCGGATATGCCGCCGAGGATGCGGGAGCTTTACGCCAAAAAGGTCACTCCCGGCACGCAGACGACAAAGCAGACAAAATACCACAGCACGCCGACCGAGCGGGCCGGAATCCGGTTCGACAGCCAAAAGGAGGCCAGGCGCTACGACGAGCTGATGACGATGCTGCGGCGCGGGATCATCACGGATTTGCGCCTGCAGCCGCAGTTTACGCTGCAGGAGAGCTACGTCACGGAGACGGGAGAGCGGGTCCGCGCGATCCGGTACACGGCAGACTTTTCGTACCGCCTCGGCGGGCAGCTCGTCGTGGAGGACGTAAAGTCCAGGGCGACGCGGACAAAGGAGTATCTGCGCAACCGCAAGTTTATGCGGGCAAAATTCGGGATCGATATCCAGGAGGTGTAGCATGAGTACAGGGTCAAAGGAGCCGTGCATGCTGGGCAAGGTCAAGCCCTGTAAGACGGAGGCGGGCACACAGGACTGCAGCAAATGCGGGTGGGATGCAGACGAGCTCGCCAGGCGCCGGGCGCTGCCGCTCGTAAAGGGCGAGGATGGGCGCTGGCGCAAGCATACAGGCAATCCGCCGTCCGGAGCAAATTAAAATGGGCTGATGGCCGCGCGGCTTCGCCATTGGCTGCGCGGCGGGGACACCCGGACGGCTTTTGCACCTCCGAGGCGCGGGCGGGTGGCGGCCCGGCCCGTGCCCGGAGGGATAAAAACGGCGCGTGTGGGACGTGCGCGCCGAAGAAGAATTATCAACGTCACCCCATGCCGGGCGTTGGGACCGCCTGGCGGCATCGTGTGTTACCTCTTGCCAAGCTGCCTGAGCAGATAAGGGCGGCTCGCCTGCGGGGCAGGTGCAGACGGTAAAAATCCGTCGCTGCAGGGGGCCGGGGATTCCGGCCCCCAAACAAAAAGAAGGAGCACAAAAAATGATCAACATGTTTGGAGCCGCGGACAGGGAGCGCAGCAATTCCGCCTGCGCGCAGGAGCGGCGGGCGGAAAGAGGCACCTGCTACAATGTACGCTGCCCACGGCGGAACAACTACAAGGGCGCATGGAGCTGCACCAACTGCTATTTGTGCGTCGACCGGAAATTTACCCGCCAGTCGCAGCGGGCAACGATAGAAAGCTAGCCGCTGAACGCATGGCCGGAGAGTCCGGCCATGCTTTGAACGGCCAGAAAAAGGAGGAGCGGACATGAAGAGGTGCAAGAGGCGGAAGTTTGCCGGGGCGGTATGCGAGCAGATCGTGTACAAGGTGGCAGAGCGCACGGACTTTAAGGATAGCAAGCCGCGCAAGCCGCGCTTCCAGACGCAGGCGGAGCGGGACGAGTTTAACGGCAAGGTCTCCGCTGCACGCTTCGCGGCGATGGTCAACGCAAGCTTTTCGCCCGCCAGCCTCTACTCTACCCTCACGCTCGACGCAGAGCACGAGGTACATACCGCGCAGGAGATGCGCAGGATTCGGGATAATCTCTTCCGCCGCCTGCAGTACCACTATCCGGAGAGTAAGACCGTGATGGTGTACGGCAAGGGCAAGAGCACCAACCGGTTCCACCTGCACCTGATCACGGACGGGATTCCGGAGGAGGCGCTGGGCAGGCTCTGGGGGATGGGCAGCGTAATCGACTGCAAGCACCTGCGCAGGCATAATTACTACATGGATAAAAATGGGAATAAAGTAGACCACGGGCAGGACTACACGGCGCTTGCAAACTACCTGCACGGACACTGGCGCAAGGAGTTCGGGGGCCACCGCTACAAGGCGAGCCGCAGCTGCGTCCGGCCGGAGCCGGAGCCTGCGACGGAGGCCGTCCGGGATTACAGCGTGGAGCGTCCGCCGGTCGCGCCGCGCGGCTACGTCCTCGTGGAGGCCAGGGCGACGCAGTACGGCCTGCTCTATTTTAAATATGTATGGGACCCAAAAAACGACGAGTGCAAGCGGTTTGGGAGCCGCCTTATTTAAGCCTTGTAAATGTGTAGCGTTTTGGCACGAAGGAGGGATGGCCCGTGAGCGACTACTGGCACAAGGAGTACATCTGCCCATTTTGGCAGGCCGCAGGGAAAAAGACGATCCGCTGCGAGGGGGAATGCGTGCTCGTATTCCCGGAGCGGCGGGAGACCGCAGACTACCTGGAGCGGTACTGCGCGAGCTTTGACTACAAAAAATGCAGCATCGCCGGGGCGAAGCTCCGGCATTACGAAAAGGCGGAATAAAAAGCAAAAAGAAAAAGCGCATGCAGGTCATTCCTGCATGCGCTCATTCTGGTTTGCCGCACATGTGGCAAATCCGGGTGCGCATCAAGCGTGCGCAACGACGGTCCAGGCGTCGCTGCGGCTTCCGTCAGAGCCGATCCACATGAGGCCGATATTGTCGGTCAGGCAGCGGGAGACAGCGCAGGTATTGACGTTAAAGCGATAGGTGTATCTGCCGATTACGGTATCAATTCTGCCCTCGACGGCGTTGCGGATAATTCTCTCGATCGTGGTCTTTTTCATGCTGTACCTCTTTCCGGCTTATCGCCTTGCTTTATCTTATGGTCTTATTATACACGCAATGCGTGTAAATGTCAAGAGGTTTTTTAAAATTTTACAAAAAAAGAAGAGGCCGGGGCGTGGGGTGAAAAGCAATCAGGGGGATGCTAGGATAAAAGCAGAGGGGAGGCGCGAGAGATGGCACGGAAGCCGCAATACGAGTCCGTAGAGCAGATTGAGGGGCTGATTGAAGCATATTTTGAGAGCTGCAAGGGAGAGCTCCTGAGGGACGAGGATGGGCGGATCGTCTTCAACCAAAAGGACGGCACGCCAATCTGGGTAGGCCAGAAGCCGCCGACGATTCCGGGGCTGGCGCTGGCGCTCGGCTTCTCCTGCCGGCAGAGCCTGTACAACTACAAGGGAAAGAAAGAATTTTTTGACGCGATTTCGCGCGCGCAGATGCGCGTGGAACAATATACGGCGGAAAAGCTGTTTGAGCGGGATTCCCAGCGGGGCGCGCAGTTCGCGCTGGAATACGGGTTCCGCTATCGCCGGGACGCGGAGGAGGAAAAGCAGGACCAGACGCCGCGCGTAGTCCTGGAGTGCGACGCGGAAGAGGCGAGCGGATGAGGACGCTGGATCTCGGCCGCGCGCAGCCGAAGCAGGCGCTGTTTCTGCGGGACCGGCACAGGCATATTGCCTACGGTGGGGCACGAGGCGGCGGGAAGAGCTGGGCCGTGCGGACGAAGGCGAAGCTGCTGGCGTTCCGGTATCCGGGAATCAAGATTCTGATTGTCCGCAGGACCTACAAGGAGCTACAGAACAACCACATCGAGCAGCTGCTGGCGGAGCTGGACGGCTTCGCGAGGTACAACCGGGCGGACAAGGTCTTCCGGTTTCCGAACGGCGCGACGATCTCGTTTGGCTACTGCGCGAACGAGGGCGACCTTGGGCAATACCAGGGCGCGGAGTACGACGTGGTATTTCTGGACGAGGCCGGGCAGCTGCAGGAGAGCTGGATACGCAAGATTAATCTCTGCGTGCGCGGCACGAACGGCCTGCCGAAGCGGACCTACTACACGCTGAACCCAGGCGGGCCGGGGCACGCGTATTTCAAACGGGTGTTCGTCGACCGGAATTTTAACCAGGACGAGAGCCCGGACGATTATTTTTTTATCCAGGCGCGCGTCGAGGACAACAAGGTGCTCATGCGGACGCAGCCGGACTACCTGCGGGAGTTAGAGAACCTGCCGCCGACGCTGCGCGCCGCGTGGAAGGACGGACGGTGGGACGTGTACGAGGGGCAGTTCTTTGAGGACTTCGTGGACAATCCGGAGGGGTACAAAACGCGCGTGCGGACGCACGTGATTGAGCCGTTTGAGATCGATCCCGGCTGGACCATCTGCCGGAGCTACGACTTCGGCTACGGCAAGCCCTTCTCCTGCGCGTGGTGGGCGGTAGACTACGACGGCGTCATCTACCGGATTCTGGAGCTCTACGGCTGCACGAGGACACCGAACGAGGGCGTCAAATGGACGCCGGACGAGCAGTTCGAGCGGATTGCGAAGCTGGAGCGCGAGCACCCCTGGCTGAGGGGCAAACGGATTACGGGCGTCGCGGACCCCTCGATCTGGGATGCGTCGCGCGGGGAGAGCGTGGCGCAGACGGCGGCAAGGCACCGCGTGTATTTTACGCCGGGTGACAACAAGCGGATTCCGGGCTGGATGCAGTGCCATTACCGGCTGCAGTTTGACGAAAACGGGTATCCGCGCATGTATGTCTTCCGCACCTGCAGGGCGTTTTTGCGGACGGTGCCGCTCATGATGTACGACGAGCACCGGCCGGAGGACCTGGACACGACGCTGGAGGATCACGTGTGCGACGAGTGGCGCTACTTCTGCATGTCCCGGCCAGTGAAGCCGATGAAGAGGATTCCGGAGCCGGTAATCCTGAGCGACCCACTGAACACGATGGGAGGATAAACATGAATTTTACCGCGCTGACGCAGCCTGCGCAGGAGCAGGTGGTGACGGAGGTATTTTCCGGGTACGACCACAACCGGAGGATTGCCGACGGCGCGTTTTACGAGATGGAGAATCTGACGGCGGATGAATATCCGCTGCTTTGCGCAAGGCCCCGGCGCGGCGCGGCGGCGAGCATTCCCGGCTGCCAGGGACTGATTGCGCGGGACAAGCTGGTATGGGTGCAGAACGGCCTTCTTTACATCGGCGGGACCTCCATGGGCCCCTATATGGGAGGCGTGACGCTCACGGCGGGAGAGAAGCAGCTGGTATCGATGGGCGCTTACGTGTGCGTGTTTCCGGACGGGTATTACTTCAACACGGAGGCCTACACCGACAACGGCTATATGGCGCAGGAAAACAGCTTCACGGCGTCGAGCTCGGCCAAGGTCAGCATCACGTGCTGCCAGCAGGACGGGACGGCGATCTCCTATGCATCCTCCAAGCCGGAAAGCCCCACGAACGGAGCTTACTGGCTGGACACGGGCGCAAAGGAGCTCAGGCAGTGGAGCAGCGCCCAGAGCCAATGGGTCACGGTGCCGACAACGTATGTCAAGCTTACGGCAAACGGCCTGGGGCGCGGAATCTCGCAGTGGGACGGCGTCCGGCTGTCCGGCCTGAGCGGGAGCGCGGCCGTGCTGAACGGGGCGCAGGTGGTGCAAAGCTGCGGGGAAAACTTCCTAGTGGTGATTGGAATCCTGAACAGCTACACGCCACAGACGAGCGGGACGGTGCGCGTGCGCCGGACGGTGCCGGATATGGACTATATCACCGAGTGCGGAAACCGGCTCTGGGGCTGCCGGTACGGCGTGGCGGACGGAAAGACCGTAAACGAGCTGTACTGCTGCAAGCTGGGAGACTTCAGGAACTGGGAATGCTACCAGGGCATTGCAACCGATTCCTGGCGGGCCAGCTGCGGAACGGACGGGCGCTTTACGGGCGCGGCGACGCTTGCCGGGAGCCCGATCTTCTTCAAGGAGGACTGCTTCCACCGCGTGTATCCCAGCGCGCAGGGCGCGCACCGGGTGGTAGAGCAGAAGGCGCGCGGGGTGCAGTACGGGAGCGCGAAGAGCCTGGCGGTCATCGCGGAGCGGCTTTACTACAAGGCGCGCGACGGCGTATGCGTCTACGACGGGAGCCTGCCGGTGCTGATCTCGCAGGCGTTCGGGACGGAGCTTTACCGCAGCGCCGCCGCGGGCGGCGTGCGCGGGAAATATTATATCTCCATGCAGGACGCCAGGGACAGCTGGCACCTGTTTGTTTACGACACGAAGAGCGGGCTCTGGCACAGGGAGGACGCGACAAAGGCCGTGCAGATGGCGCGCGTGCAGGACGAGCTTTATTTCCTGGACGGGGACGGGAAGCTCTGGAGCGTGTACGCAAGCGCCGGGACGAAGGAGGGCGCGGTTTCATGGTCGGCGGAGACCGGGGTGCTTGGCTTCGGGTCGGTGGGAAAGAAGTATGTGTCGCGGCTGAATCTCAGGATGCAGCTGCCGAAGGGCTCGCGGTGCGACTTCTGGGTGCAGTACGATTCGGACGGCCAGTGGCGGCACGCGGGGCACATGGAGGGAAGGCAGCTCAAAAGCTTCCTGCTTCCCATACGGCCCTGCCGGTGCGACCACCTGCGCTTTAAGATGACAGGGAGCGGCGATTTCCGGCTCTACAGCCTGGCAAGGCTGATGGAGTACGGAAGCGACGCGTAAGGAGGAGAGCATGGACGAGCAGAATATACAGCTGACGGAGGTTGTGCCGGCCATCGGGCAGGCGCAGATTCAGGCGGCAATGGAAACGCTCAAGCGCTACAAGGCGGGAAAAAGCCGGCTGGAGCAGCGGATTGTAGCGTCAGAGGAATGGTGGAAGCTCCGCAGCTGGGAGGAAATGCGCACGGGCGGGAACCCGTTTGACGCAAGGTGGCGCTCGGCGTGGCTCTTCAACGTGATTATGGGCAAGCACGCGGACGCGATTGCAGCCTATCCGGCCCCGGCCATCCGGCCAAGAGAGGCGGCGGACCGGGCGGAGGCGCAGATGCTGACGTCGATTGTGCCGGTGATCCTGGAGCAGAACGATTTCGAACAAACGTACTCAGACTCCAACTGGACGAAAATGAAGCAGGGCACGCTTGCATGGGCGATCCTGTGGGACGGGAACAAGCTCAACGGGCTGGGCGACGTGGCCGTGAAGGAAGTGGATCTTCTGAACCTCTTCTGGGAGCCCGGCGTGACGGACCTGCAGAAGAGCCGGAACGTGTTTTACACAGAGCTCATCGACAACGAGACGCTGGTGCAGCGCTACCCGGAGCTGGATGGGAAGCTCCGCTCAGATCCGGGGCTCGTGGCAAGGTACAAGACGGACGACGCGATTGACACGGCGGGAAAGTCCCTTGTGGTCGACTGGTATTACAAAAAGCTTGTAAACGGGCGGACGGTGCTGCACTTCTGTAAGTTCGTGGGCGACGAGGTGCTGAGCGCGACGGAAAACGACCCGCAGATGCAGGAGCGGGGCCTGTACGACGACGGGGATTACCCGTTTGTGATTGACGCGCTGTTCCCGGTCAAGGGCAGTATCTGCGGTTACGGGTACATCGACATCGGCAAGAGCGCGCAGGAGCAGATTGACCTTTTGAACCAGGCGATTGTAAAAAATGCGGTGATGGTATCCTCACCACGGTATTTTATCCGGGCAGACGGAGCAGTGAACGAAAAGGAGTTCGCGGACTGGACAAAGCCGCTGGTACACGTGGACGGGAATCTTGGCGCAGACTCCATCGCGCCGGTGAGCGCGATGCAGATCAACAGCAATTACATCAACATCCTGCTCAACAAGATTGAGGAGCTGAAATGGACGACGGGCAACACCGACGTCAACAACGGCTCCACGTCCTCCGGGGTGACGGCGGCGAGCGCGATTGCGGCGCTGCAGGAGGCCTCGGGCCGGAGCTCCAAGGACTCCACCAAGAGCGCGTACCGGGCGTATGCACGCATGGTGCGGATGGTGATTGAGCGCATCCGGCAATTCTACGACCTTCCAAGGCGGTTCCGGATTACGGGGCTGCGCGGGATGGACGAGTATGTAACCTACAGCAACCAAGACCTAAAGGAACAGAAGCTTCTGGGGCTTGGCGGCGTGGAGGCTGTGCGAAAGCCGGTGTTTGATATCACGGTATCGGCGCAAAAGGCGACGGAGTACACCAAGGTTGCGCAGAATGAGCTGGTGCTGCAGCTGTATCAGCTGGGATTCTTCAACCCGGAGGCACGTTTCCCGGCGCTGCTGGCGCTGGACGCGATGGACTTTGAGGGCAAGGAGGAGCTGGCGCAGAAGATTACGCAGCAGGGGACGCTGCAGCAGGAACTTGCGAAGTGGCAGGGGCTGGCCCTCAACCTGGCGCAGAAGTTCGACCCGCAGATGGCGGAGGGCCTTGCACAGAGCATTCTTCCGGGGCAGGCACCCGCGCCGCAGGGAGCGGCGGCAGAGCTGCCGCAGGGGGACGCACGGCAGGAGGCCGCGCACGTGAAAAACGCCCGGGAGCGGGCGCAGGAGGCTGCGCAGCCGGAATAACGTATCAACCGGCCGGGAGGCCGAGCGATAAATTCGGGATCGCCCACCGACGGGCAGAGAGGACTTTATGCGATTTTTTGTTTTTTTCGCCCCGGAGGGGGCAGGCGGAGAAGCGGCGCTCGCCACGCCGGCAACGAGCGGAGGCCAGCAGCAGGCGGCACAGGCCAGCCAGCAGCCGGCAGGCACGCAGCAAGCGCCCGTCGCTCAGGCGCAGGAGGAAAGCTTTGAGAGCCTGATCGAGGGCAAGTACAAGCAGGATTTCCAGAAGCGCGTGCAGGGAATTGTGCGCGACAGGCTCAAGGGCCAGAAGCAGCAGCTGGACCGGCTGACGCCGGTGCTCGACACGCTGGGGCAGCTCTACGGCGTGGACATGTCGGATCTTTCCAAGGCCGACTTTGACGCGCTGCAAAAAAAGCTGGCAGGCGACAAGCGGTTTTACGAGGCGGAGGCCCTGGAAAAGGGCATCCCCGTGGAGACCGCGATGGAGCTGCAGCAGGCAAAGCTTCAGAACGCGCAGCTGCTCCGGAGCAACGAGCAGATGCGGCAGGAGGAGGCAAGGCGGCAGGAGTTTGAGCAGCTGGTGGGGCAGTTTGAAACGGTGCGGCAGCGCTACCCCGGCGCGGACCTCTCTGCAGAGCTGCAGAACCCGGCCTTCGGGCGGCTGGTCGCAAACGGCGTGCCGGCGATGACGGCCTACGAGGTGCTGCACAAGGACGAGATCGACAGGGCGAAGCTGCAGGCGGTGGCGCAGGCGGCGCAGCAGCAGGTGGTATCCACCGTGCAGGCCAACGGAGCAAGGCCCCAGGAGGCCGCCGCGAACGCGGGGCCGGGCGTCGCCCTGGACCAGGACCCCAGCAAGTGGACGCGCGAGCAGCGCGCGGAAATCAAAAAACGTGTGATGAGGGGGGACAGAATCCAACTCTGAGCCCCCGGGAAGGAGTAACCTATGAGATTTTTCACCAAGATTTTTTATGCGCCGGACGGCGGCGGCGCGCTCGTCAACGCGACGGGCAACTATGTAAACGCCTACACAGGCGCGACAACGGCCTTCTCCGGTGCGGACACGCTGACCAGCACCATGAAGACCTACTACGACACGGAGCTGCTGGAGAACGCGCGGCCGGAGCTGATCCATGCGCAGTTTGCAAAGAAGCAGCCACTGCCGAAGGGCAAGGGCAAGAGCGTAGAATGGCGCAAGTGGAACACGCTGGCGGACGCCGGGAAGCTGACCGAAGGCGTGATCCCCACGGGCCAGAAGCTCGGCCAGAGCGCGATTACGCAGACCATTGACCAGTACGGCACGTATGTGGCGGTATCGGACCAGCTGGAGCTGCACGCGATTGACGATGTGATTCTCGGCGCGACCGAGGAGCTTGGCGCTTCGGCGGGCACGACGCAGGACAAGCTGGTGCGCGACGCGCTGATGGCCGGCACGTCGGTGCAGTACTGCGACAAGGTGGTATCCGGCACGCACACGGCAGTTGAGAGCCGGGCGGCGCTCGACGACACGTCCAGGCTGACGCCGGACGAGGTCAACCGGGCGGTGACGACGCTCAAAAAAATGAAGGCCCCGAGGATCAACGGCAAGTACATTGCCATCATCCACCCGTCGGTCGCGTACGATCTGCGGTCCAGCAACGAGTGGATTGAGGCGCACAAGTATGCGGCGACGACGGAGCTTTTCAACGGCGAAATCGGCGAGCTGCACGGCGTGCGCTTCATCGAGACCACGGAGGCGAAGATTTTTAACAACTCCACCTGCCCGGTGAAGACGGCGGCGGCCAGCGGAAACCCGGCGGTCTACTACAGCGTGTACGCGACGCTGTTTTTGGGCAAGGACGCGTTCGGCATGATCGACCCGGAGGGCGGCGCGCTGGAGATGATCATCAAGGACAAGAGCCAGGCGGGCGGCCCGCTGGACCAGTTCTCGACGCTTGGCTATAAGTTCTCCACGGCGACCAAGATCCTGTACCAGGACCGCATGGTGCGCGTGGAGTCGAGGAGCAAGTATTCCGGCGACGACGCCGCGAACTAAGGAGGAGGAGCCATGACGAAGGCTGAGACCGCAGCGGCGGAGACCGCAGTGGCGGAGACCGCAGTGGCGGAGACCGCAGTGGCGGAGACCGCAGGCGGAATGCGCACGATCTTTCTGCCGCGGGCAGAGGGCAACAACGTGCAGCAGTTTGAGTTTGTATGCGTGAACGGCAGGCCCTACCAGGTGCCGCGCGGGAAGCCCGTGGAGGTGCCGGAGGCGGTTGCAGAGGTTCTGGAGCACGCAATGCTGCAGGAGGCCGAGAACCAGGAGCAGATGCAGCGTCTGCGCGAGGGGCAGGCGCTGAAGGCGTAAGGGAAGAGGGGCGCGGCGAGCGCCCCTTTTTTCGAAGGGAGGAAAGGCAATGACAATCCGGGAGGCGATTGAGACGGTCGACCGTCTGACGCCGAATCAATACGAAAACATCGACAAGGTCCGGTGGCTCAGCGAGCTGGACGGCGTCGTTTATAAAGAGATTATCTGCACGCACCTGACGCAGGAGCCGCAGGCGCAGGAGCCGTGGGTCCGGGTGGACGATCCGTTTGACCGAGCGGCGGCTACGGCGCCGGAGGAAACGCAGCCGGAGGCGTTTACGGGCTACGCGGAGCCGGTGGACTTTGATACGGTGCTGCTGGTGCCGTGGCCGTATGACGAGATTTACCGATGGTACCTGGATATGAAGATTGCAGAGGCCAACGGAGAGGACGCCAGGAGCAACAACGCGCTCAGCCGCTACAGCTCGTATTACTCCGCATTCCAGGCGGCCTACAACCGCAGCCACACGCCGGCGCAGTACGCGCCGCACTTCCACCTGTAGCATGGGCAGCCTGACATTACAATACCCGCCGATGGGCGGCGGGAGCGTGGAGGGGCAGGTGGAAGGCCTCCGGCGGTATCTGATTTCCCTGACGGAGCAGCTCAACGGCGCGGACTGGTCGGCGCAGGCGGTGCTGCGGGAGGTCTCGCAGGCCATCGACGGAAGTGGCCTGCCGGACGCGGAGCGGCAGACGGTGCTGGGCGGCTGGGCCTCGCTCCGGTCCCTGATTCTGAAGACGGCGGACTACGCGGCGCGGGAGTCGGAGAGCTTCCGGGCGGTGCTGGAGGGGAAATATGTGGCGGTGTCCACCTTCGGGAGGTACCAGGAGGAGCTGAAGCTGACGCTGGAGGCAAACGAGACGGCAATCTCCCAGGTCTACGACTACGCCGCCGAGATTGAGGACACGACCAACCAGCTCAAGGGCACGACGGACCAGCTCAAGGGCTACACGGCGGGCGTCAACAACAAGCTGACGGTAAACTCCCGGCAGTACGTGAAGACCGGGCTTCTTTACTATAACGGCGTCAGCCCGGTATACGGCGTGGGCGTGGGCAACATCGAGACAACGGTTTCACAGGGGAATACCGTGCTGGACCGGACGCGAAACGAGCTTCTGACCGTGACGCCGGGGCGGCTGAGCTTCTGGCAGGACGGGCAGGAGGTCGCGTATCTGACGGATAAGAAGCTCCACTTTCCGGCGGGCACGCTGGAGGCCTACAATGCAGTACTGACCGGCACGGTCACGGCGGCGGCAGGCTCCAGCCTCGGGCCCTGGACGGTTTCGGAGACGAGCATTTACCGGACGGAAAACCAGTGGAGCGGGAGCGGGCTTTACTTCGGCACGGAGGGGCTTTCCATAAAGGATGCGTTCGCCGTGGATGCAGGCGGACGGCTGCAGGCGACAAACGCGGTGGTCTCGGGCGAGATCGTGGCGACGAGCGGGTTTCTCGGCAACTGGCAG